>JAEZGJ010000259.1 GCA_023416965.1 Pseudomonadota bacterium | reverse complement strand
GCACCACCCTGTCGCGCCGCACCGAGCTGCGCCGCGAGACCTTCCGCGCCATTTCCGATCGCCTCTCCCGCTCGCTCGGCGTTTATGCGAGAACCCAGTCGGACCGCATCGGGCGCGCGCGCGAGCGCCTCCAGGCCCTGCACGCCCGCGCGCCGCGCGCGGTCGTCCTGGTGCTCCGCCGCAGCAACGAGCGCCTCGACGGCGCGGCGAAGCTGCTGGCGGCGCTCTCCTATCAGGGCGTGCTGGCGCGCGGCTTCGCGCTCGTGCGGGATGCGGAAGGCCGCCCGCTGCGTTCCGCCACGGCCATCGGGCCCGGTACGGCCCTGGCCATCGAATTCGCCGACGGACGCGTCGCGGCAACGGCGGATGGCGAGGCGCCGACGCCCGCCGCGCCGAAGCCGGCGCGCACTGCCGAGCCCCGGCCCCGCAAGGGCGGGGAGGGGCAGGGCAGCCTGTTCTGAGCGGTTACTGCAGCGTCTGCGTCGCGATCCAGGTCTTCACCGCGCGCAGCGCGTCATGCGGCGTCTCGGCAAGGCCGAGGGCCGACTTCCACACGGTGAGTTGACCGTCGGCGCTCGTGCCGCGCACGCAGATGTCCAGGCAGCGGGCGAGGTCGTCGGAGCAGCCGAGCGCCTCGGCATCTTCCTCCAGCAGGGATACGGTCTCCTGGACCAGATCGGCGATGGAGACGGTGGTGCGGCGCTCCTCGTCGACGAAGGAGCCGTGGATGCCGTAGCGCTGTGCCCGCCACTTGTTCTCCTGCGCCACGGCCCGCGACAGCGGCGACAGGTCGGCGCGGAAGTCCGGATGGCGGATGAGATAGCGCACCATGGAGCGGTAGAGGGCGGCGATGGCCAGCGAGTCGTCGAGGCTCGTGCAGGAATCGGGCGCCCTGAGCTCCAGCGTGGGGAAGCGGCGCGATGGCCTCACCGCCCACCAGACATAGCTCGAATCCTCGATGACCCGCGCCTCCACCAGCAACGCGACATAGTCGTCGTACTCGGCCTGGGTCTTGAACATCTCGGGCAGGCCCGTGCGCGGCAATTCGTCATAGGCGGCGAGCCGGTAGCCCATCAGTCCGGTGGCGCGTGACTGCCAGAACGGCGAGGAGGTCGAAAGGGCGATGATCAGCGGGATGGTCGGCATCAGCCGGCCCATCACGTCGATGCGCCGCGACAGGTCGTCGAACTCGGCGTGGACGTGCAGGCCGCAGACGATGTTGCGCTGGCCGATCATCTGCAGGTCGTGCATGACGCTGTCGTAGCGCGGCGTGTCGCTGGCGCGTTGGGTCGCCCACATGGCGGTCGGGTGGGTGCCCGAGGCGAGAATGGCGAGGCCGTGCTGCGCCGCCACCTCGCCGAGCATGCCGCGCATGGCCTGCAACTCGTTGCGGGCGGCCGAGGCCGTGCCGTGGACGGAACTCGTCAGCTCGATCTGCGACTGCAGCATCTCGCTGCCCACCCTGTCGCCGAGGCGCACCTTGGCGGCCTCGAAGAAGCCCTGCGGCATGCGACGCATCACGGCCTTGGTCTCGGCATCGACCACGAAAAATTCTTCCTCGATGCCAAATCGGCGAGTGTCCGACATGATGGTCTCCATGAATGGACGTCAAAAAAGCGCTGTTTGAGCGCGCCGGAAAACGGCCGCCCGCCGGCGCACCCCTCCCAGTCCGGGGCGACATCCGGCGCGCCAGAGGCTCTCTGGCGGCGGGGCGAAAATGTGGCCCGATCCGGTCACGGATCGCCACGATTTCGTAACGTATTGAAAGATGGCGTGAACTTAATTCCGTTGACTTCGGGCGGAAATTCCACCCTCCGGCACCGTTGCTGCTTCGCGTCGAGCTGCTTCGTCTCAGCGCCAGTCGCCGAGGCTCGCCTGCACCACGGCGAGCGCGGCCACCGCGGCAGTGTCCGCCCGAAGGATACGCGGCCCGAGCGACAGGGCGAGCGTCCGGGGGCGCCTGGCGATGATCGTGCGCTCCTCGTCGGAGAAACCGCCCTCGGGGCCGATGAGCACGGCGAGCCCGCCCTCCGCCCCGCCCGCCGCGTGCAGGCGGTCGACAGGATTGGCGACCGCCGCGCTCTCGTCGCAGAAGACGAGCAGCCGGTCGGGAGCAAGGGCTGCGAGGACGGCGGCAAGCGGTTGTGATTCATCGCATCCGGCAACCGTCAGGACGCCGCATTGTTCCGCCGCCTCGACGGCATTCGCCCGCATCCGCTCGATGTTCACGCGGCTCGCCTGGGTGTGGCGGGTGATGACCGGAATCAGCCGCGAGACCCCCATCTCCACCGCCTTCTGAACCATGTAGTCGAGCCGGGCGTGCTTGAGCGGAGCGAAGAGAAGCCACAGGTCGCCGGCCAGGGGCTGCGGCCGAAGCAGCTCTTCGACGGCGAGGGAAAGCGACCGCTTGCCGCTGCGCCTCAGGCGCGCAGCCCATTCGCCGTTCTCCCCGTCGAAAACGGCCATGCGCGCGCCGTCGTCGAGCCGCATGACGTTGAGCAGATAATTGGTCTGATCAGGCTCGCAGGCAATGACGGCTCCCTCCGCGAGAGGGCCGGCCACGAACAGCCTGATCGCCTTGAAATCATAAGCCGCCATGTCGCATGTTTCCCTTGGTGCCGGACCGGCGGTCTCGCACCGGTTGCAACGCGGCAGTGGAGGGAGAGGCGTCCCGACCGTCCGTCACGTTGCCACGATGCTGACCGATTGATATGTAACCAAGCGATTTCACTCAACCTCGCTCGCTCTGCGGACGTGTTCAGGGGCCGAACGATGCACCGTCCTTACGCGATGAAGACTGCCCTGGCCGCCCTTGCCGTCGCTGCCGTGATGGCCGGCGAGGCGCGCGCCAACGAGATCTGCCAGGCCGAGTTCCAGCCGCTGATCGCCGCACACCAGGAGGTCATGAAGCAGACCCAGGCGGCGATTCCGCGCGGCCGTCCGACCAGCTTCGAACAGGCCAAGGCCAATGCGCAGCGTGCCTGCGCCGCGCTCACCACCGCCCAGGCCTCGTTCCGCCGGCTGCAGCAGTGGATGACCACCAATGCGGAGTTCTGCCGCCTGCCCGAGCAGATCATGAACGACGTCAACACCGGCGTCGCCAACATCACCCGCAATCGCACCCAGGCCTGCAACGGCGTCGCCCAGCTCGAGCGCCAGCGGCGCCAGGCGGAGGCCGGCGGCGGCAATCCCTTCGCTCCCAATGCGGGCCGTCGCCCGCAGCTCGACCTGCGCACGCCCGGCGCGCTCTGACCCGGCGATGACCGCCGCGGACGGACGCGTCGCCGACGCCGTTCGGGGCTCCTGGGTCGACACCCACGCGCCCCTCGCCTGGCGGCCCTATCTCAGGCTCGCCCGCGCCGACCGGCCCATCGGCTCATGGCTCCTGCTCCTTCCGTGCTGGTGGTCGGCGGCTTTCGCCGCGCTGGCGGCCGGCCAGCCCCTGCCGAACCTCTGGCACATGGCGCTGTTCGCCGTCGGTGCCGTGGCGATGCGCGGCGCGGGCTGCACCTACAACGATCTCGTGGACCGTGACATCGACGCGATGGTGGAGCGCACCCGGTCGCGGCCTCTGCCCTCGGGGCAGGTGACGAGCCGGCAGGCCAAGATCTTCCTTCTCGCCCAGATCGGCCTCGGCGCCCTTGTCCTGCTGGCGCTCTGGCAGCCCTTCGCCTGGGCGGTCGGCATCGCCTCGCTGGCGGTGGTGGTCATCTATCCCTTCATGAAGCGCATCACCTCTTGGCCGCAATCGGTGCTCGGCCTCGCCTTCTCCTGGGGCGCGCTGATGGGCTGGGCGGCGGCCTTCGGCCGGCTGGATGCGCCGGCGCTGCTCCTCTACGCGGGCTCCATCCTCTGGGTGATCGGCTACGACACCATCTATGCCCATCAGGACCGCGAGGACGACGCCATCGTCGGCGTGCGATCGACGGCGCTGCTCTTCGGCGAGAGGACGCCGCTCTACCTGTCGCTGTTCTATGCCGCGGCGGTGGCGTTCTTCGCGGCGGCGCTGTGGAGCCTCGCCGCTCCTCCCCTCGCCTATGCGGGGCTCGCCGCCTTCGCCCTTCACCTCGCCTGGCAGGTCCGAACCCTCGACATCGCCGATCCGGACCTCTGCCTCAGGCTGTTCAAGTCCAACCGTGATGCCGGGCTCGTCTTCCTCGCCGGGCTGATGGCCGCCGCGCTCCTCGCCGCCCTCAGCTGACCTTGCCGCCACGCAGGGAATCGACGAGTACCGCCACCGCGGCGTCGGCCGGGTCGCCCGAGGCACCGAGGCCGGCGATGACTCCCGCCACATCCGCCGCCGGGCGGTTCTGGCTCATCTTCAGCTTGGCGTCGAAGGACGAGACCTGGAACTGCATGCCGACGATCGCCCGCATCTGCATGGCGATGAAGTCGTCCGGCGCGTCGCCAAGCGCCCAGGGATGGTCACGCCCGCTCTCGTGCCGGTCCGTGAGGTCGGCGAGGTTCTGCCGCAGGAAGGCTTCGTCCGTCGGCCATGACACCCGCCCGCGCACATGGACGCTCGCATAGTTCCAGGTCGGCACCACCTTGCCCGTCTCCTTCTTGGTCGCATACCAGGAGGGGGTCACATAGGCCTGCGGGCCGCTGAAGACGAGCAGCGCCTCAGCTCCGCCATCGGTGTTGCGCCAGTGCGGATTGGCCTTCGCGACATGGCCGAAGAAGGAGGGGCCTGTGCCCTCGCCCTCCTTCAGGATCACCGGCAGATGGGTGGCGAAGAGACCGTCGCGGCCATGGGTCACCAGCAGCGCGAAGGGGTGGGCCTGGCAGAAGGCCATCACCTCGGCCTCCTCGCCCATCCGGAACAGGGGCGGCACATACATGGCGGAACCCTCCTGCCGCAAAGAAAACGGCCGGGACGATAGGGGCATCGTCCCGGCCGGTCCAATCAACCCTGGTCATGGCGCGGATGCGCCCCGCTGATCAGGCGGCGCGCACCTCGGCGACGAAGGCCTTCAGCGCCTGCTCGATGCTCGCCGAGCAGCCGGCGAGGCGGCGGCTCGCCTCGGTCACCTCGGAGGCGGAGCGGCCGGTGCCGTCGGCCGCGCTGCTGACGTCGAGGATGGAGCGGCGGGCGAGATCCGCCTGACTGTTGGCTTCGGCGATGGCCCGCGAGATCTCCGAGGTAGAGGCCTGCTGCTGGTCCACTGCCGCGGCGATGGCCGTGGTGATATGGTCCATCGACCCGATCGTCTCGGTGATGACGCCGATGGCCTGGACCGTGGCGTTGGTGGCGGCCTGCATGCGGCCGACCTGGGAGGCGATCTCGTCCGTGGCCTTGGCGGTCTGGCCGGCGAGCTGCTTCACCTCGGCGGCGACGACGGCGAAGCCCTTGCCGGCCTCGCCGGCGCGGGCGGCCTCGATAGTGGCGTTGAGGGCCAGCAGGTTGGTCTGTTCGGCGACCGCGTTGATGAGGCTGATGACCTCGCCGATCTTGCGCGCCGCGCCGTCGAGCTCCGCGACCCGCGCGCCGGTCTCGCCGGCCTCCTTCACGGCCCGGCCGGCCACCTCCGAGGAGGCCGATACCTGGCGGCCGATCTCGGTGATGGAGGCGGCGAGTTCGTGGGCGGCGCTCGCGACGGCGTTCATGTTGGCGGTTGCCTGGTCGGTGGCGTCAGACGCGTTGCCCACCTTGCCGGTCATCGCGGCCGCGGTCGTGGTCAGGGCCGAGGCGCTGGCGTCGAGCCCGCCGACGGCGGCGTCCGCATCGGCGATGCGGGCGGCCATGGCCTTCTCGTAATTGACGATGGCGGCCTCCAGCCTGCGGCCGCGGTCGGCGCGGGCCTCGGCCTCGGCCAGGCGGTCGGCCTCGGCGGCCTTGGCCTGGCGCGCATTGTCGCGCAGCACCATCAGCGCTCGCATGAGGTCGCCGATCTCGTCACTGCGCGTCGAGGTGGCGATGGGGGTGTCGAGGTCGCCTGCGGCCACCCGCTCGAGCGATGCCGTGGCGGCCACCAGCGGCTTTACCGCACGGCGGACGACGACGGCGGCGAGCGCGCCGAGGACGATGACGATGGCCAGCAGCGCGCCGATCATGCCGATCAGCGTCTGGCGCGCCTCGGCATGCAGTTCGGCGGTGGGAATGCCGATGAACAGCACGCCGATCACCTTGCCGGCTGCGTCCAGCACCGGATGGTAGGCGGTGTAGAACGAGCGGCCGAACAGCGTCGCCGGGCCGTAATAGGGGCGGCCCGCCTTCAGCGGTCCCTGTGCCGGGTGGTCGGGAGCCAGCGCGGTGCCCACGGCGCGGTCACCGTTTTCCTTCTTCACATTGGTGGTGCGGCGGATGAACGCGCCCTTGTCGTCGGTGACGAAGATGGTGGCGACGCCGCCTGCCGCCTGCACCGTGCGGTCGACGATGCCATGGTCGGCGAAGGCCGGCATGCTGCCGGCACGCATGTCCGCGACCCGCTCTTCGGCGATGGTGAAGCGGCTGTCGGCATGGCTTGCCGAGAAGAGCACCGCCAGCGTGCGCAGGTTCGTCTGCGCGTCCCGCAGGGCCGTCGCCTCGTTGCGCGACTGGATCAGCCACCAGCCGGCGGCGATCGTCACGGCGGCGGTGATGGCGAGGAGGAAAATGACGAAACCGACGGACTTCCCGCCGATCTTCAGGGTGGGCATTCGGGCAGACATGGGGGGCTGTCCTCTGGTTTGACTGGTTCCAGAGTAGGCGTCACCGCGGTTAATATAGGATCAACAGTGCGCCAATGTAATTAGGATTCGCGTCCGGAGGATGCGAATAGCCATTGGTCAGGGCCGGTCGAGAATAGCTCGCGCGTCCCGGCTGTCCTGGTCCATCTGCACGATCAACGCGTCGAGCGACTCGAACCTGGCTTCCGGCCGGATGAAGCCGGCGAAGACGATGTCGATATCACGATCGTAAAGGCTCTCGGCGAAGTCGAAGACATGGACCTCGAGCAGGGGCGCGCCGTTGTCGAAGGTCGGGCGGCGGCCGAAACTCGCCACGCCATCGCGCCAGCGGCCTTGGAGCCCGACCTTCACCGCATAGATTCCGTGCCTGAGGGCGCAGGCGGGATCGAGCTTCAGATTGGCGGTGGGATAGCCGAGCTCGCGCCCGCGCTTCTCGCCGTGGATGACGGTGGCGGTGACGAACCAGGCATGGCCGAGCTGGTCGTTGGCGGTCGCAACGTCGCCGGCGGCGAGGGCGTCGCGGATGGCGGAGGAGGATATGGTGGCGCCGCCGCTGTCGAGGGCCGCCACCTGGCTGACGCCGAAGCCCTTGGCGCGTCCCGCCTGTTGCAGGGTCTCGGCGCTTCCGCCGCGCCGCGCGCCGTAATGGAAGTCGCGGCCAACCACCACATCCTCCGCCCCGAGCCAGCGCACGAGCAGGTCGTCCTCGAAGGCACCCGCCGGCATCTCGGCGAGGGTTCGGTCGAAGGGCAGCACGGCGATGCCGTCCACCTCCAGCCCCGCCAGCAGCCGAACTTTGTCGGCGGCGCTGCTCAGTCGGAACAGCGGCACCTCAGGCTGGAAATAGGCACGCGGATGCGGCTCGAAGGTCATCACCACGACCGGCCGGCCGCCGGCCTCTGCACGTTGGCGCGCCGCCGCAACCACATGTTTGTGGCCCCGGTGGACGCCGTCGAAATTGCCGATCGCCACCACCGCGCCGCGCAGGGCCGCGGGCACCGCCGCGTCGCGGGCCAGGACCGGGAAGGAGGCGGCCGGCCGTGGCGGCGGCAGGATCAGGGGCATGGCGCAAGCGGGCTTCGATGCATGGGCGTGGCGCGGCGGACCCTGCCGATGGCGGCCCTGCCCGTCAAGCAGCCTCTTCGCCCTCAGGCGGCCGCCTCGAGCTCGGTGCGGGAGGGAACGCGGACCCAGGCCTCGCCTTCGAGCACCACCGCCGCGTCCACCGCGCATTCGCAGGCGAGCCGAGCCCGCTGGCGCTCCGGCATCAGCTCCGCCACCTCGACATGGACGCGCACCACGTCGCCGATCTTCACCGGTGCCCTGAAATTGAGCGTCTGCGACAGATAGACCGCGCCGGGGCCGGGGAGGCGTGTGCCGATCACCGCCGAGATGAGGCTGGCGGTATAGAGGCCGTGGGCGATGCGCTGCCCGAAGCGCGTCTTGGACGCATAGACGTCGCAGAGGTGAATGGGGTTCTGGTCGCCCGAAATGTCGGCGAAGCCGACGATGTCCTGGTCGGTGACGGTCTTCATCACCAGTTCGGACAGGCCGACAGTCAGGTCCTCGTAGGCGAGCGACCGGATGGAACGGATCGGCATGGGGGACACCTCCTCAAGGGGGCGCCACCTTCACCGCGGTTATGATGCAGCGCAATAGGACAATCTGCTGACGGCGCGGCGGTTCCCTGGTGGGGGACGACATCTCTGTGGGCAAGCGCGAGCGGCTGTCGCTACCCCGCGGAAATGCGAGACGAATCAGCGCGTCGCATTGCATTCTCCCGGCGGACCAACAGCCAGCGGATCACATTCGGCTCAACCATGGCCCGACCGGGTTCCTACCTCATCGCCCTCTGCATGGTGGCCATCGCCGCCTCCGCCTCCGTCCTCGCCTTCACCGTCGCCGCGGTCGAGGCGGGAACGGCTGCGGCCGTCGGGCTGGGCGTGCTGCTCGCCATGGTCATCGGCCATTTCGGCGGGCAGATCGGCGCCGACCGGACCGCGACTGAAGCGCGCCTTGCCGATCTCGTGCGCGCGAGCGGCGAGGCCACCCGCAGCCTGGCCGAGTTGACGCAGCGCATCGAGCGTTTCGAGGTGCTGGCACTCGACCGGGCGCGCTCCGTCACCGACCCCATCGCCGAGGAGGTCGAGGAGCTCGGCGCGCTGGTGAAGCAGTTCGCCGAGACCCTGCAGATCCACGAGGAGGCGATCCTTCAGGTGACAAACCAGGGCGCAGCGGCCGTGGCACCGCCGGTGACCGCGGCAGCACCCGTCGCCGCTCCCGTGCCGCGCGAGGCGCCGCCCCCGCCGCCGGTCCAGGTTCTCCAGCGCCAGGCGGCGCAACTTCGCCGCCAGGTCGAGCCTCGCCTGCCGCCCGACGACCTGCCGCAGGTCTTCGAGGGCATGGCCCGCGCCGATGCCATCGCCGCCATCGACGAGGCGATCTCCGCCAAGCGCTATGAACTCTTCCTGCAGCCCATCGTCACCCTGCCGCAGCGCAAGGTCCGCTCCTACCAGGCCTCCGTGCGCCTGCGTACCGCCGCGGGGCAGGTCCTCCTGCCCGCGGACTATCGCGCCCTTGCCGACGATGCGGGGCTCATGCCGGGCCTCGATGCCGAGGTGCTCGGCCGCTGCGTCCAGATCGTCCGCCGCCTGACCGCGCGCAACCGCGATGTCGGCCTCGTCTGCGACGTCTCCGGCTCGGCCCTGGCGGATGCCGCCTTCGCCACGGAGCTGATCGCCTCGCTCGAGGCATCGCGCGCGATTGCCGGCTCGCTGGTCCTCGGCTTCAGCCAGGCGACCGTCCGCGCCATGAGCGCGCTCGATGTCGAGACCCTGCGCAGCCTCACCGAAAAGGGCTTCCGCTTCGCCATGGACGGGGTGCGCGACTTGCGCATCGAGCCGCGCGACCTCGCCGACAAGGGCTTCCGCCTCATCAAGGTGCCGGCCGCGCTGATGATCGCCCGCGCCGCCGAGACCGGCGCCGCGATCCACGTCGCCGACCTGTCGGGTCTCTTCCAGCGCTACGGCATCGACCTCGTGGTCGAGGACGTGGAGACCGAAGCCGTGGTGGTCGACCTCCTCGACTACGACGTGAAGCTCGCCCAGGGCGCGCTGTTCTCGCTGCCTCGTCCGGTCCGGGCCGAGGTGATGTCCGCCGCCGAACCGGCCTCGGCCACTCCGGCGG
>JAEZGJ010000249.1 GCA_023416965.1 Pseudomonadota bacterium | reverse complement strand
GATCTCGGGCGCCGGCTGAACCTCGCCCTGGCGCAGCGGGTGCAGGAACTGTCGCGCTACCGCTCCGAGTTCTTCGGCCGCCTGCGCGAGATCCTCGCCGAGCGGTCCGACATCCGCGTCGTCGGCGACCGCTTCGTCTTCGGCTCGGAGGTCTTCTTCGGATCGAGCCAGGCCGAGCTTGAGCCCGGCGGACGCGCCGAGCTCGACAAGCTCGCCGCCGCACTGCTCCAGCTCGAGAAGGACATTCCGACCGATATCGCCTGGGTGCTGCGGGTCGACGGACACACCGACGCCCGGCCGATCCAGGGCGGCCGCTTCCGCTCCAACTGGGAGCTGTCGGCCTCGCGCGCCATCGCCGTGGTGCAGTACCTGATCTCCAAGGGCATCGCGCCGCAGCGGCTGGTGGCCGCCGGCTTCGGCGAGTTCCAGCCCATCGACCAGGGCGAGGGCCCCGAGGCGCTCGCCCGCAACCGGCGCATCGAGCTGCGCCTGACCGACCGGTGACGGTCAGGATCCTGCCCTACCGGCCCGCCCTCCTGCCGGCGCTCGCCGACCTCTGGGTGGCGGCCTGGGGCCGCGCCTATCCGGTCTACGACTTCGAGACGCGGCGGGACTGGCTCAAGGACCGTATCGCGGTGATGGAGCGGGACGGCACGGCGATCCTCGTCGCCTTCGACGGTGGGGCTCCCGCCGGCTTCGTGACGGTCCACCCCGCCACCGGCTGGATCGACCAGATGCTGGTCGGCATCGCCCACCAGGGCACGGGCGTCGCCGACGCGCTGATGGCCGCGGCCAAGCGGCAGCGGCCGGAGGGCCTCACCCTCGACGTCAATGCGGACAATGCCCGCGCCATCGCCTTCTACCGCCGGCAGGGCTTCGTCCGGACCGGCGGCCGCGTCAACGAGCAGGGCCGCCCCATCGACCTCATGGCGTGGACGCCGCCGCCCGCTCCACCGTCGCCTGGGTCTTGAACTGCAGGTCGGCGAGCCGCGCATAGAGGCCGCCGGCCGCCACCAGCGAGGCGTGGGTGCCCTGCTCGACGATGCGGCCATTCTCCATGACGAGGATGCGGTCACAGTCGAGCACGGTGGCGAGGCGGTGGGCGATGACGAGGGTGGTGCGTCCCGCCATCAGCCGCGACAGGGCCTCCTGCACCAGGGTCTCGCTCTCGGCGTCGAGCGCCGAGGTTGCCTCGTCGAGCAGCAGGAGCGGCGCGTCGCGCAGGATGGCGCGGGCGATGGCGATGCGCTGGCGCTGGCCACCTGAGAGCGTCACGCCACGCTCGCCGATGAGGCTCTGGTAGCCCTCCGGCATGCGGGCGATGAACTCCTCGGCATGGGCCATGCGGGCGGCGGCGGCGACCTCCTCGTCGGTGGCGCCGGGACGGCCGTAGCGGATGTTCTCGGCGACCGAGGCCGCGAAGATGGCGACGTCCTGCGGCACGAGGGCGATGCGCGAGCGCAGCGCCACCGGGTCCGCCTCGGCCACCGGCACGCCGTCGAAGCGGACGACACCGCCCTGCGGGTCGTAGAAGCGCTGGACCAGGGCGAAGAGCGTCGACTTGCCGGAGCCGGAAGGCCCGACGATCGCGACCCGCTCGCCGGCCTTCACCTCGAAGGTGACGTCGTCGAGGATGCGCGTCTCCGGCCGCGTCGGATAGGCGAAGCGCACCGCGACGAAGGCCACCTCGCCGCGCGCCGGCTCGGGCAGCGACAGCGGTTTCTCCGGCGCCTTGATGTCGGGGGCGACGGCGAGAATCTCGCCGAGGCGCTCGGCCGAGCCTGCCGCCTGGCTGATCTCGCTCCAGACCTCGGAGAGCTGGGAGAGCGAGCTGGCGGCGAAGACGGCATAGAGCACGAACTGCGACAGCCGGCCGCCGGTGATGGTGCCGGCGAGGACCTGCTGGGCGCCGGCCCAGAGCACCGCCACGACGCTGGCGAAGACCAGGAAGATGATGACGGCGGTGAGGACGGCGCGCGCCCGGTTGGCGCCGCGGGCGCCCTCATAGGCGTCCTCGGCCGCCGCGGCGAAGCGCTGGGTGACGGTCGCCTCGGCGGTGAAGGCCTGCATGGTGCGCACGGCCTGGATGTTCTCGCTGGCATAGGCGGAGGCAGCGGCGAGGCGGTCCTGGGCAGCACGGGAGCGGCGGCGGACGTTGCGGCCGAAAGCGACCAGAGGCAGGACGAGGAAGGGGATCGCGCCGACCACGTAGAGGGAGAGCTGCGGCGAGGTGATCACCATCATGGCCACGGCGCCGGCGAACATGATGATGTTGCGCAGGGCCATGGAGACCGAGACGCCGAGCGCCGACTTCAGCTGCGTCGTGTCGGCGGTGAGACGGGAGACGAGTTCGCCGGTGCGCGCCGTGTCGAAGAACGAGGGCGAGAGCGTCGCCAGATGGTTGAAGACGCTGGTGCGGATGTCGGCGACCACGCGCTCGCCGATGGTTGTCACCAGGTAGAAGCGGGCGGCGGAGGCCACCGCCAGGACGGCGGCGATGACCACCAGCATGCCGAAATACTGGGTGATCATCCCGTCGGCAGCGAAACCGAAATCGATCATGCGGCGGATGGCGAGCGGCACAGCAAGTGTTGCCAGCGACGCGACGAGGAGGGCGATGCCGGCGCCGGCCAGCATGCCCGGATGACGCAGCATGAACGGCAGGAACTTCAGCAGCGGGCGGAACTTCGGGCGGCGCGCCGGCGCTGCGGCGGCGGGGCCCCCGCTCAGGGTATCGACCGTGGACATGAATGGCGGACTCGTCTTCCCGTTGCTGATGATCGGACCCAGGTCTTCGCTTGAAAAGACCGCCGAGTTCCTTTAATAGCGCGGCTTCTCATCACAGGACACGACCCTTAGCGCCTGCCCTTCGAGAGCGGCGCCCTTCGAGGACGACCCATGAAAGCCGACATCCATCCCGACTATCACACCATCAAGATCGTGATGACCGATGGCACCGAGTACACGACGCGCTCGACCTACGGCAAGGAGGGTGATGTCCTCCAGCTCGATATCGACCCGAAGGTCCATCCGGCCTGGACGGGCGGTTCGCAGCAGCTGATGGACCGCGGCGGTCGCCTGTCGCGCTTCAACCAGAAGTTCGGCGGCATCGGCGCCCTCAAGAAGTAAGTTTCAAGGCCCCGAAGGGCGGTCCTGACGAGCCCCGGCCGCAAGGCCGGGGTTTTTTGCGTCTGCGCTGCGGGAACCTTTTCCCTGGCCGCAGGTATGACTCGTGCGTCATGTTGCAGTGCACTATGTTCCTTGCTCGGAGGTCTGCGGTCGTCTAATGGGCGGGCGGGAGACGACGCCGGACATGCGAGGGGACAGCCAGACGTGCGCAGTGCGCCCCCGGAGACCGCCCCCATGCTGGAAGACCTCACCGCAAGCGGCGTCATCCGCAAGCTCTACGCCTGGGAGACGGCGCTCCTGAAAGCGCATTTCCTGCGCCTCGACACGGAAGCGCGCCACGGCCGCTTCGCCGCCGGCGTCTCCGACGCCACGGTCTCAGCCTATGCCGACCATGCGCTCGGACCCGACGCCATCGTCCACGGCTTCTTCGTCGACGGTGTTCTGCGCGGCGCCGCGGAACTGCGCCTGCTGCCGGGCTCGACCGGCGAGGTGGCGGTGAGCGTCGAGGAGGACTGGCGGCTCACCGGCGTCGGATCGGCGCTGTTCGGCCGCCTGCTCCTCACCGCCCGCAATCGCGGCCTCACCGACCTCGTCATGACCTGCCTGCCCTCCAATCGCGGCATGCAGCGGCTGGCGGCGCGTTTCGAGGGCCGGATCACCTATGCCTCCGGCGACAGCCATGCGCGGGTCGCGGCACGGCCTGCGACGCCCCTGTCGCTGTGGCGCGAGCTGTGGCGGGATTCGTCGGCTGCCGCGGAGGCTGTGGTGGAGCGGCAGATCGGCCTGATCAGGCGCGCGCCCGGCTGGAGCGGGGCGCGCTGAGGTTCAGCGGGCCATGCTGACGGGGGCGCCGGTGGCGGTGGCGCCGCCATAGGACCCGCCGCCCTGCGGCGACAGGCGGGCTGCGACGCGCCCGCCGGGCTGGAGCAGGACGATCTCCGAGCCGCGCTGCTCCCAGGCGTTGATGCGGGCGAGCGAGGGCGCGCGGCAGTTCTGCGGGCTGGCGCGATAGAATTCGAAGAGCGGCGTCGAGGTCAGCGTGATGCGGCAGCGGTCGCCGGCATCCGTCACCGTCCAGGTGCCGGCGATGCTGGTCGGGCCGGTGGCGGCGCGCTCCTGGCGCGGCAGGGCGGCGACGACGGGCGGCGACGACGGCTGGGCGGTGCCGGGACGCGGCGGCTCTGGCTGCATGATCTGCGGCTGGGCCGAGGGGGCGAGCGCCGTATCGACGGCCGGAGGACCGGTGTCGGACCGGCCGGAGACGGAGGGTGGCGCGATCTCCTGGCTCTCGATCGTGCCGGCGGCGCCCGGCTGCCCGCCGGGGATGATGTCGTCGGAGGGGGCGGGGCGGATCTGCGGCTGGACCTCGGCGCGGGCGACGGCCGGGGAGCGGCCCCAGCCGCCGGAGGAGCCGCCCATGTCTCCGAAACGGGACGAGGAGGTGCAGCCGGCGAGGACGACGGAGCAGAGGACGAGTGCGGCGGGGCGCATACCCATGAAACGGTTCACCCAGAGGCTGAGGTCGCGCGGTGCGCGGACATTTGCCACGGTGGCGCCATGGAACGGCGATTCCGTGGCAGCGCCGCGACGCGCTGACGATGTTCGCGTTCTGGTTAACCGATCGTTGAGGCTGTTGCAGCCGCTTTCTTGCCTGCGGGGCGCGTCAGACCTGGCGCGCCACCATCATCTTCTTGATCTCGGCGATGGCCTTGGCGGGGTTGAGACCCTTGGGGCAGGCCTTCGAGCAGTTCATGATCGTGTGGCAGCGGTAGAGCCGGAACGGATCCTCGAGATTGTCGAGGCGCTCGCCGGTGGCCTCGTCGCGGGAATCGATCAGCCAGCGATAGGCCTGCAGCAGGATGGCGGGGCCGAGATAGCGGTCGCCGTTCCACCAATAGCTCGGGCAGGAGGTGGAGCAGCAGGCGCAAAGAATGCACTCGTAGAGGCCGTCGAGCTTCTCGCGGTCCTCCTTGGACTGCCTCCACTCCTTCTCGGGACGGGCGGTGGTCGTCTTCAGCCAGGGCTCGATGGAGGCGTGCTGGGCGTAGAAGCGGGTGAGGTCGGGGACGAGGTCCTTCACCCCCGGCATGTCCGGCAGAGGATAGATCTTCACCTGGCCGGCATTCACCTCGTCCATGCCCTTGGTGCAGGCGAGCGTGTTGGTGCCGTCGATGTTCATGGCGCAGGAGCCGCAGATGCCCTCGCGGCACGAGCGACGGAAGGTCAGGGTCGGGTCGACCTTGTTCTTGATCCAGATGAGCCCGTCGAGGACCATCGGGCCGCAATCGTCGCGGTCCACGTAGAAGGTGTCGATGCGCGGATTGGCGCCGTCGTCCGGATTCCAGCGATAGATGCGGAACTCGCTCAGCCGGTTGGACCCGGGCGGCTTCGGCCAGGTCTTACCCTCTGTGATCTTCGAGTTCTTCGGAAGCGTGAACTGAGCCATGTGATGTCTACTTGTCGTGCGGGCCGAGCAAGGCTGACTTCCCCATCAAGCCTTGGAGCGCCCTTGTCAATCGGGTCTTTTGGCGGGACGGGTGCCCGCGTCGCCCTCAGCCCCGTACCCACCAGACGACGAGCGTGCCGAGAACGGCGGCGACGAGCCCCACCACGCGCAACTGCTGGTCCGGCGTGACGCGCATGGTCTCGAGCGCGTCCCTTATACGCGAGGGGAAGGCTGCGAGGATCAGCCCCTCGATCACGAGCACGAGACCCAAGGCGACGAGAAAGTCTTGCATGGCGCTTGTTTATTGGGACAGGGCCGCTGCGAGGTGATCGCGGCGGCCCTGTCCGGGAGCGGGAATGGTCAGTTGCCGGTCGGCGGCGTCACCGGGGCCGGAGCCCCGGGAACCGCCGGAGGCCGGGCGCCGTTGCGGCGGCCTGCCGGGTCGCCGAAGTAGCGGAAGAAGTCCGAGTTCGGCGACAGCACCATGCGGGTATCGCCCTGCTTCAGGCTCTGCTCGTAGGCCTGCATGGTCCGGTAGAAGGAGAAGAAGTCGGGATCGCGGTTGAAGGCCTCGGCGAAGATCTTGTTGCGCTCGGCATCGCCCGCACCGCGGAGCTCCTCCGACCGCCTCTCCGCCTCGGCGAGGATGCCGACGACCTCACGGTCGGCGCGGGCGCGGATGGTCACCGCCGCCTGCTGGCCGGTAGCGCGCAGGTCCGCGGCCTCCTGGCGGCGCTCGGTCTGCATGCGGTTGAACACCGCCTCCTGGTTGACCTGGGGCAGGTCGACCCGGGTCAGGCGCAGGTCAACGATGGCGACGCCCAGAGTGGTCGCCTCGCGGTTCACCTCTTCCTGGATGCGGTTCATCAGCCGGTCGCGATCCGTGCGGATCAGCTGCGCCATGGTGGCGCCGGCGATGATGTTGCGCATCGAGGAATTGACGAAGCTGGCGAGGCGCGTGTTGGCGTTCGGGATCGTCCGCACCGTCTGGAAGAAGCGCAGCGGCTGGGTGATGCGGTAACGGGCGAAGGCGTCGACGTCGAGGTTCTGGCGGTCGGTAGAGAGCACCGTCTGCACCGGCAGGTCGAGGTCGAGGATGCGCTTGTCCACCGTCACCACGTTCTCGATGAACGGCACCTTGAAATAGAGGCCCGGCTCGCTGATCGGCTCGCGCACCACCTGCCCGAAGCGCAGCACGATGGCGTGCTGCGTCATCTGGACGATGAAGAACGAATTGGCGAGGACGAAGAGCGCGACGGCGGCGACGACGCCGAGGACGAGTTTGACGGAGGAGTTCATCGCTGGGTCCTCGGGGCGCCGGCGGACTGGCCGCCCGCCTGGGGCTGCTGGCCGGAGCGGCGCATGATCTGGTCGAGCGGCAGGAAGGGCTGGACGGCATTGCCGCCGGCCTGGTCGATAATGACCTTGTCGGTGCCGCCGAGGACGCGCTCCATGGTCTCGAGGAACATGCGCTCACGCGTCACGTCCGGAGCCTGGCGGTACTGCTCGAAGACCTGGGTGAAGCGGCTCGCCTGGCCGCTCGCCTCGGCGACGACGCGGTCACGATAGGCCTCGGCCTCCTGCAGGATCTGCGAGGCGCGGCCGCGCGCCTCGGGAACCACCTGGTTCGCATAGGTCCGCGCCTCGTTCTGGACGCGCGTCTGGTCCTGCTGGGCCGCGTTGACGTCCAGGAAGGCGTTGCGGACCTGGGTCGGCGGCAGGGCCGAGAGCAGCTGAACCACGCGGATGTTCACGCCAGACTGGTAGTCGTCCATGATGCGCTGCATGATCTGACGGATTTCCGCCGCGATCGCCGCCTGATCGACCGTGAGGATGTTCTGGATGTTGCGCCGGCCGATGGACTCGCGCAGGGCGCTCTCGGCGACCGCCTTGACCGTGCCCTCGGGGTTCTGGAGCTGGAAGACGAAATTGGCGACCTGCGCCGCGTTCACGTCCCACTGAACCTCGAGGTCGATGTCGACGATGTTCTCGTCGCCGGTGAGCATGAGGCTCTCCTCCGGCACCTCGCGGTTGGCGCCGCGCGGCCCGCCGCCGGAGCGGTAGCCGATCTCGGTGCGGCGCACGTCGGTGACCGGGACCTTGTAGACCGTGCCGAAGGGCGCGGGCGGGTTCCAGTTGAGGCCCGGCGCGGCATTGCCGATGTGGCGGCCGAAGACGGTGTTCACGCCGACCTCGTTCTGGCTCACGGTGTAGAAGCCGGTGAGGCCGTAGATGATCAGGCCGAGCACGGCGATGAGGGCGATGCCCTTGGCGCCGATATTGCCGCCACCGCCGGGCAGAACGTTCTTCAGACGCTCCTGGCTGCGGCGGATCAACTCCTCGAGGTCAGGGGGCTGGTTGCCACCACCGCCGCCCCCGCCGCCCTGGGGACCCGGCCCCCAGGGGCCGCGCGGTCCGCCGCCGCCACCACCGCCCGTGCCGCCGCCGCCCCAGGGGCCGCCGCCTTGATTGTTCCACGGCATGAACTGTCCTCGCTTCATGGCAGGACGGGGAGCCCTGCTCACGCCCGCAGGCGCTTGACGTTACGCCCGGATATAGAAGACCGCCTCGCCGCTTTCAACGCGCCGGGGGGCGGGAAGTCCGTCTCAAACGGCGGTTGGTGAATATGACGCGCCGCGTCAGGCCCCTGACGCCCCCTTACCGGGGGAGCTGTCCGCCCTTGGGGCGGCGCCATGCGGCGTTCCGCCGCTGGTGCGCCGGTAGGTCACGACGCGGAAAGCGTGGTCATCGCCGGGCTCCGCGGGGTGATCTGTGCCCGTCTCCGCGCTCCAGATCACCGGATCGATGGCGGGAAAGAAGGCGTCGGCGTCGGGCTCGGCCGCGACATGGGTGATGAGGAGCCGGTCGGCGCGCGGCATGGCCTGGGCATAGATGTCGGCGCCGCCGAGAACCGCGATCTCGGCTGCCCCCGAGCGCAACGCCTCGGCATGGGCGAGCGCGAGAGCCTCGTCCAGCGAGCCGGTGACGACGGCGCCGGGCAGGGAGAGGCCCGGCTGGCGAGAGGCGACGATGTTGAGACGCCTCGGCAGCGGCTTGCCACCGAAGCTCTCGAAAGTCTTGCGACCCATGACCAGCGGCAGGCCGGCGGTGGCGGCGCGGAAATGCGCCATGTCGGACTTCAGGCGCCAGAGCAGGCGGTTGTCGCGGCCGATGGCGCCGTTGGCGGCCACGGCGGCGATGAGGACGATGGGGGTCAAACCGCCACCGGTGCCTTGATGGCCGGATGAGGTTCGTAGCCCGTCAGCGTGAAATCCTCGTAGGTGAAGGCGAAGAGATCGCTCACATCCGGGTTCAGCATCATGGTCGGCAGCGGGCGCAGCGGCCGGGTCAGTTGCAACTCGGCCTGTTCGATGTGGTTGATATAGATATGGGCGTCGCCCAGCGTGTGGACGAAGTCTCCCGGCTCCAGGCCCGCCACCTGCGCCAGCATGAGGGTCAGCAGCGCGTAGGAGGCGATGTTGAAGGGGCCGCCGAGGAAGATGTCGGCGGAGCGCTGGTAGAGCTGGCAGGAGAGCTTGCCGCCGGCCACGTAGAACTGGAACAGGCAGTGGCAGGGCGGCAGCGCCATGGCCTCGACATCGGCCGGGTTCCAGGCCGAGACGATGAGACGGCGGGAATCCGGATTCGTCTTCAGCATCGCCACGAGATTGGCGATCTGGTCGATGGTCCGCCCGTCGGGAGCCGCCCAGGAGCGCCATTGCTTGCCATAGACGGGACCGAGATTGCCCTCCGCATCGGCCCATTCGTCCCAGATGCTGACGCCGTTCGCCTTGAGATAGGCGATGTTGGTGTCGCCCTTCAGGAACCAGAGGAGTTCGTGGACGATCGACTTCAGGTGCAGCTTCTTGGTCGTAACCATCGGAAAGCCCTCCGACAGGTCGAAGCGCATCTGGTGGCCGAAGACGGAGAGCGTGCCGGTGCCGGTGCGGTCGTCCTTGCGGGCGCCGTGCCTGAGCACGTGCTCCATCAGGTCGTGGTACTGGCGCATGGCGGCCTCCGGCGAATCCGAGAACGGAGACTATAGCGCGGAAGGCAGGCCCCTGGCAGCAGCGCGCGGCGCGACGCCCACATGAATCGGCGGGCGCCGGCAGTGCGGCGCCCGGTCCACCCTCACTTCTTCACGAAGAGGTCGAGCTTCTTGAAATGCTCGGCGAGCAGGTAATAGACGGTGACGCGGTTTTTGGTTCGGTCGCCCTTGAGGGCGGCGGCGACCTTCGCGAGCGCCGCGTCGATGGCGGCCTCGTCCGTCAGCGCCAGCTTCTTCATGCAGAAGTTCTTCTTCACCCGGGACACTTCCTCGGGGTCGGCAAAAGACACGAGCGAGGAATCGCGGTTCCTGAGGGCGATCCCGAGATATTTGACGATGCCCGCGACAGCCGCTTCGTCTGCCTTCGGCGCATATTTCTTTACGTCAGCCAACCAGTCGCTCATGCCGATTTCTCCCTGTTCTGCGGCATCGACCCCGGCTCTCGCGGCCGGGAGCGAGCGAAGACTAGCACCGGCCCGACGGTGCGTCGCTACCCGTGGCCTCCGTCAAAAACCCGATGAGCCCCGCTTCCGCGCTCACTGCGCCAGGACCGACGGCCATTTGCGGTCGGCGGCGGCGATGAGGCTCTCGGCGTCGGCGAGCCAGGTGCGGTGAACGCGCGCGTCGTAGTTGAAGTGGAGCCGGCCGGCGACGATGCGCCAGTGGCGGGGATCGCCCGAAGCGCGGTAGCCCTGGGCGGCGGCCCAGGAGCAGTGGCCGCCATAGGCCGGGGCATAGCGGGCGGGATCGGCGGCGAAGGAGTCGCGCGCTTCGGCGCTGGCGAAGCGCCAGACGGCGTCTTTCCAGCGATGGGTGAAGCGCGGATCGCCGCGCAGGGCCCGCCCCTCGCGGTGGTAGGCGACGACGTCGTAGCCGTCGGCGGCAAGGTTCGAGAGCGTGGCCGTATAGACCTCCGGCCCGGCGACGGCGGACATGCCGGAGGCGAGGAGGGAGGCGCCGGCGAGGAGGGATCCGAGGGCGCGGCGGGTGAGGCTGGCGGCAGGCGGCATGATCGACCCTTTCGTCCGACGGGGGCGGCTTGCCCTCCATGCCGGCTTACGGATCGTCGCGGGCGGCCGTTACGCCCGGTCCAAACGCAACCGGCGGCACCCGAGGGTGCCGCCGGCGGCAGGTGTGGTCAGATGGGGCCCTCGGATCACTCGACGAAGACGGTGTCGCGCTTCTTTGTGATCGCCGGCAGGAAGGAGATGATCAGCATCAGCACGGCGATGGCGATCAGCACGGCGGAGATCGGCCGGTTGACGAAGTCGACGAAGACCGACCAGTCGCCGCGCGACATCAGGATCGACCGGCGCAGGTACTCTTCCATCAGCTTGCCGAGCACGAAGCCGAGCAGCAGCGGCGCGACCTCGAAGCCCATCTTGATGAAGGCATAGCCGACCAGACCGAAGAAGGCGGTGATCATGACGTCGAAGGGGTTATTGTTCACCGAGTAGATGCCGATGCAGCAGAACATCAGGATCGAGGGGAACAGCATGCGGTAGGGCACCTTCAGCAGCTTCACCCACAGGCCGATCATCGGCAGGTTGATGATGAGCAGCATGAGGTTGCCGATCCACATCGAGGCGATCATGCCCCAGAAGAGGTCGGGCCGCTTCTCCATGACCTGCGGGCCCGGGACGATGCCGTGGATGGTCATGGCGCCGACCATCAGCGCCATGACGGCGTTGGGCGGGATGCCGAGGGTGAGCAGCGGAATGAAGGACGTCTGGGCGCCGGCATTGTTGGCGCTCTCGGGACCTGCAACGCCCTCGATCGCGCCCTTGCCGAAGCGGGTCGGATCCTTGGCGATCTTCTTCTCCAGCGTGTAGCTGGCGAAGGGGCCGAGCACGGCGCCATTGCCGGGCAGGATGCCCAGCGCCGCGCCGAGGCCGGTGCCGCGCAGCACCGGCATGAGCGACTGCTTCATCTCCTGCCAGTTGGGCAGGAGGCTGCCGATCTTGCTCTTCAGCACGTCGCGCGTCTCGGGCGACTCCAGGTTCCGGAGGATCTCCGCGAAGCCGAACATGCCCATGGCGATGGTGGTGAAGTCGATGCCGTCGGAGAGTTCCGGCCAGCCGAAGGTCATGCGGTCGGCGCCGGTCTCGAGGTCCTGGCCCACCGTGGAGAGGGTCAGGCCGAGCAGCACCATGGCGACGGCCTTGATGACCGAGCCGCGCGCCAGAACGACGGCGAAGATCAGGCCCATGACCATGAGCGAGAAATATTCCGCCGGACCGAAGAGCAGGGCGACGCGGGTCAGCGGCGCGGCGAGGGCCGCGATCACGATCGTGGCGACTGAGCCGGCGAAGAACGATCCGATGGCGGAGATGCCGAGCGCGGCGCCGGCGCGGCCATTACGGGCCATCTGGTGGCCGTCGAGGACGGTGACGATGGAAGTCGCCTCACCGGGGATGTTGACGAGGATGGCGGTGGTCGAGCCGCCGTACTGGGCGCCGTAATAGATGCCGGCGAGCATGATCAGCGCGCCGACGGGATCGAGGCCGAAGGTGATCGGCAGCAGCATGGCGATCGTTGCGATCGGGCCGACGCCGGGCAGAACGCCGATCAGCGTTCCGATCATGCAGCCGAGGAAGCAGAGCCCGAGATTCTTGACGGTGAAGGCGACGCCGAAGCCGAGCGCCAGATTGGCAACCATATCCATGTGACGCGCCTTACCAGCCGGCCCACGGGGCGACCGGAATCGGCAGCCTCAACGCGACTTTGAACAGCAGGATGCAGAAGGCGGTCATGGCCGCCGAGAAGATGAGCGTCTGGGTCCAGTTCCGCTCGGTGGAGGCGAGGCTGGCCACGACGAGGGTCAGCGGGCCCGCGACGATGAGGCCGAGCGGCGGCAGGATATCGGTGCGGCCGATGCCGGGAATGTTGAGCGTGGTGCCGCGGATCGTCATGGCGAAGAGCAGGACGGCGCCGAGGACGAAGACCGGACCGCGGATGGACCAGGCTTCGAGGCGCGGACCGACGACGGTCAGTGCCTGGACGATGATCACCGCGCCAACCGCAATGAGGAGGAAGGACAGGCCGCGCGGGAAGGAGCCGGGGCCAAGATTGGCGCCGCGGCCGCCCGTCAGGTTCGAGGACGCCCACATGATGAGAAGGCCGAACGCGATAATGAAGAGCCCCGCGAACATGTCCTGGGGGCTCTTGATCAGGCCGCGTGTGTTGTCATCCGCTTTCGCGCTATCGTCGTGCATCGTCCCCCCGCTGCGGAGCCCTGTCTTGAGACATTCTGTCGCCCCGTGCTCTTGCGCGCGGATGACACCATGTCAACACCCCGAAGACAAGCGGGAGGCGATTCACGGATAGGGGAGGATGCGTACGATTCTGCCTTTCCGCAGCGCAATATCGGCCGTTGCGCAGCGCAATATCAGCCGTTCGCGGCGCTTCTCGTACGGTAATGATCCAGCACGAAGAGGCGGATCGAAGACGACAGGTTGCCATGGGTCCGGCCCCCGTCGATCTGCCCCACGAGATCGGACAGGGTCTCGCGGCGCTCGGCTGCGATTTCCTTCAGGGCATTCCAGAATTCGTCCTCGAGGCTGACGCTGGTCTTGTGGCCCTCGACCACGATCGAACGTTTGACAACGTGGCTCTTCATTCAGATTCACTCCGGGCGCTTGTGGCCGTCCAGCCGCCTGGCCTCGAGGGCCTTGCGTGCCTCGTCGAGCTTTCGCTCGCCGGCTGGACGACCGAAGCGCAGACGATTGGCGTCAGCGCCGAGGGACTCGGCTTCGCGGGCCTTGCGTTTGCGTGCGCGCTTCAAATTGACGATGTCACCCATGGCAACAGTCCAAATTCGCGAGTCGGGATTGGGTTCCGGCAGCGATAGAAAAAATGGCAGTCAGCTTCGCAAGGGGTCGGCGCCGCTCTGCACGACAGACCTGCACGCGAACGGCGGACAAGCATCGCGTGGCGGTCCACGTGCCGGGCGATCCATTCTCGCGCGGCTGCCGCGGGACGCAGCTACTTCTTGCGGAACTTGTCGAGGCTGACGACCTCGGCACCGGCGGTCCCGGCATCGGGGCCGGGCTGATCGCCCTTCGGGGCGTCGCCGGGCTCGGCCCGAGGCGGGGCTGCTGCCAGAGGCGAGACGACGGAGGGGTCGGCCTCGCCGGACGGGCCGGTCTGGCGGGGTGCGATCTCGCGCACTCCCGTGTCGCCCTTCTCCGCCTCGGCGCCGGCCACCTCGAACTGCAGGCCGAACTGGACGGAGGGGTCGAAGAAGCCCTTGACCGCATCGAAGGGCACGAGCAGGCGCTCGGGAATGCCGCCGAAGGAGAGGCCCACCTCGAAGCTGTGCTCGGTGACGATCAGGTCCCAGTACTGGTGCTGAAGGACGACCGTCATCTCCAGCGGGTATTTCTCACGCATCCGGTTGGACAGGCGGACGCCGGGAGCGCGGGTGTCGAAGGTGATGTAGAAATGATGCTCGCCCGGCAGGCCGTCGCGTGCCGCGTCGAGGAGAACACGGCGGACCACGCCGCGCAGTGCGTCCTGGGCCAGAAGATCGTAGCGGATGAGGTCTGTTGGCATGTGCTGGTCGATCGCGGAACGGACCCGGGGGCCTTCTGTCGCGCTGGGGGGAGCCCTTCCGGGCCACCGCGCCGCGGACCGGAGAGAAGTGGAGGCTTCTGTTGCCAGGTGCCTCCGAACCCCGCCTTACAGTGCTACCCGCAAGGACTTGATTTCGGTACCATCACCGCATTACGCGGCAACGGCCACCGGAGCATAGTTGTCGTTGGCAACTATTGAGACGGCCCGATAACGGCGGAACCATGCCGAGCAAAAGCCCACCCTTTACACCCTCGTCGATCCTGTTTCGCCCCCATCAGAAACGCCCCTGAAGGGCCCTTCTGGTGGAGGCGCCGGGTACTGCCCCCGGGTCCGAAAGGCTTATTACGATGGCCGTTTATCGCCATAGCCGGGTTGCCCCGGCGCTTCGAATATAGGGGAGCCTGCGCCTCAGCGAAAGGGCTTCAGCGACGCATCCCCGGCGCCGGACCGACCTCGACCGGCGGCGGCAGGGGCGGAAGGATCGACAGGGGCG
>JAEZGJ010000237.1 GCA_023416965.1 Pseudomonadota bacterium | reverse complement strand
TGTCATGGGGGGGCCGCCGGGCGCGCCGTGCGCGCGGCCGTAATGGGAATAGACCATGTCGCCGTCTGCCGTCGGGCGGAAGACGATCATGTCGTCGGCGACGGGACCGAGGGAGGCGGGATCGAACTCGCTGAACGGCACGGCATCTGCCTGCTCGCGCAGCGCCAGCCAGTTGCCGTAGAGGCGGCGGATCGAATGGGCATGGGCCCGCCACTCGATCCCCTTGTCGAACATCTCGCGGTACATGGGATCCCGTCCTGCGGACAGTGTGTCAGCGGCCGTTTAAGGCGAGGTAAAGCTGCCGCTGCGGCACCGGGCGAGCCTCACGCGGGGGGAGAGGCGCCGGCTTCGCGGAAGCTCGGCACGTCGAGCGGCCGGCCCTCGCGATCGGCGAGGGCGACGAAGTCACGGGCGAGGACCTCGGCGAAGGTGGCGACGTCGCGGATGATCATCTGGCGACCGCGGTCGGTGACGAAGAGCACGAAACCGGCGCCGAGCTGAATGCGCAGGAAGTCGACGAGCAGCGCCGAGGCCTTCCACAGGAAGGGGCGCGCCGGATCGATGAAGACGAAGATCACCTTCTCGACGGGGTCGCGGTGAAAGTAAGCGCCGCAGTCGAGCGGATGGGGGATGCGGTTGCGCTCGGGTGCGTTGGCGAGCCGCGCGGTGAGATAGGCGCAGGCATAGGCGGAACAGGCCGCCGGCCGCTCCGGCTGGCCGTGGATGGCGCAGCCGCCGCCGGCGATGTGGATGCAGGGCCGATAGGCCGGCTTGGCGAGAGCCTCGATCTGCGGCAGCGAGCAGCAATAGGTGCAGGTGCGGCAATGGGAGACGCGGTCGCCGGCCTCCTTGCGCCGCTTGGCCTGCCCCATCTCAGCCCCTCTGACCTTCCTTCACGGCGGCGAGGAGCGCCTTCTGGATCGGCTCGTTGCCGGCGCAGACGGTGCCGTTCAGCAGCATGTTGTCGTGGCCGTCGCAATCGGTGACGAAGCCGCCGGCCTCTCGGATGAGGACGATGCCCGCCGCCATGTCCCAGGCGCTGACGCCGCGCTCCCAGAAGCCGTCGAAACGGCCGGCGGCGACATAGGCTAGATCGAGGGCGCAGGCGCCCATGCGACGGATGCCGGCAAAGCGCGACTGGACGATCTTCAGCTCGTTGCGGGACTGGACGTGGTCACCGCGGGCGATGTGCGGGATACCGCAGCCGACCACGCTGTCCTCCGGCTTGGTGCGGGCCGAGACGCGCAGGCGCCGGTCGTTGAGGAAGGCTCCGCTGCCGCGCTCGGCGACATAGAGCTCGTCATTGGCCGGGTTGTAGATGACGCCGGCCACCGGCACGCCGTGGCGCTCCAGACCGATGGACACGGCGAAATGCGGGATGCCGTGGAGGAAATTGGTGGTGCCATCGAGCGGATCGACGATCCAGGTATGGGTGGAATCGGTGCCCTCGACCTTGCCACCCTCCTCGCCGATGAAACCGTAGCCCGGCCGGGCCTTCATCAGCTCGGTCATGACGATCTGCTCGGCCTTGCGGTCGGCGGCCGAGACGAAGTCGGCCGGCCCCTTCATCGAGACCTGCAGGTGCTCGACCTCGCCGAAGTCGCGCTTGAGGCTGCGGCCGGCCTTGAGGGCGGCGCCGACCATGACGTTGAGAAGGGCGGAACGGAGCATGTCGAACTTTCGGGTGGCTTTGCGGGGGTCATGCCCGCGCTGCGCGTCATGGTCAAGCGGCGAGCGGCGTCGGGCCTTATCGCAGCCACTCGCGGGCGCCGCGCTCGGCGGCGTCGCGCAGGACGGGATCCATGCCCTTGACGAATTCCTGCAGCCACCCGTCGGGGGCGCCGAGCATGTGGGCGGTCATGTGCCACTGCGCCGCCTTCTGCGGGTCGGCGGCGGTGCCGCGGCCGGCGGCGAGGAGGCGGGCGTAGCGGTTCATGGCGAGCGGATTGCCGCGCAGAGCGGCCTTTCGGAACAGGGCGGCGGCGCGGGCCTCGTCCTTGGGCAGGCCCTGGCCGTTAAAGACCATGACGGCGAAGTCGATCTGCGCCTCCAGCAGGTCCTGCGCCGCGGCGCGCCCCATATAGAGGGCGGCGCGCGGAGGATCGGCCGGCACGCCGTTGCCGTCCTTGAGTAGCACGGCATAGGCATACTGGGCGTCGGCGCTGCCAAGATCGGCCGCCTTCTGGAACCATTGCGCCGCCGCGGCGGGATCGCGCTGACCGCCGTGGCCGGCGAGCGCCAGCAGGCCGAGATTGTAGGCGGCGGCGATATGGCCGAGCCCGGCGGCGCGCTCGAAATAGGGCTTGGCGAGGGCGGGATCGCGCGTCTGGCCGGCGCGGCCATCCACATGCAGCATGCCGAGCGCGAAGATGGCGTTGCGGTCGCCGCGGTCGGCGGCGAGCCTGTACCAGCCGAGAGCCCGCTCCTCGTTCTGCGGAATGCCGATGCCGGCGGCGTGGAGTTCGGCCAGCAGGGTCATCGAGACTGGATCGGCGAGCGCCTCGACCCGCTCCGTGGCTTCGCGGAAGGCGGTGAGGTAATGGCCGCGCTGATAGGCCGCATAGGCGGAATCGGCGCTGGGGGGCTCGGCCCGCGGCGCGGGAGCGGCCGGCGGCGCGGCAGGCGCCGGGGCGGCGGGACGGGCC
>JAEZGJ010000208.1 GCA_023416965.1 Pseudomonadota bacterium | reverse complement strand
CCTTGCCGGGCTCGGAGCCCGGTGCCTTCTGGATCGACACCTTGGGCAGGGAAATGCCCTTGGCGGTCGATGTCTTCGCGATTGTCGGGGCTGTCGCCGCTCTGGGGACAGATTTTTTCGGCGCCGGGGTCGCGGAGGCCGCTTCGGTCTTTGAAACTGCTGCCGATTTCGACTTCTGCGGCGTTCCGCCCTGGCCAGAAGGCTTCGCCCCTGTCCCCGTCTGCTTCACCGGAGCGGGGCTTGCGGCCTCGACCGGCGGAACGGACGGCGCCTCGGAAACCGGAGCCTCGACGGTCCGGGCGTTCGGCGGGGCGGGTCGCTCCTTCGGAGAGCCGGCCTTCTTGGCTTTCGGCTTCGGCGACGCGGCCGAAGGCCTGGCCGGGGCGGGCTTTGTAGCCTCTGCCACGGCAGCCGCGACGGCCGCCGGCGGGTTGGAGACGACGAGACGCGGAGCGGCGGGCGCCGCCGCAGCCTCCGTTTCATCCCGCCCAGGGGCGCTCATCGCCCGGGCAAAGGCGAAGCCGACGCCGCACATGGCAACGAAACCGCCCATCATCATGGCCGCGGGCAGCACCATCGCTGCCATGGCGGGCCCGGCCACCGCGTCGAGGGACGGGATCGATCCGCTCTGCAATGCACTCACATCCTTGGCGGCAGCGCTCATGGCCGGCCCTCCATCGTGGTTGCGGTGATGCACGTCGTCCCTGGCGCCTCTCCCGGCTCCGGCTTGTTCTTGCATGCGAGGGGGCGGCCTGCGGCCGGCGCGCGCGACAGCGATCCGCCGGCGGCGGCCCTGTCGAACGTGCGGTCGGCGCGTATGGCCCTCATCCCTCTCAGCGCCCCGCCATCTGCGTCTCGGCCTGGGCCTTCAGCTCGGCGAGCGAGCGATTGCCGGCGGCGACGTCCTCGGGGGTCAGCAGAACGGCGCAGCGGGGGCCGCCCCGGTCGATGAGGAAGCGCCGCTCCGTGACGACTGTGCGCGGGCCGGCCCGGTCGGTGGTCAGCACCACCTGCACGCGGCGGCCGGGCTTGTGCGGTCCGCAGACGGCGGCGAGAGCCGCGGTCGTCTCGGGGATCTCGCGCTCCAACACGATGGTTCGGGCGTTGGGCGAGGTGCCGGCGGTGCCGCGGGCGGCGGCACGGGCGATGATCGTCTGGCGGACATAGTCCGGCGTCGTGTTGATGGTGACGCGCAGCTCCGCCACCCCGGTCGGCTGGGGAGGCGGCGGCGGGGCCGCCGTCACGCAGCCGCCGAGGGCGAGAGCGCCGATCAGGATCATGCCGTGCCGGGTCATGTCGTCACTCCGCAGCGATGCGCACGGGTTCGCCGTGCGGGTTGGCCGAATAGGCGTCGATCTTCTTCTCGATCTCGTGCCGGAAGTGCCGGATCAGGCCCTGGACCGGCCAGGCCGCCGCATCGCCGAGCGCGCAGATCGTGTGGCCCTCGACCTGCCCCGCGACCTCGAGGAGCATGTCGATCTCCTTCTTCTGGGCGCGGCCTTCCGACATGCGGGTGAGCACGCGCCACATCCAGCCGGTGCCCTCGCGGCACGGCGTGCACTGGCCGCAGCTCTCGTGCTTGTAGAAGTAGGAGATGCGGGTGATGGCCTTCACCACGTCCGTCGACTTGTCGAGGACGATCACCGCCGCCGTACCGAGGCCGGAGCGCAGCGCCCTCAGCGAGTCGAAGTCCATGGCCGCGTCCCAGATCTGCTCGGCCGGTACCAGCGGCACCGAGGAGCCGCCGGGGATGACCGCAAGCAGGTTGTCCTTGCCGCCGCGGATGCCGCCGCAATGCTTCTCCACCAGTTCCGAGAAGGGGATCGACATCGCCTCCTCGAAGGTCGCCGGCTTGTTCACGTGGCCGGAGACGCAGAACAGCTTGGTGCCGACATTGTTCGGCGCGCCGAAGGAGGAGAACCAGGTGGCGCCGCGCCTGAGGATCGTGGGCGTCACCGCGATCGACTCGACGTTGTTCACCGTCGTCGGGCAGCCATAGAGACCCATATTGGCCGGGAACGGCGGTTTGAGCCGCGGCTGGCCCTTCTTGCCCTCGAGGCTTTCGAGCAGCGCCGTCTCCTCGCCGCAGATATAGGCGCCGGCGCCGTGATGGACGTAGAGGTCGAAGTCCCAGCCGTTTGAGTTGCCCTTGCCGAGAAGGCCGCCGTCATAGCACTCGTCGATCGCGCGCTGCAGCGCCTCGCGTTCCCTGATGAACTCGCCGCGCACATAGATGTAGCCGACATGGGCGCCCATGGCGCAGCCGGCGATGAGGCAGCCCTCGATCAGGGTGTGCGGGTCGTTGCGCAGGATCTCGCGGTCCTTGCAGGTGCCGGGCTCAGACTCGTCGGCATTGACCACGAGATAGTGCGGCCTGCCGTCCGACTGCTTCGGCATGAACGACCATTTGAGCCCGGTCGGGAAGCCGGCGCCGCCGCGTCCGCGCAGCCCCGAATCCTTGATCTGCTGGATGATCCAGTCGCGCCCCTGCGCGATGAAGCCCTTGGTCCCGTCCCAGTGCCCGCGCGCCATGGCGCCTTTCAGGCTCTTGTCGTGGAAGCCGTAGATGTTGGTGAAGATGCGGTCCTTGTCGGCGAGCATGCCTTCACTCCTTCACGGGCGGCGCACCGGCCGCCAGCGCCCTGGCCTGAACCGTCCACTCCTCCCGGTCGATGCGGCCGGGGAACGACAGATAGGTGCCGACCCAGCGGATCTCCTCGCGGGTCCAGGCGGCGATCTGGTCGAAATGGAAGATGCCGAGGGCATGGAGCTTGCTCTCGTTGACCGGGCCGATGCCCTTCACCTTCTGCAGCTTGTCGGCCTTCGCCTCACGCGCCGCCGGCAGCCCCTGAGGCCGCGTGCCGCCCGCGTCGGCCTTCTGCTCGGGGCTGGCGTCGGCGGCGAGCGTCGCAAGCTTCGCCTTGATCTCCGCCTCTTCCCGCGCGGCCAGCGCAAGCGCTTCGGCGGAAGGTGCCGCCTCGACCGGCTGCGCCACCGCCTTCGGCTTCTCCGCCACGGCGGTGCCGCCGGGAGTGGCAGCGTTGAACGGCAGGTCGTGCAGGGTCAGTGCCCCGCCCTCGGGCTCGGCACCGTGGCGGCCGTTCTGCGGACCCGGCGCCGGCTTCTCGCCGCGGGCGAAGGCGTCGAGCACCTTCTCGAAGCTCTCGGGGGTCAGGTCCTCGTAGGTGTCGGAGAAGACCTGGATCATCGGCGCGTTCACGCAGGCGCCGGCGCATTCAACCTCCTCCCACGAGAAGTCGCCGTCCTCGGAGAGGTGGAACGGCTCGTGGTGGATGCGGCTCTTGCAGACCTTGATGAGGGCTTCGGCGCCGCGGAGCATGCAGGGCGTGGTGCCGCAGACCTGGATATGCGCCTTCTTTCCAACCGGTTGCAGCTGGAACATCGTGTAGAAGGTCGCCACCTCGAACACCCGGATGTACGGCATGTCGAGCATGTCGGCGATGTATTCGATGGCCGCCTTGGGCAGCCAGTAGGCGTGCTGCTCCTGCGCCCGCCAGAGCAGCGGGATGACGGCCGAGGCCTTCCGCTCGGCGGGGTATTTGGCAATGGTCTTCTGCGCCCAGGCGAGATTGTCGGGCGTGAAGGCGAAGGAGGCCGGCTGGACCTCGTCTGGCGCCAGTCTGCGAACGCTCACCGGTCAACCTCTCCGAACACAATGTCGATGGAGCCAAGGATGGCGGAGACGTCCGCCAGCAAGTGGCCCTTGCACAGGAAGTCCATCGCCTGAAGGTGGGCGAAGCCCGGCGCGCGGATCTTGCAGCGATAGGGCTTGTTGGTGCCGTCGGCGACCAGATAGACGCCGAACTCGCCCTTCGGCGCCTCGACGGCCGCATAGACCTCGCCGGCCGGCACGTGGAAGCCTTCCGTGTAGAGCTTGAAGTGGTGGATGAGCGCCTCCATCGAGCGCTTCATCTCGCCGCGTTTCGGCGGCACCACCTTGTTGTCCTTCGCAGCCACCGGGCCCGGCGTCTCGCGCAGCAGCTTGCAGCACTGGCGCATGATCTTCACCGACTGGCGCATCTCCTCCATGCGGATGAGATAGCGGTCGTAGCAGTCGCCGTTCTTGCCAATCGGGATGTCGAAATCCAGTTCGGCATAGCACTCGTAGGGCTGCGACTTCCTGAGGTCCCAGGGCGCGCCGGAGCCGCGCACCATGACGCCCGAGAAGCCCCAGGCCCAGCACTCGTCGAGCGTCACGACGCCGATGTCGACGTTGCGCTGCTTGAAGATGCGGTTCGGGGTGAGCAGCGCGTCGAGGTCATCGACCACCTTGAGGAAGGGGTCGCACCAGGCCTCGATGTCGTCGATCAGGCTGGCGGGAAGGTCCTGGTGGACACCGCCGACGCGAAAATAGGCCGCGTGCATGCGCGAGCCCGAGGCGCGCTCGTAGAAGATCATCAGCTTCTCGCGCTCCTCGAAGCCCCACAGCGGCGGGGTCAGCGCGCCGACGTCCATCGCCTGGGTCGTCACGTTGAGGAGGTGGGAGAGGATGCGGCCGATCTCGCAGTAGAGCACGCGGATGAGCTGGGCGCGCTTCGGCACCTCGATGCCGAGCATCCGCTCGGCGGCGAGGCAGAAGGCGTGCTCCTGGTTCATCGGCGCGACATAGTCGAGCCGGTCGAAATAGGGGATCGCCTGGAGATAAGTCTTGGTCTCGATCAGCTTCTCGGTGCCGCGATGCAGGAGGCCGATATGGGGGTCGCAGCGCTCGACCACCTCGCCGTCCAGTTCCATGACGAGACGGAGCACGCCATGGGCCGCCGGATGCTGCGGGCCCCAGTTGAAGGTGAAGTTACGGATTTCGGCTTCGGCCATGGTCAGTTCGCCTTGGCTTTTTCGTCGCCGGGCAGCACGTAGGCGGTGCCTTCCCAGGGGCTGAGGAAATCGAACTGCCGGAATTCCTGCGGCAGCCGTACCGGCTCGTAGACCACGCGCTTGACCTCGTCGTCATAGCGGACCTCGACGAACCCCGAGGTCGGGAAGTCCTTGCGCAGCGGATGGCCGTCGAAGCCGTAGTCGGTCAGCAGGCGGCGCAGGTCCGGATGGCCGGTGAACAGCACGCCGTAGAGGTCGTAAGTCTCGCGCTCGAACCAGAGCGCGCCCGGGAACACGTCGGTGGCGGAGGCCACCGGCGTCGTCTCGTCCGTCTGGATCTTGATGCGGACGCGGCGGTTAAACTTCGGCGACATGAGGTGATAGACCACGTCGAAGCGCTTCTGCCGCCCCGGATAGTCGACCCCGCAGATGTCGATGATGTTGCGGAACAGGCAGCCCGCATCGTCGCGCAGGTGGGTGAGGACGCGGATGATCTCCCCCGCCTCCGCCTGCAGCGTCAGCTCGCCATAGGCGACGGTTGCCCCCGTTACGGCGCCGGGCAGCGCCGCTTGGATGGTCTCGCCGAGCTCTTCAAGCGACATCGTCTTCCCTCACCGCTCGATCGTGCCGGTGCGCCGGATCTTCTTCTGCAGCAGCAGCACGCCGTAGAGCAGCGCCTCGGCGGTCGGCGGGCAGCCCGGCACGTAGATGTCGACCGGCACGATGCGGTCGCAGCCGCGCACCACCGCATAGGAATAGTGGTAGTAGCCGCCGCCATTGGCGCAGGAGCCCATGGAGATGACGTAGCGCGGCTCCGGCATCTGGTCGTAGACCTTGCGCAGGGCCGGAGCCATCTTGTTCGTCAGCGTGCCGGCGACGATCATCACGTCGGACTGGCGCGGCGAGGCGCGCGGCGCGAAGCCGAAGCGCTCCACGTCGTAGCGCGGCATGGAGAGCTGCATCATCTCCACGGCGCAGCAGGCCAGGCCGAAGGTCATCCACATCAGCGAGCCGGTCCGTGCCCAGTTGATGAGCTCGTCGGTGGCCGTGACGATGAAGCCCTTGTCGGCGAGTTCGTTGTTGATGCCGGTGAAGAACGGGTCGGTCGCGCCGAGCGGGCGGCCGTCGGCCCCGACGAGGCCCTTGGGGGCCGGAGCGACGAGCGGAGCGCCGCGGTCGATAGCGGTAGCCATGGTCAGAACCTCAATCCCACTCCAGGGCGCCCTTCTTCCATTCGTAGACGAAGCCGATCGTCAATACGCCGAGGAAGGCCATCATGGACCAGAAGCCGAACAGTCCGACCTCCTTGAAAGCGACCGCCCAGGGGAACAGGAAGGCGACCTCGAGGTCGAAGATGATGAAAAGGATCGCAACGAGATAGAACCGCACGTCGAACTTCATGCGGGCGTCGTCGAAGGCGTTGAAGCCGCATTCGTAGGCGGAGAGCTTCTCGCTGTCGGGCCGCGAGAAGGCCACCAGGAACGGGGCCACCAGGAGAGCGATGCCGATGACGCCGGCCAGCGCGATGAAGATCACCAGCGGCAGATAGTCGTTGAGCAGCGCGGAAGTCGCAGCCTGCATCATAGGCCCTCCAGCATGGCCGGAAGGGGCGCGCGAGCCCCCCGAACCGGCGTTGTCCTGTGCCTTACTCCCTCCCCTGTTGCGGTGCAAGCAGCGGACAGACCTTCAGGAGTCGCATTCCCTGGAAACGTTATGATTTTCCGGTGGGACGGCGTCGTCGACGCGGCGGGACGGCCCGAAGAGGCGCGAATCAGCGCCTGAGACGATGAAATGGTGATGACGGAGCTGTCTGGCAAGACCCCGGCCAGAGAGGTCAGCCCCCTGCCCGGTCGGGCATGGGAGGGGGGGAAGTGGCGCGGGCGACGGGGCTCGAACCCGCGACCTCCGGCGTGACAGGCCGGCACTCTAACCAACTGAGCTACGCCCGCGCGCTGCTCGGCGCGCCGTGGTGCGCCGGTCGAGGTGGCGGGACTTAAGGGAGGCTCATGGGCCTGTCAAGGCGAATTGCAGAGGGTCGCAGATTTGGCTTGCCCACCCATCCGGAAGCGGGGGCTGCACTCCTTACCAATCTGCAAACGGTTCCGCGACATTTGTACCTTTCTTAACCTGCATCGATTGAAATGCCGTCGGGACAAGGTGCGCGAATGCGCCGGATCGATTGGGAACACCATGGCCTCCGCTAGCATGCTTCAACTGCGCACGATCGGCGCGAAACTCATGGTATCGGTCACCGCCACTGCGCTGGTGGCGGCGGGCGTCGTCGGCATCGCCGGCTACTTCCAGCAGGACGCCCTCAGCGACCAGGCCATCGAATCGGCCCTCGTCCAGCGCTACGAGGCCGTCGTCGCGGCCATGACCGAGCAGGGCCAGCGCGCCGCCGCCGCTGCCCAGTCCATCGCAAACGACCCGCGCGTCGCAGACGGCTTCCTGAAGGAGGATCGCGCCGGCCTGCTGGCAGCCATGACGCCCATTGCGGAGCCGCTCAAGACGACTCTCGGGCTCGCTCTGATCACCTTCCACAAGCCGGACGGCACGGCCTTCGCGCGCTCCCACGCCCCGCAGGCCTTCGGTGACAGCACGATCGGCCGCCGCATCACGGTTCGCGGAGCCTTTTCGTCGGGCAACCCGGCGACCGGCATCGAGCCAGGGCGCGACAATGTCTCGATCTTCTCCGTTTATCCCGTCCGCAGCGGTGATCGCGTCGTCGGTGCGGTCGACATCGGGGCTCCGCTCGGCGTTCCCTTCCTCAACGACCTGAAGCGGCGCTTCAAGGTCGACATCGCCATGCACCTCATCCAGGACGGCAAGCTGAACTCTCTCGGGGCCACCTTCGCCGAGAAGACCCTGCTGGACCTGCCGGTTCATCAGGCGGCCGTTCAGGCACCGGGGCAGTGGCGCGAATCGACCATCGGCGGCCATCCCGTCGCCGTCCTCGCCGGCCCGCTGCGCAACTATTCCGGCCAGCCCATCGGCACGCTCGAGGTCGCGATCGATACGCGCGCCTTCGTCTCCGCGCGCAACACCGCCATGTTGACCCTGCTGGCGGTTCTCGCGGCGGTCGCCCTCACCGGCGTGGGCATCGCCACCCTGCTCACCCGCCACCTGGGCAAGCCCATCCGCGAGCTCAACGCGACCATGACGGCGCTGGCCGGCGGCGATCACACCCACAGCGTTCCCTCCGTCGAACGCCGCGACGAGATCGGCGACATGGCGCGCTCGGTGGAGGTGTTCCGCGAGAATGCCGTGGCCCGCGCCCGGCTCGAGACCGAGACCGAGGCGGAAGCCCGCGCACGCCAGGCCCGGCAGGCCCGGATCGACGCCCTGGTGCGCGACTTCTCCGACTCCATCGGCTCCGTCCTCAAGGGCGTCGGCGACAATGCCGGCCGGATGGAGGAGACTGCCCGCACGCTCACCGGCATCGCCGCCGGCGCTTCGGGCCAGGCTGACCTCGCTTCGGGCGCCTCCCGCCAGGCTTCCGCCAACGTCCAGTCCGTGGCCGCGGCCTCCGAGGAACTCTCGGCCTCCATCAACGAGATCGCCAACCAGATCGGCCAGACCAACGCCGTCGTCGAGCGCGCCAGCGCCGAGGCAGACGGCGCCAACCAGCGCGTCAAGGCGCTGGCGGAAGCCGCCGGGCGCATCGGCGAGGTGCTCAACCTGATCCGCGCCATCGCCGAGCAGACCAACCTTCTCGCCCTCAACGCCACGATCGAGGCGGCCCGGGCGGGCGAGGCCGGACGCGGCTTCGCCGTCGTCGCCAGTGAGGTGAAGTCGCTCGCGGGCCAGACAGCCAAGGCGACCGAGGAGATCGCGGCCCAGATCAGCGCCGTGCAGCAGGAGACGACCACCGCCGTCGGCTCCATCGAGGCCATCGCCCACACCATGACGGAGGTCGCCACCTATGCCTCCGCCGTCGCGGCCGCCATCGAGCAGCAGCGCTCGGCGACCGGCGAGATTTCCCAGAACGTCCAGGCCGCGGCCACCGGCACGGCGCGTGTGGTGGACAACATCACCGGTGTCACGACCGCCTCGGCCGAGACCAACAGCTCGGCCTCCGAGGTTCTCGCCGCCGCCCGCAGCCTGTCGGAACAGGCGACCACCCTCTCCCGCTCCGTCGAGACCTTCCTTGCGGAGGTCAAGGCCGCCTGACGCAGGCCTACCGACCGCGCCATACCAGGGGCCGGGAGCGGAGACGCTTCCGGCCCTCGTCGTGTCGGCTCAAGCGCCGCGACCGCTGCCGAGCAGCCGGAAGGTCAGGGGCGCTGCGATCATGGTCAGGAAGACGCGGATGATGTGGAAGGCGGCGACGAAGGCCACCTCCGCATGCAGCGCGACGGCGATGAGCGCCATTTCCGTGAGACCGCCCGGCGAATAGGCGAGGATCAGCGTCACCGCCGAGAAACCGGACATGTGCGAGACGGTGACGGCAAAGAGCGTCATCCAGAACAGCAGGATGGCGGTGGAGCCGACCGATAGCGCCAGGACCCGCCACACCACCCCGCTCGCCGTGCCGGCGAAACGGCAGCCGATGGCGACGCCGAGCACGAGCTGCGCCGCATTGACGATCTCGAAGGGCGGTTTGAAGTCGGACAGGCCGGACACGTGGACAGCCGCGCTGACGATCATGCAGCCGAGCAGCGTCTTCGCCGGCAGGCGCAGCACGTGGCCGAGGAAGGCGCCGGCAAAGCCGCAGACGAGGAGCCAGAGTTCGGCGGTGAGCGGCGCGTCGAAGACCGAGACCCCGCCCGTCGGCCGGTCCAGGCGGATGCCCTGGCTGAACTGGATGATGAAGGGCAGCGTGAGCACCACCAGGAGGATGCGCGCGGAATGGACGAGGGCGATGACGCGGGCGTCACCTCCCCGCTCCTCGCCGTAGATGACCATCTCGACGAGCCCGCCGGGCATGCCGGAGAAGAAGGCCGTCACCCAGTCGTAGCCGCCGATGCGGCGATAGTACCAGACGACGGTCACGCCGCAGGCGGTCATGAACAGGACGAGGCCGGCCAGCGGCACCAGCCATTGCGGCAGCTGATAGACGATGGACGGAGAGAAGCCCGAGCCGAGCATGACGCCGATGATCGCCGACATGGGCGAGCGGATCACACCAGGGGCGGCAACCGGCGCGCGCGCCAGGGCCGCGACGGTGCAGAACGTCATCGCGCCCAGCATCCAGGGCAGCGGCAGCCGCAGCGCGTAGAACAGGGCGCCGCCGACGATGCCGAGCACCAGCGCGAGGGCGAAGCGGCGATAGGGGAAGACGGCGGGAGACAGCTGGGCGAAACCGCTGCGGACCTCGGCAAGCCACCCCGTCACGTCCCTGCCCTCTCCGGTCCCGGCCTTCTGTCGTCGCCGCTTAGCACGCCGCGTCGCGCCGCAGGGGCGCGATGTCCACAGGTCAGGTGCCCGCCGGCGCGGGCCGTGATTGCGACGGAAGCTGGGGGAATGGTGGGCAGTGACGGGCTCGAACCGCCGACATCCTGCGTGTAAAGCAGGCGCTCTACCAACTGAGCTAACCGCCCCCCGGAACTGCGGGTGTTCCCGCCATGTAGACTGCGCCCCGCGCCGCGACAAGGGGCGTGATGCCGCCCGGCCCGCCGGTCCCGGCCGGAGCGGAAACGCCGCCGCGGCCCGCGGCCGCAGCGGCGTTTCTCCAGCCGGGCGTCAATCCGTTCAGGAGTTGACGGCGTCCTTCAGGCCCTTGCCGGCCGAGAACTTCGGCGCGTTCGAGGCCTTGATCTGCACGGGCTTGCCGGTGCGGGGATCGCGGCCCTCGCGGGCGGCGCGCTTGGTCACCGAGAAGGCACCGAAACCGACGAGCTTGACGTCGCCGCCGGCCTTCAGGGTCGCGGCAATGGCATCGAACGTCGCATCAACTGCAGCACCCGCCTGCGCCTTGGTGAGGCTCGCCGCTTCGGCGACCGCGGCGATCAGTTCGTTCTTGGTCACGGGCTGTTCTCCTTCAGTTTGCGCCGGTCCGGGAATGCGGATTCCGTTGCCGGCGGGCGTCCCGTTTGCCGCGCCATGATCGTGAAAGCAAGGAAAATGCTGGGTTTCACGGTCCATGAAGCCGGATTTCGGGGACTTTCAACAGAAAACCCCGGGCCAGAGGCCCGGGGTTTGGAACAATTCCAGATTTGGCGCGGATCAGTGCGCCACGACGCCGAGGGGATCCTCCTCGCCCGGCTTGCGCGGAGCGATGGGTTCGGCCTCCTCGTCCCATTCCACCGGCTCGGGCTGGCGGATGAGCGCGTGCTTGAGGACCTCATCCATGCGGGCGACCGGGATGATCTCCAGGCCGTTCTTCACGTTGTCCGGAATCTCCGCCAGATCCTTGGCGTTCTCCTCCGGGATGAGGACCTTCTTCAGCCCGCCGCGCAGTGCCGCGAGGAGCTTTTCCTTCAGGCCGCCGATGGGCAGCACCCGGCCGCGCAGGGTGACCTCGCCGGTCATGGCGATGTCCTTGCGGATCGGGATCCCGGTCATCACCGACACCATGGCCGTGGCCATTGCGATGCCGGCGGACGGACCGTCCTTCGGCGTCGCGCCCTCGGGCACGTGGACGTGGACGTCGCGCTTGTCGAACATGGGCGGCTTGATGCCGAAGTCGAGCGCCCGCGAGCGGACGTAGGACGCCGCCGCCGAGATCGATTCCTTCATCACGTCCTTCAGGTTGCCCGTCACCGTCATGCGGCCCTTGCCGGGCATCATCACGGCCTCGATGGTGAGGAGCTCGCCGCCGACCTCGGTCCAGGCGAGGCCCGTGACGGCGCCCACCTGATCCGCGGTCGCCGCCATGCCGTAGCGATAGCGCGGCACGCCGAGATATTCCTCGACCACCTTCGGGGTGACCTTGATCGACTTCTTCTTCGTCAGCGTCAGGTCCTTCACGCCCTTGCGGACGAGGTTGGACACCTCACGCTCGAGGTTGCGGACGCCCGCCTCCCGCGTATAGCGGCGGATGACGGTCATCAGCGCCTCGTCGGTGATCGACCAGTCCTTCTCGCTGAGGCCGTGCTTGGCCACCGCGTTCGGGATCAGGTGCTTCTTCGCGATCTCGCGCTTCTCGTCCTCGGTGTAGCCGGCGATGCGGATCGTCTCCATGCGGTCCAGCAGGGGCGGCGGGATGTTCAGCGTGTTCGCCGTGGTGACGAACATCACGTTCGAGAGGTCGAAGTCGACCTCCAGATAGTGGTCGTTGAACGTCGCGTTCTGCTCGGGGTCGAGAACCTCGAGGAGCGCCGCGGAGGGATCGCCGCGGAAGTCCTGGCCCATCTTGTCGATCTCGTCGAGCAGGAAGAGCGGATTGGCCGTCTTCGCCTTCTTCATCGACTGGATGATCTTGCCGGGCATGGAGCCGATATAGGTGCGCCGGTGGCCGCGGATCTCGGCCTCGTCACGCACGCCGCCGAGCGAGATGCGCACGAATTCGCGACCCGTCGCCTTGGCGATCGACTTGCCGAGCGAGGTCTTGCCGACGCCGGGGGGACCGACGAGGCAGAGGATGGGACCGGTCAGCTTGTTGGCCCGCTGCTGCACCGCCAGGTACTCGACGATGCGGTCCTTGACCTTGTCGAGGCCGAAATGGTCGGCGTCGAGCAGGGTCTGGGCGCCCGGCAGGTCCTTCTTGATCTTCGACTTCTTGCCCCAGGGCAGCGACAGCATCCAGTCGAGATAGTTGCGGACGACAGTGGCCTCGGCCGACATCGGCGACATCTGGCGCAGCTTCTTCAGCTCGTGATTGGCCTTGTCGCGGGCCTCCTTCGAGAGCTTGGTGCGCTTGATCTTGTCCTCGAGCTCGACCAGCTCGTCGCGGCCGTCCTCGTCGCCCAGCTCCTTCTGGATCGCCTTCATCTGCTCGTTGAGGTAGTACTCGCGCTGGGTCTTCTCCATCTGCCGCTTGACGCGGGTACGGATCTTCTTCTCGACCTGCAGCACGGAGATCTCGCTCTCCATCAGGCTGAGCGCCTTCTCCAGCCGTTTGGCGACGTCGATCGTCTCCAGCACGGCCTGCTTGTCGGAAATCTTCACCGCCAGATGCGAGGCGACCGTGTCGGCGAGCTTGGAGGGCTCGTCGATCTGGCTGACCACCGAGACGATCTCGGGCGAGACCTTCTTGTTCAGCTTCACATAGCCTTCGAACTCGGTGATCACCGAGCGGGCCAGCGCCTGGACCTGCACCTTGTCGCCGATCTCGTCGGCGATGGCGCCGGCCTCGGCCTCATAAAATTCCTCGCGGCCGGAATAGGCGCCGATGCGGGCGCGCGACACGCCCTCGACCAGCACCTTCACGGTGCCGTCGGGCAGCTTCAGGAGCTGCAGGACGGAGGCGAGCGTGCCGATCTCGTAGATGGCGTCCGGCTCCGGATCGTCGTCCTGCGCCTTCATCTGGGTGGCGAGCAGGATGTGCGTCTCGGCGCGCATGACCTCCTCGAGGGCGCGAATCGACTTCTCGCGGCCGACGAAGAGCGGCACGATCATGTGGGGGAAGACCACGATGTCGCGCAGCGGCAGAACCGGGAAGGTCTTGACCTCGCCGGGGTTGAGGGGCGGACGCTTCTTGGTCTCGCTCATGGTTCACTCGTCCTTTCCTCGACACGCCGCGAAAGCGGCCCTTACGGGCCCGCGCCGACGGCGGCGCTCGGATGATTCCTGGCAGGGTGACGCGAAATTACGCTTTTGTCGCGCGGGGACGGCGGCGGGATTGAGGCCGGCCCGGAAGCTCTGCGGCTTCCTCGGAGGTCTCGCGGCGCTTGGCCGACCTCGGGCACAAATCCCTGCCCGGGGGTCTGTCGGTGATCATTAGGTGGCGCTGCACACCCCGGGTGTCAAGGCGACGAAAGTGCGGGACGCACAGCCTCGTGAACGCCGTGTTGCAGCCGGTCGCGGGAGCCCGCTCAAACGAAAAAAGGGCGGGTGCACCACCCGCCCTCCGTACCAGGCTCCTGCGAGGGAATCAGGCGCTCTGCGCCTTCTCCTTCTCGGCATAGATGTAGAGCGGCCGGGCCTTGCCCTGCACGACCTCTTCCGAGATCACGACCTCCTCGACGCCTTCCAGGCCCGGCAGGTCGTACATGGTGTCGAGCAGGATGCTCTCCATGATGGACCGCAGGCCGCGGGCGCCGGTCTTGCGCTCGATGGCCTTGCGCGAGACGGCGCCGAGGGCGTCCTCGTGGAAGGTCAGGTCGACATTCTCCATCTCGAACAGGCGCTGATACTGCTTCACCAGCGCGTTCTTCGGCTCGGTGAGGATCTTCTTCAGCGCGGCCTCGTCGAGGTCCTCGAGAGTCGCCAGCACCGGCAGGCGGCCGACGAATTCGGGGATGAGGCCGTATTTCAGCAGGTCCTCCGGCTCCACCGAGCGGAAGATCTCGCCGGTCCGGCGCTCTTCCGGCGCGCGCACCGTGGCGCCGAAGCCGATGGACGACCCCTGCCCCTTGGTCGAGATGATCTTCTCGAGGCCGGCGAAGGCGCCGCCGCAGATGAACAGGATGTTGGACGTGTCCACCTGCAGGAACTCCTGCTGGGGATGCTTGCGCCCGCCCTGCGGCGGCACGGAGGCGACCGTGCCCTCCATGATCTTCAGCAGCGCCTGCTGGACGCCCTCGCCCGACACATCGCGGGTGATGGAGGGATTGTCCGACTTGCGCGAGATCTTGTCGATCTCGTCGATGTAGACGATGCCGCGCTGCGCCCGCTCCACATTGTAGTCGGAGGCCTGGAGCAGCTTGAGGATGATGTTCTCGACGTCCTCGCCGACATAGCCGGCTTCGGTCAGCGTCGTGGCATCCGCCATGGTGAAGGGCACGTCGAGGATGCGGGCCAGCGTCTGCGCCAGCAGCGTCTTGCCGGAGCCGGTGGGGCCGATCAGCAGGATGTTCGACTTCGACAGCTCGACGTCGTTGTGCTTCGTGGCGTGGTTCAGCCGCTTGTAGTGGTTGTGGACCGCGACCGAGAGGACGCGCTTGGCGTGGAACTGGCCGATCACATAGTCGTCCAGGACCTTGCAGATCTCCTTCGGGGTCGGGATGCCGTCCTTGGACTTGACCAGGGAGGACTTCGACTCCTCGCGGATGATGTCCATGCAGAGCTCGACGCACTCGTCGCAGATGAACACCGTGGGTCCGGCGATCAGCTTGCGGACTTCATGCTGGCTCTTGCCGCAGAAGGAACAGTAGAGGGTGTTCTTCGCGTCGCTGCCGGCCTTGCTCATCATCTCTCTCCAACGCGAACCGTCACCCTGTCGGATCGGGATCGTCTGACGCGAGACCGAACGGTCTCTCGATGTCTCGGCCCCCCGGAACGCCGATTGGCCCTTCAGCCAAACATGGTGCGCACCGCGGGATCAAGAAAGGATTAACGCTGTTTTGTCACATACGGTCCATTTAGGGACCGCAGCGACAGTCGGATCAGTCTATGCAACGGGCGTACCGCCCGTGGTGACCCAAAAGCGACACCCGGCGGATGCCGCTTCCGGCACCCGCACGGAGTTCTGGTTGCGGCATCACGCCTTGGCGGGCTCGGCCTCGTCGGCACGTTCCTCGATCACCTTGTCGATCAGGCCGAACTCCTGGGCCTTCTGCGCCGACATGAAATTGTCGCGCTCCAGGGCGTCCTCGATCTCCTTCAGCGTCCGGCCCGTGTGCTTCACATAGACCTCGTTCAGGCGCCGCTTCAGCTCCTTCACCTCTTCGGCGTGGATCAGGATGTCGGTCACCTGGCCGCGATAGCCGCCCGAGGGCTGGTGCACCATGATCCGCGAATGCGGCAGCGCGAAGCGCTGGCCCTTGGCGCCGGCGGTGAGCAGCAGCGAGCCCATCGAGGCGGCCTGGCCCATGCACAGCGTGGTGACCGCCGGCTTGATGAACTGCATCGTGTCATAGATCGACATGCCCGCCGTGACGACGCCGCCCGGCGAGTTGATGTACATGTTGATCTCCTTCTTCGGGTTCTCCGCCTCGAGGAACAGGAGCTGGGCGACGATCAGCGTCGCCATGCCGTCCTCGACCGGGCCCGACAGGAAGATGATCCGCTCCTTCAGGAGGCGGGAATAGATGTCGTAGGACCGCTCGCCGCGGTTGGTCTGCTCGACCACCATCGGCACCAGGTAGTTCATCAGCGTGTCGTGCGGGTCTCTCATCGTCGTCGGTCCTTCGGGGTCGCGATTCGGGGCGAGCATCCCCCGAATCTCTTTGACGCCATCCTAACGGCACTGCGCATCCGCGGGGAATCCACCGCGATTGCGCCGGAAAAGCGACGGGCCGCCAGCGGCGGCCCTTCCCTCACAAGGAATTGTCCGGTCGCAGCGCCATTCAGGCGGCTTCCTCGTCGTCGTTGTCCTTGAACAGATCGTCCTTGGAGACGGTCTTCTCGGTGACGTCGGCGAGTTCGAGGATGTAGTCCACGACCTTCTCCTCGAAGATCGGAGCGCGGAGCGAGGCGAGCGCCTGAGGGGTCTTGCGGTAGTAGTCCCAGACCTGCTGCTCCTGGCCGGGGAACTGGCGCGCCCGCTCGACCACGGCGCGCGACACTTCCTCGTCGCTGACCTTGATCTGGGCTTTCTCGCCGATTTCCGCAAGGACCAGGCCGAGGCGCACGCGGCGTTCCGCGATGGCGCGATATTCCTCGCGCGCCTTCTCCTCGGTGGTCTCCTCGTCGGTGAAGGTCTTGCCGCGCGACTCCAGATCCTGGCTGACCTGGCGCCACACGCTCTCGAACTCCTGATCGACCAGCGTCTGCGGCAGGTCGAAGGAATGCTTCTCGTCGAGGGCGTCGAGCAGGGCGCGCTTCACCTTGCGGCGCGAGGCGGCGGCATATTCGCTCTTGAGGCGGTCGGAGACGGCGGCCTTCAGCTTGGCCAGGTCCTCGAAGCCCACCATCTTGGCGAACTCCTCGTCGATGGCGCGCTCGCCCGGCTTCTCGATCGACTTCACCGAGACGGCGAACTCGGCGTCCTTGCCGGCGAGATTCTCGGCCATGTAGTTGGACGGGAACTTCACCTTCACGACGCGGTCCTCACCGGCCTTGACGCCGATGAGCTGGTCCTCGAAGCCCGGGATGAAGGAGTTGGAGCCGAGCTCCAGCTGGATGTCCTCGGCGGTGCCGCCCTCGAACTTCTCGCCGTCGATCGTCCCGACGAAGCCGATGGTCAGGCGGTCGCCGCTCTCGGCGGCGGCGCCCTCGGCCTTCGCCTCGAACGGGCGGTTCTGCTTGGCCATGGTCTCGAGCATGGCCTGGACGTCGGCCTCGGCCGGCTCGACCACCGGCTTCTCCACTTTGATGCCCTTGAAGTCGGCGAGCTGGATCGTCGGCAGCACCTCGAAGGCGACAGTGTAGTCGAGGTCGGCGGTGCCGTCGAACACGGCCTTCGCCTCGGCCTCGGCCTCCGGCAGCTTCACCGAGGGCTCCTGGGCGAGCTTGAAGCCGTTCTCCTCGACGATCTTCTGGTTGGCCTCGCCGACCACGGCCTCGATGGTCTCGGCGAGCACGGCGCGGCCGTAGAGCTTCTTCAGATGCGCCGTCGGCACCTTGCCCGGGCGGAAGCCGTTGATGTTGACGCGGCCCTTGAGGTCGTCGAGGCGGGCATCGGCGCGGGCGGCGAGGTCGGTCACAGGAACCACCACGCGGAATTCGCGCTTCAGACCTTCGGACAGGGTGGCGGTCACCTGCATGGCTTCGTTTCTTTCGTGTTCGTGATCGGCGCGGCCGGCAGGATGGTGCGGGCGGAGGGACTTGAACCCCCACGACTTTCGCCACGGGAACCTAAATCCCGCGTGTCTACCAATTCCACCACGCCCGCCGAGGGCCGCTCGAAATAGCTTCTCGCCCCGGCGGATGCAAGTCATTCACCGGGCGCGGCCTCATAACATCGGCTTTTGGCGATTGCACCAAGAAAATGCGCCCTCCTGCCGGCGTGGCACGCGGCGGAAACGCGGACGCCCCACAGTCGCCTGCACCGCGCCGCCCGCTGCCGCTTGGCACACGGGCCCGGCCATGCCATGGCCCGGCGTCTTCCCTGCGAGCGCGCCACCCGGGCGGCCGGCGCAGCCTCGCCCAATCAGGAGCATCGATGTCGTCTTCTCTCCCGCTGTCACGCCGCCGGTTCGGCGCACTCGGCCTCGGCCTTTTTCTGGCCGGCCGGGCGGCGCAGGCGAGCGACCTGCGGCTCACGGCCGCAGCCGGAGAGCGGCGGCTCGGCGAGGGCGATGCCACGACGCCCTTCTGGGGCTATGACGGCGCCCTGCCCGGCCCGGTGCTGCGG
>JAEZGJ010000113.1 GCA_023416965.1 Pseudomonadota bacterium | reverse complement strand
GGGATGGCCGGACGGGCGGCACCGGCACGACGGCCGGCAGCGGCGCTGCCGGCGGCACGAGATCCTCGACACGGGCAGCGGGCGCCTGGGCCGGCCAGGTGAAGGCGGCGTCGAAATCGACCGGGGTCGCGGGGCGGCTCCCCAGCACCGCCTTCTCCTGCGGAGCGGCGGCGGGGGCGGGCGACAGGGTCGCCAGCATCTTCGGCACGGCGATGGCGGCGCAGGCCGTGGCGAGGACCGAGACGACGACCTGCGCGGCGAGACGGCGGCCGCCCCGCGCCACCATTGCAAGCATTCCAGAACTCAAGGGGAAACTCCGCCGGATACCGAACCCGGAGCCAATTGGCCGCGGCTTTGTGGCGGTATTCCGGACGGGAATGTTGCCGGTTCAGCCGCGTGCGTAGCCGATTGTTTCCGCTGCGGCGGCCGTGGCCTCGCCGGTCCAGGCGCGGAAGGCCCGCTGTCCCGGCGGGGTCACCTGCAGGGCCCGCCCCTCCGGCGCCCGCCTCACCCACCCCCTGGCGAGGGCATGGTCGAGGATCGCACGCCCCAGCGCGCCGCCGAGATGGGGCCGCCGCTCGCTCCAGTCGAGGCAGGCGCGGCAGAGCGGCCTGCGGCTCGCCTCCAGCGCGCCGGTGTCGAGGCGCTCGGAGCGGAAGAAGGCGCGGCCGACATCGGTGAGGGAGACCTCGCCCTCCGCCACCGCCAGCCGGCCATCTGCGGCGAAGGCGTCGAAGAGGCGCACGGCCCATTCGCCCGCCATGTGGTCGTAGCAGGTGCGGGCCTGGCGCAGCGCCGGGTCGCGCGGGCCAGGGCGGGTCCTCAGGCGGCCGGTGCGGGCGGCAAGGCCCATGAGCCCCTCGAGGACGTGGGCGACATCGGGTCCCGAGAGGCGGAAATAGCGGTGGCGGCCCTGGGCCTCGACGAGGACGAGCCCGGCCTCGCCGAGCCGCGCCAGATGGCCGCTGGCGGTGGGGGCGCTGACGCCGGCCTCGCGCGCCAGTTCGCCGGCGGTGAGGGCGCGCCCGGCCATCAGCGCACCGAGCATGTTGGCGCGGGCGGGATCGCCCATCAGGGCGGCGATGGCGGCAATGGACGGACCTTCCTTCATGGCGCTCTCCCGGCGGGGCGGGATGTCCCGCAGCCTCCGCAAAGGCTACACCGGACGCGGCGCGATTGTTTCGTCATCCGCCGAAACGTCGGCACCGCGAACCGGTGGATCGTGGCGGCCCGTCTTCCAGCAGGATTCCCCCCATGGCCCTTCTCGCCGTCGCCACCGCCGTCTTCGTCCTCGCCGGTCTCGTCAAGGGCGTCATCGGCCTCGGCCTGCCGACCATCGCCGTCGGCCTCCTCAGCCTCTTCGTCACCCCGGCGCAGGCGGCGTCATGGATGCTGGTGCCCTCGCTCCTGACCAACGTCTGGCAGGTCGCGGCGGGCCCGAACCTCTGGCCGCTGACCCGCCGCCTCGCCACCCTGCTCGCGGGCATCGCGGCCGGCACCATGCTGGGGAGCGGCATCATCACGGGCGCTTCCGCCGGCCACGCCTCGGTGGCGCTCGGCATCGTGCTGGTCCTCTATGCCGGGCTCGGCCTGTCGCCGCTGCGCCCGCGCGTGCCGGTCCGGGCCGAGCCCTTCCTGTCGCCGGTCGTCGGACTGCTGACGGGGGTGGTCTCGGGGGGCACCGGCATCTTCGTCATGCCTTCGGTGCCCTATCTGCAGGCGCTGGGACTGGAGAAGGACGATCTCGTCCAGGCCCTCGGCATCACCTTCCTGGTCGCCACGGTGGCGCTCGGTGTGGGACTGTTCAGCGAGGGGGTTCTGGCGGGCGGCACGGCACTGACCTCGCTGTGGATGCTGGCCCCGGCGCTCCTCGGCATGTGGATCGGCCAGACGATCCGTTCGCGCATCAGCCCGGCGGCGTTCCGCACCTGGTTCATGATCGGGTTGATGCTGCTCGGCGCCCATCTGGCGGTGAAGCCCCTGATGTGAGGGGGTGGGGATGAGGCCCCACCCGCACCCTCCCCGCGCTGCGCGCAGGGAGGGGGACTTCTGCGTCCCGATTGTCGTGATGGGTTGGGCCAGGCCCAGCCGTTGCCAGGGACCCGCGACGCCATAGTCCCCCTCCCCTTGAAGCGTAGCGCAAAGGGGAGGGTAAGGGTGGGGCATTCCCCGGATGGCGCGGGAGGCGACGGGCCGCCCGAACCATGCGCTGCACAGCGGAAGTGCGTCCTTCGAGGCTCGCCCTGAGGGCTCGCACCTCAGGATGAGAAGGAGGGAGACCTGCAGCAGGGGCGCGTCGGGCCGGGCATCACATCCCGAAGGGCCACGCACCACCCTCCTCATCCTGAGGCGCGAGGGAGCGCAGCGAGCGAGCTTCGAAGGACGCACTCGGCGGATGCAAGGCTTGCCTACCCCTCCAGCCATTCCCGCAGCTTGGTCACCCGCGGCTTCATGCGGCCGCCGTCCACGGCGATGCGCAGGGCGCGGCTCTCGCCCACCATGACGACGAGCGAGCGGCCGCGGGTCACCGCCGTGTAGATGAGGTTGCGGGCGAGCATGGCGTAGTGCTGCGTCGTCACCGGGATCACCACCGCCGGATATTCCGAGCCCTGGCTCTTGTGGATGGTGGTGGCATAGGCCGGCATGAGATTTTCCAGGTCGCCGAAGGAATAGGAGACTTGGCGGCCGTCGAAGAGGGCGACGAGCTCGCCCTCCTCCTGGTCGATGCGCAGCACCTGGCCGAGATCGCCGTTGAAGACGTCGCGGTCATAGTCGTTGGCGGTCTGCATGACGCGGTCACCGGCGGCATAGGTCCAGCCGTAGCGCTCGATGGAGCGGCCGGCCGGGGGATTGAGCACCTTCTGCAGCTCGATGTTGAGATTGCGGGCGCCGAGCACGCCCTTGTTCATCGGGGCGAGCACCTGCACGTCGCGCATCGGGTCGAGGCCGAAGCGGCGGGGGATGCGCTCCTTGACCATCTCGATGATCTTGGCGAGGCCGCTCTCGGGCGTTGCGGCCTCCACCCAGTAGAAGTCGCTCTCGGTCCCCGCCGGCACCGCTTCCGGCATCTCGCCGCGGTTGATGCGGTGGGCGGTGGCGATGATGCGGCTGGCTTCCGCCTGGCGGAAGACCTCCGTGAGGCGCGCCACCGGCACGAGGCCCGAGGCGATGATGTCGGCGAGCGCCTGTCCGGGTCCGACGGGCGGCAGCTGGTCGACGTCGCCGACGAGCAGCAGGCCGGCATCCGCCGGCAGGGCCTCGACGAGGGCGAGCATCAGGGGCACGTCGACCATGGAGGTCTCGTCGACCACGAGGAGATCGCAGTCGATGAGGTTCTCGCGGCCGCGGGAGAAGGCGCCGAATTCCGGGTCGATCTCCAGGAGGCGGTGGATGGTCTTCGCCTCGATGCCGGTCTGTTCGGTCATGCGCTTGGCGGCGCGTCCCGTGGGGGCGGCGAGCACCACCGAGACGTCCTGGCGCGTCAGCAGCTTCAGGACCGTGTCGAGCAGGGTGGTCTTGCCGACGCCGGGGCCGCCGGTGATGACCGAGACCTTGGCCGAGAGGATCGTCGCCAGCGCCTCGCGCTGCGAGGGGGCGAGGGCCTTGCCGGTGCGCGCCTCGACCCGCGGCACCTCCGTGTCGAGGTCGATCCGGCCCCAGGGCGGGGAGCCCCTGGCGAGATCGCGCAGCCGCTCGCCGATGATCTTCTCGGCCCGGTGGAGGTCCTTCAGGAAGAGGTGCGGCTCGCCGCCGACCGTGTCGGCGACGAGGTTGCGGGCGGCGATCTCGGCGTCCGCCGCGTCCTCGATGCGGGCGGTGTCGCCGTCGAGCAGGCGGGCGGCGAGGGCTACGGCCTCCTCGCGCGGCAGGCCGGTATGGCCGTCGTCACGCGCCTCCTGGAGGGCGTAGGTGATGCCGGCGCGCAGCCGCTCGGGCGCGTCGCGGGCCAGGCCCAGCGACACCGCCACCTGGTCGGCGGTGAGGAAGCCGATGCCGCGGACGTCGCGGGCGAGGCGGTAGGGATCCTGGCGGATGAGGCCGATGGCCTCGGTACCGAGCGCCCGGAAGACGCGCGCCGCCTGGCCGAGGCCAAGGCCGTGCTCCTGCAGGAAGACGCCGAGATCGCGGACGATGCGGTCCTCGGTCCAGCTCTCGGTGATGCGGCGGATGCGGGCATCGGTGAGGCCGACGATCTCCTTGAGGCGGTGCGGCTCGGTGTCCAGCACCTCGAAGGTGCGCTTGCCGAAGGCCTGGACGATCTTGTGGGCGGTGGCGATGCCGATGCCCTTGATGGCGCCGGAGGCGAGGTAGCGCTCGATGCCGTCCTTGGAGGCGGGCGGAGCCGTGACGAGCCGGCTCGCCTTGAACTGCAGGCCGTGGGTGCGGTCGTTCACCCAGGAGCCCTCGGCGGTCATCATCTCGCCCGCCGCCACGGCCGCGGTGGTGCCGACGATGGAGACCGGCTGCGGCTTGCCGCGCACGCGCACCTTCAGCACCGCGAAACCCGTCGCGGGGGAATGGAAGGTGACGCGCTCGATGGTGCCCGTCAGGGTCTCCAGCGGGCTGTCGGAGGACGGGGCGGCGCCCGCGCGCATGGAGGCGAATCGCTCTAAGAGAGGTGGATCGGGATCGGCGGACGCTAGAACGCCCGGCTGCCCGCGTCCACGCCGAACCGGCCCCGAGCGAATCCATGGCCTTCGCCCTCGCCGACGTCTCCCTCGTCCAGGCGGTGCTGGTGGCCGGCACGGCCTTCGGCGCCGCGGTGGTCGGCGGCATGGCCGGCTACGGCACGGGCCTCCTCCTGCCGCTGGTGCTGGTACCGGTCATCGGCGCCGAGAACGTCGTGCCGGTGATCGCCGTCTCCTCCATGTTCACCAATGTCGGCCGCTTCGCCGCCCTGCGCGAGGCGGTGGACTGGCGCGTCGCGGCGATGATGCTGCCGCTCGCCGTGCCGCTGGTCATGCTCTCGGCCTACGGCTTCACGCGGCTCGACGCCCGCGGGGCGGCGATCGTCATCGGCCTCGTGCTGATCGTGCTCGTGCCGCTCCGGCGCAAGCTGGTGCGCATGGGCTTCCGCCTGCAGGGCTGGCAGCTCGCGCCGGCGGGCGGGGTCTACGGCCTCGTCACCGGCGCCTCCAGCGGCGCCGGCGTCATTCTCGTCTCCTTCCTGATGGCGGCGGGGCTGACGGGGAAGGCGGTGATCGCGACGGATGCCGCCGTCTCCATCGTCATCGGCATCGCCAAGGCCGGGACCTTCGGCTGGAACGAGGCGCTGCCGACGCCGCTCCTCCTCTTCGCGCTGCTGGTGGGGCTCGCCACCGTGCCGGGCGCCTTCGTCGCCCGCGCGCTGCTCGACCGCATGCCGGTGCGGCTGCACACGCTGATGCTGGAAGCGGTCATCATCATCGGCGGCGTGCTCATCGCCGGCCGCGGCCTTTTCGGCGCCTGACGCGCGAATTCTCCGCCCCGCCCCTTGCAATCGGCCAGCCGGTCCCCATCTCACGCTCACTGGCTGACGAGGCCTGCCCTTCCGGCGCTGCGCGCTGCGGATGTTCTTCCAAGGAACCACCGCCCTGCTGCGACGTTTGAGAGGCACGGCGGTTCTCCGGCGATGTCAGGCGATGCCGAACGGCACCGCGACGTCCCGACGAGCATCTCAGCCCGGACGCGAGATCACCTCATCCAGCCGACCGCGGATGTAACGGCGGCAAGAGGGTGGTCCCGCGTCGACAAATTCTGTATGACGCGAACCCTGGCATCGAGCGGAAGACCCGCTTCGCCGGGGTTTTCTGCGCCCGGGCCGCGGCGCAACGACGGAGAAGCCAAGCATATGGCGAAGGAAGACGTCCTCAATTTCGAAGGCAAGGTGACGGAGGTCATGCCCGACGCCCGGTTCCGCGTGGAGCTGGACAACGGGCACATGGTCGTCGTCTACACCGCCGGCAAGATGAAGAAGAACCGCATCAAGACGCTGGTCGGCGACCGCGTGACGGTCGAGATGACGCCCTACGACCTCGAC
>JAEZGJ010000110.1 GCA_023416965.1 Pseudomonadota bacterium | reverse complement strand
GTCGAGGCGGTGTTGCAGGCGATCACCACGCAATCGGGCGCATGGGCGTGGATGAGCCGGTCCATGACGGCCACGACGCGGGCGACGAGGTGATCCTCGTCGAGGCCGCCATAGGGAAAGGCGGCATCGTCGGCGCAATAGACGAAACGGGCGTCGGGCCTCGCCCGCACCAGTTCGCGGTGGACGGTGAGGCCGCCGAGGCCGGAATCGAAGACCAGGATGGTCGGCGGGCGACCCGCGAGGTCGGCGCTGCGGGAGGGGCTGAGTTTCATGCCGGCCAGGGGATCGAAGGCGATACGCATCACGCACCTTCACGCAGCACTGCCTGTGAGAACCGGCGGAATTTTGGCGGCAAAGCGTTAAGGTTTAGCAAGCGTTCGGGCGCCCGGGCGGCCGGCAACGCTGATCCGCGCCGCGGCGGCGTTGACGCCTCCGGCCATCGCGTCCATTCACTCGACAAAGCCCGGGGAGGACCACAAAGCACCAGACACCGAAGCCCTTCGAACTCGCGCGGCGCCTGCGCGCGGGCGAGAGCCTGTTCACCGCCTGGATGAGCATGCCCGAGCCGCTGCTGGCGGACCATGTGGCACGCGAGGGCTTCGACGCCGTCACCTTCGACATGCAGCACTCCTCGGTCGACCTCCTCTCGGCCATGCGCGGCATCTCGGCGGTCAACCATGCCGGCAAGCCGGCCGGCGTGCGCATCGCGCTGGAAGCCTTCGGCGACGGCGCGCGCCTCCTCGACACGGGCGCGGAGATCATCATCGCGCCGATGATCAACTCGGTGGCGGATGCCAAGCGGTTCGCCTCGGCGGTGAAGTACCCGCCGCTCGGCGACCGGTCCTGGGGCGGCAACCGCTTCCAGCAGCTCACCGGCATGAACCCGCAGGACTATCTGCGCCAGGCCAACGAGATGACGGTGAGCCTCGCCATGATCGAGACGACGGCGGCCCTGGCGGCGGTCGACGACATTCTCGCCGTGCCGGGCATCGACGGCGTCTTCGCCGGCCCCTCGGACCTGTCCATCACCCTTCTGAAGGGTGAGAAGCTCGACCCGAACAACGACGTGGTGAAGGACGCCTTCGCCAAGATCATGGCGGCGGCGAAGAAGGCCGGGAAGCTCACCGGCTGCTATGCGCCGAGCCCGGAGCGGGCCAAGGAGCTCGCCGCCGAGGGCTGGGGCTTCATCACGCTGATCAACGACAGCCTGATGGTGCGCGGCGGGGCGCAGAACGCGCTGAAGGTCGTTCGCGGCTGAGAGCCGGACGGATCGGGGCCGGCGATTGACCGGCCTCAATGCGCGCCGCGGCCCGATGGGCGAGGAGGATGTCCCCCGGCCTCTGGGTGGAGCCTCTCCATGCGCAATCTCTTCATTCTGATGTTCATGCTGGCCGCGACCGTCTTCGCCGGCAGCGCCATGGTCGTGGTGGTGGCGACGCCCTCGCTCTACGACCAGGGCATGGTCATGATCCCGGCAGCAGCAGCGCTCGGCGTCATCCTCGCCCTTCCCGTCGCCTGGCTCGTCGCGCGCGCCATCAGCCCGGCGTCGAAGCCGGTCTGACGCTCAACCCAGCGCCTTCAGGAAGCCGGCGAAGCGCATCAGCCCCTCCGGCCAGGGACCGTGGCCGGAGGCGGCGTTGATGTGGCCGGCATCGCCGGCATCGGCCACCGCCGAGCCCCAGGCGTAGCCGAAATCCTCGGCGCGGGCATAGGCGCAGTGCGGGTCGGTGCGGCTCGCCACCAGCACCGAGGGGAAGGGCAGGGGATCGCGCGGGATCGGCGCGAAATGCCGCTCGACCTCCGGAATGTCCGGGTGCTCCTCGATGTCGGGCAGCCCGACGAGGAAGCCGCCGGCGACCAGCCCCTTCGGAAAGAGCGGCGCGGCATGGGCGATGGTGACGACGCCGAGCGAATGGCCGACGAGGATGACCGGCCGGGAGCATGAGGCGACTGCGGTCGCGAGATTGTCGACCCAGCGCGCCTTGTCGGGCTTGTGCCAGTCACCGAGATGGACGCGCCGTGCCGTCGGCAGCTTCGCCTCCCAGCGGGACTGCCAGTGGTCCTCGGCGGAGTTGGTATAGCCGGGAACGATGAGGATGTCGGCGTCGGCGGTGCGCATGGGTCAGAGAACTTCCACGGATTCGAGGCCGGCGGCCCGGCGCAGTCTCGTATCAAGGGTGGCGAGGGGGAGGCCACGGCGAAGGGCCAGTTCGAGATAGCTGGCGTCGTAGGCGGACAGATGGTGCCTGCGTGCCAGATCCGCCACGGGACCCCATGGCGAGGACGCCCCCTCCTGGTCGACCGTGACCGCGACCTTGGCAAAATCCGCGAGGAGGGCGGCGAGAATGTCGCCGTCGAACCGGCCGCGGCGGTGCGCCTGAAGCGCGCCATTGACGACTTCGAGCCGCCAGATGCCCGGCACCACGGCGCCCTTCGCCAGGGCACGGACCACGAGGTCGGCCGCTCCACCGACCATTTCGTCGGGCAGGAAGGCCGCGAGCATGCAGGAGGCGTCGAGGACGACCGACGTCATCGCCGGCCGTCGTCACGCCAGGACAGGATCTCGTCGACAGTCACCTCGCCGCCCTTGAGCACTCCGGGCTGGGACAGGCGAGCGCGGATGCGTTCGAGGGCTTCGATACCCGGGTTGGGGGCGTCGTCGCGATCGGGCACCAGCCTGACGACATGCTTGCCGTTGCGCGTGATGCGAACCTCCTCGCCACGCTCCACGCGGTCGATCAGTTCAGACAGCTTCTGCTTGGCTTCGAAGATGCCGACGGTGGTCACGCCAGTTATCCTATCCAGTCAGGCTGGATAGTATCACGCTGCCCCGCCCCCGTCACGCCTCGCCGAAAACCCGGCGGAAGATCGTGTCGACATGCTTGAGGTGATAGCCGAGGTCGAACTTCTCCTCGAGTTCGGCCTCGGAGAGCGCCGCACGCACCTCCGGGTCAGCCTTCAGCAGGGTGAGGAACTCGCCCTCGCCGCGCCAGACCGGCATGGCGTTGCGCTGGACCAGCCGGTAGGAATCCTCGCGGCTGACGCCCTTCTGGGTGAGGGCGAGGAGCACGCGCTGGGAATGGACGAGGCCGCCGAGGCGGTCGAGGTTCTTCTGCATGTTGGCGGGATAGACCAGCAGCTTGTCGATGACGCCGGTGAGGCGGACGAGCGCGAAGTCGAGGGTCACGGTGGCGTCGGGGCCGATCATGCGCTCCACCGAGGAGTGCGAGATGTCGCGCTCGTGCCAGAGCGCCACGTTCTCCATGGCGGGCAGCGCCATGCCGCGCACGAGGCGGGCAAGGCCGGTGAGGTTCTCGGTCAGGACGGGATTGCGCTTGTGCGGCATGGCCGACGAGCCCTTCTGCCCCTCGGAGAAGTACTCCTCGGCCTCCAGCACCTCGGTGCGCTGGAGGTGGCGGATCTCGGTGGCGAGGCGCTCGATCGAGGAGGCGACGACGCCCAACGTCGCGAAGAACATGGCGTGGCGGTCGCGCGGGATGACCTGGGTCGAGACCGGCTCGACCTTGAGGCCCATGGCCCTGGCCACATGCTCCTCCACCCGTGGGTCGATCTGGGCGAAGGTGCCGACGGCACCGGAAATGGCGCAGGTGCGCACCTCCTCGCGGGCCGCCTCGAGGCGGGCGAGGCAGCGGTCGAACTCGGCATAGGCCTGGGCGAGCTTGACGCCGAAGGTGGTCGGCTCGGCATGGATGCCGTGCGAGCGGCCGATCGTCGGCGTCATCCTGTGCTCGAAGGCGCGGCGCTTCAGGGCGGCGAGCAGCGCCTTCACGTCGGCGATGAGCAGGTCCGACGCGCGCACCAGCTGCACGTTGAGGCAGGTGTCGAGCACGTCGGAGGAGGTCATGCCCTGGTGGACGAAACGCGAGTCGGGGCCGATGAACTCGGCGAGGTGCGTCAGGAACGCGATGACGTCGTGCTTCACCTCGCGCTCGATGGCGTCGATGCGATCGACGTCGAAGGTGACGTCCTTCGCCTTGGCCCAGATGTTGGCAGCGGATTCCTTGGGAATGACGCCGAGCTCGGCGAGGGCGTCGCAGGCATGGGCCTCGATCTCGAACCAGATGCGGAACTTGGTCTGCGGGTCCCAGATGGCGGTCATTTCGGCGCGGGAATAGCGCGGGATCATGGGACGGGCCTCGGCGATGTCTCGAATGCGCGCGGCTTAGCAGGGTTGCGGCGGAGCGGCAATCGGCGGCGCGCTCAGCGCCTTTGCTGGCGCCAAAACATGAGCGCCGCGAGAGCCGGCAGGGCGGCGCCCCAGGGCCACCAGAGGCGGAAGGCCGTGGTGGCGTAGAGATAGAGCGCGCCGGCGGCTCCCATCAGGTGGTGGAGGAAGGACATCTCGCCGTCGTGGTCCTCGGCGAAGGCGAGGGAGCGCGAGTGGACGGCGAAGACGATGCCCGGCGCGAGAAGCATGACGGCGAGGGTGCCGGCGAAGGCGAGGCCGATCCAGAAGGCGAGCGGCAGGGCGGCGAAGCGAGCACGCAGACGCTCCAGCAGCCACCAGAGCAGCGCCACGCCCGGCAGCAGCGGCAGGGACTGGAGGCAGACCACTGACAGGCTGCGCCAGGAGGGGGCGTGCCCCGCCATCAGCGTCACCACCCCCGCGGCGAGGAAGGCTGTGCCCGTGACGGCGAGGCCGGCCCGGAGTGCGCGCATCCACGTGCCGGGGGGCGCGGGGCGCTGGGAGGGCGCGCGCGACGCCTTGCCCGCAGGCTTGCGTCGGGGCCGGGCCGGCGCCTTGCGGGCCGGTTCTGCCGCGTCTCTGTCGAGGGCTGCGCTGCGAGTCGCCATGGCACGAGACTAGCGCGGACGAGGTTGACGCGGACTGAATCGCGCCGCGCTTATCCCCACCGGAGAGGGCGGGGCGATCCTTCGCGAGGAAGGGTCGGCGGGGGCCGGCCCAGCTTTGGGAGGCCGTCCATGTCCTTCACAGTGCTCAACCACAGACTGCATCTCGACGGCCGGCCGGTGGCTTTCCGGCAGTCGCCGCACGGTGGGCGGGCGATGAAGCCGCGCCATCTCATCCTGCACTATACGGCCGGGGTGACGGCGCGTTCCGCCATCGGCTGGTTCCTCGATGCCAGGGCCAAGGCCTCGGCGCATCTGGTGCTCGACCGGGAGGGCTCCGTGACGCAGATGATGGCCTTCGACCGGACGTGCTGGCATTGCGGGCAGAGCAGCTGGCAGGGCGTGAGTGGGCTCAACAGCCAGTCGATCGGCATCGAGATGGTCAATGCCGGCCGTCTAGCGAAGGGTCGGGACGGGCGCTGGCGGACCTGGACGGGCGAGGCGGTGCCGGACGGGGAGGTGGTCGTCGCCCGCCACCGCCACGAGCAGGCCGAGGCCGGCTGGCACGGCTATCCCGCGGCGCAGGTGGCGGCGGCGGTGGCGATCGGGCGGGCGCTCCGGGCGGCCTACGGCTTCTCCTCGGTGCTCGGCCACGAGGATATCGCGCCGCGCCGCAAGGTCGATCCGGGCCCGGCCTTCCCCCTGGCGGAGGTCGCCGCGCGGATTCTGGAGGCGGGATGAGGGAGGGGGCGGCGTGGCTCACGGAAATGGTGAACGAAGCGACCGTCGAGCGATGCGGCGCTGCCGCGTCACCTCTCCCCGGCGGGGAGGGGTGAAGCGGGCGCCTGGGCCGGCGACAACGCCGACGACTCACACCATGGTGCCGCGGGCGGTCTCGGCGGCGGAGCGGATGGCCGAGATGGCCGCCCCGTACTGGGCAGGACCGCCCTTGAAGACCGCGGAGCCCGCGACAAGCACCTCGGCGCCGGCGGCGGCGACCAGCGGGGCGGTGTCGGGCGTCACGCCGCCGTCCACCTCGATGACGATGTCGCGGCCCGCCACCATCTGCCGGATGTCGGCGATCTTCTCGACCTGGGAGGCGATGAAGGCCTGGCCGCCGAAGCCGGGGTTCACGGTCATGACCAGGACGAGATCGACGAGGTCGAGAACATGGGCGATGGCGCTCGCGGGGGTCGCCGGGTTCAGCGCCACGCCGGCCTTCTTGCCGAGGGCCCGGATCGCCTGAAGCGAGCGGTGGAGGTGGGGGCCCGCCTCGGCGTGAACGGTGATGAAATCGGCGCCGGCCCTGGCGAAGGCCTCGAGGTAGGGATCGGCGGGCGCGATCATCAGGTGGACGTCGAAGACCCTGGCCGAGTGCGGCCGCAGCGCCTTCACCACGTCGGGGCCGAAGGTGATGTTCGGCACGAAATGGCCGTCCATCACGTCGAGATGGATCCAGTCGGCGCCGGCGGCGTCGACGGCGCGCACCTCCTCGCCGAGCTTCGAGAAGTCGGCGGCGAGGATGGAGGGGGCGATGAGGACGGGGCGGGTCATGGGCAGGATCTCGCGGGAGGGCCGAGGCGCCGGGTAGCATGCGGCAAGGTGCGCGGGCAACGAGGGGCTGCCATCGCTTGCGATACCGATGCCACCCCGGCAATGTTGCGCCGCCCCCAGACAGCGATGCCCGCGGCGACGGATCAATGACCGACATTCACGACGTAATCGTTCTCGGCGCCGGCATGGTCGGCGTCTCGACGGCCCTCCATGCCCGCATGCGCGGCCTCAACGTGGTGCTGGTGGACCGGCGCCAGCCGGGCGAGGAGACGAGCTACGGCAATTCCGGCGTCATCGACGGCGGCAACCTCTACCCCGTCGCCATGCCGCGCGACGTGCCGACCCTGTTCCAGCATGCGCTCAACCGCCAGACCGCCTCGCACTACCATGTGGGCGCGCTGCCGAAGGTCGCCCGCTGGATGTTCGACTACTGGCGCTGGTCGGCACCGGCCAAGCTCGAGGAGACGGCGCGGGTGATGCGGCCCTTCTTCGCCCAGGCGGTGGAGACCCATCGCGAGCTGATGACGGTGGCGGGGGCCGAGCGCTATTTCCGCCAGACCGGCTGGCTGGAACTCTATCGCCGGCCGGAGAGCCTGGCGGCGCAGGACCGCCGCCTCGCCTTGTCGCGGGAATTCGGCATCGACAACGTCAAGCTCACCCATGACGAGACACTGGAACTGGAGCCGCACCTCAAGGGCGCCTTCGCCGGCTCCATCTGGTGCAAGGGTGCCGACACCGTCTCAAGCCCCGGCGGCGTCACCAAGGCCTATGCGGAAGCCTATGTGAGCCAAGGCGGCCGTTTCGTCATCGGCGACGCCATGACGCTGGAAAAGGTTACGGGCGGTTATCGCGTGCAGACGGCGGACGGCCCGGTCACCGCCCGCCAGGTGGTGGTGGCCCTCGGCATCTGGTCGAAGGCTCTGGTGGCGAAGTTCGGCTATTCGGTGCCGCTCTCGGCCAAGCGCGGCTATCACCGCCACTACAAGCCCGCCGGCAATGCCTTCCTCAACCGGCAGGTCTGCGACGAGGATGTCGGCTACGTGCTCTGCCCGATGGAGCAGGGCATCCGCCTCACCACGGGCGTCGAGATCGCGCTGCCCGACGCGCCCGCGACGCCGGTGCAGGTGGAACGCGCCTTCGCCCATGCGAAAGACCTGTTCGATCTCGGCGAGCCGGTGGAAGCCGAGCCCTGGATGGGGCGGCGACCGGCGACGCCGGATTCGCGCCCCGTCATCGGTCCCGCGCCCCGCAACGAGGGGCTCTGGTTCGCCTTCGGCCATGGCCACTGGGGCTTCACGCTCGGTCCCGCCACCGGCAAGGCGCTCGCCATCGCCATGCAGGGCGCGCCGCAGCCGCTCGATCTCTCACCCTACCGCATCGACCGCTGGTGAGCGCTCTCAGACGGTGATGTCCAGGAGCCGCTCGGACGGCAGGACCGCGGCAGCCTCCTCCGCGGGCGCCAGGCCGGCGAAGGCGCCCGCGTAGAGCACGGCCGGCTCCGGCACGCGGCCTGCCTTCATGTCGAGCTGTTCCTGCTTCACCGGGTCGCGGGTGGGGTTTTCCGGGTCGAGTCCGCGCCTGGCGTTGCTGACATCCGTGCAGTTGGCGCAGGGTTAGCCGTTGACCATCTCGATCATGAGGCGACACGTCCGGTGAGTGATAAGACGTGGTTCGCGGCGGGAGGGGGCAACGTTACCGGCCCCCGGGCCCGGCGTGCCGGCTTGGTCAAGCGCCGGTTAACGGCACTCAGACCGTGATGTCGAACATCCGGGCCGAGGGCAGGACGGCGCCGGCATTGGGGGAGCGCGGGGTTTGCGCCGCGGCGGACTCCGCGGCGCGGCGCATCTTGGCGATACGGCTGTCGTAGACGACGGCCGGATCCTCGGTCCGCGCGGAGGTGGAGGAACCGGCGGTCTTGCCCTCGGCCTCGGCGGCTTCCCGGGCGAGGCGGGCCTCTTCTGCCCGGCGCGCCTCTTCGGCGCGTCGATAGTCATCCGCACGCCGGGACGTATCGATCCCCGGGGCGCTGGGGCCTGTCGTGCTCACCATGGGCGGCACCTCCTGGTGTCCACCCCGTCCGGCCCTCACAAGGGCACAGGACGCGACGGGACGCGAGGACCGAATGGGGGCGTGGTGAAGATCGGGTCAATGCGGCGGGCGAGGTGGTGGACAGGCCGCGCCCCCCGTGGCTTGCTCGGGACTCACGACAGCCTGGAGACCCTCATGTCGCCCGAAACCTGGCTTGCCTTCGTCGCCGCGTCCGCCGTCCTGCTGGTCATTCCCGGGCCCACCATCCTGCTGGTCGTGTCCTATGCGCTGGGGCGCGGCTGGAAGACGGCCTTTCCCATGGCGGCGGGCGTGGCGCTCGGCGACTTCACAGCCATGACCCTGTCGATGCTCGGCATCGGCGCCCTGCTGGCGGCCTCGGCGACCGTGTTCACGGTGCTGAAGTGGGTCGGCGCCGCCTATCTCGTCTGGCTCGGGGTGAAGCTGTGGCGCGCGGGCGGGGCGCTCGCCGCCGAGCCGCGAGAGGATGCCGCTTCCAGCCTGAGGATGCTCGGTCACGCCTGGCTGGTCACGGCGCTCAATCCGAAAAGCATCACCTTCTTCGTTGCCTTCCTGCCGCAGTTCCTCGATCCGAAGGGCGATTTCTGGCTGCAGATGGCCATCTTCGAGGCGACATTCCTGACGCTCGCCTTCGCCAATGCCCTCGGATACGCGCTGGTGGCCTCGCGTGCCCGCAGGGCGGTCCGCAACCCGCGTACCATCGGCGTCGTCAACAAGGTCGGCGGATCGATGCTGATCGGAGCCGGTGTCGCGACCGTGGCGATGCGCGCGGGGCAGAACTGATCTCAGGCCATTCCGTAAAGCTGCCTCCACGAGGGCAGGGCGCCGGGGAAGGGCAGGGCCTCCGCCTCAAAGACGGCGCGGGCGCAGGCCCGCGCCAGCACCGAGGCAGCGGTGAAGCCGATGGCCGCCATGTCGCGGGCATAGTCGGCGACCGGCACTGCGCCGGTGGCCGCGGCGAAGACCGTGTCGCCGTCGAGGGGGGTATGGATCGGACGGATCGCGCGGCCGAGCCCGTCCTGCGCCATGACCGCGAGATGGGTCGCCTGGCCCTTGTCCAGCACCGCGTCGGTCACGACGAGGGCGATGGTGGTGTTTTCCGGGCGCGCGCCCTTCAGCTTCAGCGCATGGGCATCCGCCGGCCAGGGGGAGGGCAGGCCGCGGCCGCCGAACTCGTCGCCCACCTCGTCGGTCGCCGCCCAGAAATGGCCGGAGGCACCGATGGGGGCGCTGCCGACGGCGTTGACCACGACGATGGCGCCGACACGGTGTCCCGAAGCGGAGACCGCCGAGGCGGAGCCGATGCCGCCCTTCAGGTCCGCGGTGGTGGCGCCGGGGCCGGCGCCGCCGGGGCCGCGCGCCCCGGGGTCGGTCGTGGCCGCGGCGGCTGCCTGATAGCCGAGGTCGCGGTAGGGCGAGAAGCGGCCCCAGGCCTTGTCGCCGCCGGACAGGAGGTCGAAGACGATGGCGCCGGGCACGATCGGCACGCGCATGGGGCCGATGGCGAAGCCGCGGCCGTTCTCGGCCAGCCAGGCGCTGACCCCTCCCGGTGCGTCGAGGCCGAAGGCGGAGCCGCCGGAGAGAACCACGGCGTCCACCGTCTGCACGGTCTTGTCGGGTCGCAGCAGCTCGGTGTCGCGGCTGCCGGGGGCACCGCCACGCACGTCCACGGCACAGACGGCGGGCTGGTCGAAAATGATGGCGGTGGTGCCGGTGGCGCGGGCAAGATCGGTGGCGTGTCCGACCCTGAGGCCGGGAATGTCGGTGAGGCTGTTGGAGGTCATGCTGCGGCGCCGTCGGGGGTGATCACGCGGCATCACGCCTCTGCGATTGGGGCAAGTCAACGCTTCCGTCGGGTCCGCCGCACATATAGACAACCCTGAATGAACGACGTGCGGCGGCGGCCGCGAGCGGGGCGGAACCGGAATGCCTGACGTCACACTCACCGCGGCCCTGCTCGCGGGCCTCGTGAGTTTCCTGTCCCCCTGCGTGCTGCCGCTGGTGCCGCCCTACCTCGTCTATCTCACCGGCGCGACGCTGGACGACCTCGCCGAAGCCGAGGCGAATCCGGCCCTTGTCCGCCGCGCGGTGCTACTGGCGCTGGTCTTCGTCGCCGGCTTTTCCACCGTCTTCGTCGCCATGGGCGCCTCGGCCTCGCTGATCGGCCATTACGTCCGGCTCTATTCGACGACGCTGTCGATGGTGGCGGGCGTCGTCATCATCGTCATGGGTCTGCATTTCCTCGGCCTGTTCCGCATTCCGCTGCTCTACCGCCAGGCGAAGATCGACATGGCGCCGCCCAAGGCCGGCCCGACGGGAGCCTATCTCATGGGTCTCGCCTTCGCCTTCGGCTGGACGCCGTGCATCGGCCCGGTGCTGGCGGCGATCCTGGCGGTGGCGGCCTCGGAAATGACCCTGCACAGGGGGGCGCTGCTGCTGGCGGTCTATTCGCTGGGGCTTGGCATTCCCTTCGTCCTCGCCGCCTTCGCCATCAAGCCTTTCCTGCGCTTCGCGGCGTCCATGCGGGGCCGGCTGCGTGTGGTGGAGATGGTGATGGGCTGTCTCCTCGTCCTCACCGGCCTCGCCTTCCTCACCGGTCAGATGTCGACGGTGGCCTTCTGGCTGCTAGAGACCTTTCCGGCGCTCGGGGCGATCGGCTGAGCGATGCCGCAGGGTCAGTCTTTTGTTTACGCTGCGTCATTTGGTTGCGACCTTCTTCCATGACGCTCCGGCAGTTTTTACAGATCTTTTAAGAGAATCCCGCCGCAATGGCTTCGCGTGAGGCCGGAACCCTCACGCTTCAGCCCAGGATGGTGGGGACATGTCTTTCGTCATGCGGCCGGCAGAGCCGTCGGCAGGCGGCCAGACCAGCAGGGCCGCGCACGGCGCGCGGCGCTTCGGTCTCGACAGGGCCGGGGGTGTCTCGGCGCTCTTCGCCATCAGCCTGGTGCCGCTCGTGGGCATGATCGGCGGCGCGGTGGACTATACCCGGGCCTCCGGCCAGCAGGCGCGCCTGCAGAATGCGCTCGACGTGGCGACGCTCGCCGCGACCCGCGCCGTCACCGCCAACTCCACCGAGGCGCAGATCACGCAACTGGTGAGGCAGCATCTGGCGGGCAATATCGATTTCGCGAGCCAGGTCAGCGTCTCGATCAAGCTCAATGTCGCCGCGCGATCGGTCGAGTCGAAGGCGACCCATTCCTACAAACCCTATCTGCTACCGGTCATCGGCATCTCCAACATCCCGGTCGGAGCCTCGTCGTCCTCCCAGCTCGGCCGCGCCTATATCGAACTGGCGCTGGTCCTCGACAATTCCGGCTCCATGACCGGGTCGCGCATCACGACGCTGCGCACCGCCTCCGCCGATCTCGCGCGAAAGGTGCTCGACATGGCCTATATGGCGGGGGACACCAAGGTCGCCGTCGTGCCCTTCGCCTCCATGGTGAATGTCGGGGCCTCCAATGCCGGTGCGAGCTGGATCGACAGCCAGGGCCTGTCGCCCATCCACAACGAGAATTTCTCCACGTCCGCCAGGAGACTGCAGCTCTATTCGCAGATGAAAAATGTCGCCTGGGGCGGCTGCGTGGAAGCGCGGCCCTCGCCGCATGATGTGACCGACACGGCACCGACAGCGGGCAATCCGGCGACGCTCTTCGTGCCGAGCTTCGCGCCCGACGAGCCGGACGAGGGCGTCGGGTCGAACTTCTTCAACAGCTACATTGCCGACGGCAGTTGCCAGAGCAATCTCGGCAATTCGATGCTGGCCCGCCAGAAGCGGGTCTGCAAGTACAACGGCGCGACGCCGGACCAGTCGCTCGCCAACGGCACCCGTCGCGGGCCGAACCAGATGTGCGATTCCAACCCGATCATCCCGCTGACCCACAACCAGACGACGCTGACGACGGCGCTGGCGGGCATGCCCGCCTATGGGGGCACCAACCTCCACGAGGCGGTGATGTGGGGCTGGCGGACCCTGTCGCCCGAACCCCCCTTCACGGAGGGGCGGGCCTATAGCGACCTGCAAAACCGCAAGATCATGGTGCTGATGACGGACGGCGCCAACGATGCCATCGGCCTGCCCAACATGAACGGCTCGTTCTACTCCGCCTATGGCTATTCGGCCGCGGGCCGCCTGGGCACCACGTCGAGCAACAAGGCTGACATCGTCGCCAAGATGAACGAGAAGACGCTGGCCGCCTGCGCCAATGCCAAGGCGGCGGGCATTCAGGTCTATACGGTCGCCTTCTACGTGACCGACGCGACGGCGCTGTCGATCCTGCAGCAATGCGCGACCAACGCCTCGATGGCGTTGGTGGCCAATTCGGACCAGGCGCTGACCAACGCCTTCGACGAGATCGGCAGCCACATCAGCCGCCTGCGCCTGATCAACTGACGCCGGCACGAAAAAGCCCGCCCGGGGCGACCCGGGCGGGCTTCGTCTTCCAGTCCGCCTGCGGCGGGATCAGTTGGTGGTCGGGTTCTCGAAGTAGGAGACCTTGCCGTCCGGGCCGGCGCGCCAGGTGTACATGACGTAGTCGGCGCGGGTGATGTCACCCTTCTTGTCGTAGGAGATGTCGCCGATCACCGTCTTGAAGACGTGGCCGCTGCGCATGAACTCGGCGATCTTCTTGGGGTCGACCGAGTTGGTGGCGACAGCCGCCTGCTGGAAGATCTGCACGGCGGCGTAGCTGTAGAGCGTGTAGGCCTGGGGCTCGAAGCGACGGGCGGTGCGGAACTTCTCGACGATGGCGCGCGCCTCGGGGCGGTTGCGCGGGTCCGGCGGGAAGGTCATGAGCGTGCCGGTGGCGCCGGGGCCGGCGATGGCGGCGAACTCGTTGTCCGCGATACCGTCACCCGACATGAGCGGAGCATTGACGCCCTGGTCGCGCATCTGGCGGACGATCAGGCCGCCCTCGGTGTGCAGGCCGCCCCAGTAGACGACGTCGACATTGGCCGCCTTGAGCTTGGAGATCAGCGCCGAGAAGTCCTTCTCGCCGGTGTTGACGCCTTCGTAGATGACCTCCTTGAGGCCAGCGGCGTTCATCGCCTTCTGCGTCTCGTCGGCGAGGCCTTTGCCGTAGGTCGTCTTGTCGTGGACGATGGCGACGCGCTTGCCGGCGAACTGGCGGGCGAGATAGGCGCCGGCCACCGCGCCCTGCTGGTCGTCGCGGCCGCAGGTGCGGAAGACGTTCCAGAGGCCGCGCTCGGTGTAGCGCGGGTTGGTCGAGGCGGGGGTGATGGCGACGATGCCGTTCTCCGCATAGACCTCGGAGGAGGGGATCGACACGCCGGAGTTGAAGTGGCCGACCACGAACTTGACGCCGTCACCGACGAACTTGTTGGCGACGCTCACGCCCTGGCGGGGATCGGAAACGTCGTCGCCGACCGAGAGCTGGATGCGCTGGCCGAGGATGCCGCCGGCGGCATTGATGTCCTCCACGGCCTGTTCGACACCGTGGCGGAGCTGGGCGCCGAACGAGGCGTTCGGACCCGTGATCGGGCCGGCGACACCGAGACGGATCTGCGCCTGGGCGGGAAGCGCCAGGGCGAGACCCAGACCGAGCGTGAGCCCGGCGAGGAGTTTGGTCTTCATCTCTCATCCTTCCCAAGAGGGGTCACGAGGGGATCGAGCCTTCGCGGAGGACGGGCCATGCCGTCCTTGACGGAGATCGAACACCCTTTTGCGGGACTTGTCAGCCCGTCCGGATGCGACCGATGTGTCATCGGGGTTTTTCCGGAGGGGAGGACAGGGGGACGGGCCGCTCGCTCCATGTGAGCGGACCGGTGCGCTGGTAGAGCCACCAGTACTGGTGGACCATCTGATCGGTTCGGGTGGCGCGCCAGGACAGGAGGCCGATGGCGGTGACGATCGCCGTGTCGACGAGGTAGTAGCGCAGCGACAGGAGCGTTCCCTCGAAGAGCGCGAAATGGGCGAAGCGCACGGCGAGGCCGAGGACGAGGAGATAGGCGACGGTCTCGGGAATTCCGCGCCAGGTCTGGGCGCAGGCGCGGCCGGTCATGATGGCGAGCCAGCCGCCGAGGACCAGCGTCACCAGCAGGAACAGCCAGATGGACGGCTCTTCGTAGAGAATGCCCTGCATCAGTGCCGGCCTCCCTCGAGATAGGCGGCGCGGACCTCCTCGCGGGCGAGGAGCTCCTGGCCGGTTCCCGCCATGGTGACGGCGCCGTTGACGAGCACATAGCCTCGATGGGCGAGCTTGAGCGCGTGATAGGCGTTCTGCTCGACCAGGAAGACGGTGAGGCCTTCCTGGCGGTTCAGCTCGCGGATGGCGTTGAAGATGCCGGCGACGATGAGCGGGGCGAGGCCGAGCGAGGGCTCGTCGAGCAGGAGCAGCTTCGGCCGGCTCATCAGGGCGCGGGCGATGGCCAGCATCTGCTGCTCGCCGCCCGAGAGCGTGCCGCCGCGCTGGTCGCGCCGCTCCTTCAGCCGCGGGAAGAGGGCGAAGACCTTGTCGAGATCGTCGGCGAAGAAGGCGGGATCGGTGAGGGAAGCCCCCATCTGGAGGTTCTCGTAGACCGACATGCGCGGGAAGATGCGGCGGCCCTCCGGCGACTGGGCGATGCCCATGCGCATGATCTGGTGGGTCGGCAGCCGGGTGATGTCCTGTCCGTCATAGACGATGGAGCCGCGACGGGCCTGCGGGCTGCCGCAGATGGTCATCATCAGCGTCGACTTGCCGGCGCCGTTGGCGCCGATCAGCGTGACGATCTCGCCCCTGGCGACATCGATGTCGATGCCCTTCAGCGCCTGGATGGCGCCGTAGAAGGTCTCGACGCCGCGGGCGGTCAGCAGCGCCGTCACAGCCCGACCTCCGCCTCGACCTTCTCGACCTCGGAATCGTCGACGCCGAGATAGGCGGCGATGACCTTGGGGTCCTCGCGCACCTGGGACGGCGTGCCGTCGGAGATCTTGATGCCGTAGTCGAGGACGATGACGTGGTCGGAGATTTCCATGACCACGCTCATGTCATGCTCGATGAGCAGCAGCGAGGTGCCGTGCTCCTTGCGGATGAAGCGCAGGAGGTCGTTGAGGACAAGGCTCTCGCGCGGATTGAGGCCGGCCGCCGGCTCGTCGAGACAGAGGAGTTCGGGGTCGGTGCACATGGCGCGGGCGATCTCCAGAGCGCGCTGGGGCCCGTAGGAGAGGTCGCCGGCGGGGTCGTCGGCGCGGTCGGTGAGGCCGCACTTGTCGAGCCAGTAGGCCGCCTTCTCGACGGCGCGGCGCTCGGCGCGGCCGTAGGAGGGCAGGCCGAGAATGCCGCCGATCGACCAGCCGGAGGCCGACATCAGCGGGTTGTGCTGGGCCACCAGGAGGTTCTCCAGCACGGTCATGCCGGAGAAAAGCCGGATGTTCTGGAAGGTGCGCGCGACCTTCGCCTCCTGCGAGATGCGGAAGTCGGGCAGGCGCTCGAGCAGGTGGGTGCGCCCGTCGGCATGGCGCATGGTGATGCGGCCCTGGCTCGGCTTGTAGAAGCCGGTGATGCAGTTGAAGACCGTGGTCTTGCCGGCGCCGTTCGGGCCGATCACGGCGGTGATCTCGCCGCGGCGCGCCTCGAAGGAGAGGTCGTTGACGGCGACGAGGCCGCCGAAGCGCATGGTCAGGTGTTCGACGGAGAGGATGGCCTCGCTCATCCGTGGCCCTCCTTCACGTGGTCGGCGGAGACGGCGCGCCGGCTCTTCAGGAAGGCGGTGGGCATGCGGGTGGAGACGAAGCCGCGAGGCTTCCACACCATGATCGCCACCATGGCGAGGCCGAAGATGAGCATGCGGTACTGGGCCGGGTCGAAATCGTTGCCGAAGATCGCCTTCAGCCAGTCGAGCTCGCGCAGGAGCTCGGTGCCGCCGATCATGGCGACGGCGGCGATGGCGGTGCCGATGAGCGAGCCCATGCCGCCAAGCACGACGATGGCGAGGATCACCGCCGATTCCATGAAGGTGAAGCTCTCCGGCGAGATGAAGCCCTGGCGCGCGGCGAAGAAGGAGCCGGCGAAGCCGCCGAACATGGCGCCGATGGCGAAGGCGGTGAGCTTGGTGTTGACGGTGTTGATGCCGAGGGAGCGGCAGGCGATCTCGTCCTCGCGCAGCGCCTCCCAGGCGCGCCCGACCGGCAGCTTGCGCAGCCGGTTCGACACCCAGGCGGTGAGCAGGGCGAGGCAGACGATGACGTAGTAGAGGAAGATGGTGCGGTGGACCGGGGAGAACTCCAGGCCGAACCGCGCCGCGAAGCCGCTGTCGGAGGCATTGAACGGAATGCCGAAGAAGGAGGGCCTGGGGATCGTCGAGATGCCCTCGTAGCCGTTGGAGAAGGCGGTCCAGTTGATGAGGACGAGGCGGATGATCTCGCCGAATGCCAGCGTCACGATGGCGAGATAGTCGCCGCGCAATCGCAAGACGGGGAAGCCGAGCAGCACCCCCCAGAAGGCGGCGAGGATGCCGGCGATGGGCAGGCAGATCCAGAAGGCCCAGACACCGAGGCCGGGAAAGGTCGCCGGGATCACCTTGGTGGCGATGAGCGCATAGGCATAGGCGCCGACCGCGTAGAAGGCGACATAGCCGAGGTCGAGGAGGCCCGCGAGGCCGACGACGATGTTCAGGCCCCAGGCCAGCATCACGTAGATGAGGATCTGGATGCCGAAATTGTCGATCCACTTCAGCGCGCCCGAGCCGCCGGTCAGCGACAGGATCATCATGGGATAGACGAAGATCGCGACGAGGGCGGCCGGAGGCAGGCCCTGGCCGACGAGGGTGCGAATGCCGGGCGGGACGAGGCCGGAGAGGCGGGTTCCGATGCCGGGGCCGGCCTGGGAGGGGGGGCGCGCCGCCCAGAGCGACAGCAGGAAGCGGCCGGCCCAGACCAGCAGCACGACGACGGCGAGGAGGTCCCAGCGCGGCTCGACGATGAGCCGGTTCTGCATGTCCTGGGTCGTCTTGAAGGCGAGCAGGGGGCCGAAGACGCCGGCGGCGACGATCGCCGCGAAGAGCGCGTCCTTCAAGGCACGGGCCACGGGCGAGGGGGCGGCCGGGGCGGTGTCCAGGGGCATGGTCACGGCGTCAGACCTTCTCGACGTCGGGACGGCCGAGAATGCCCTGGGGCATGAAGATCAGCACGATCGCGAGGATGGAGAAGGCGGCGACGTCCTTGTACTCGACCGAGAAATAGGCCGACCAGAACACCTCGATCAGGCCGATCAGCAGGCCGCCGAGAACGGCGCCGGGCAGCGAGCCGATGCCGCCGAGCACCGCCGCCGTTAAGGCCTTCACGCCCGGTGTGAAGCCGTCGGAGAAGTTCACCACGCCGTAATAGACGAGGTAGAGCGTGCCGGCGACGGCGGCCAGCGCCGCCCCCATGACGAAGGTGATGGAGATGGTGCGGTCGACGTCGACGCCGAGCAGGGCGGCCATCTTGCGATCCTGCTCGCAGGCGCGCTGGGCGCGGCCGAGCGGCGTCTTGGCCACCACCCACCAGAACACGGCGAGGAGCGCCGCCGTGACCACCACGATGACGATCTGCTTGTAGGAGAGCGTCACCTGGTAGCCGCCGGCGGCCGAGAGCACGAAGACGTTGTTGAGGATCGGGTCGATGGCCTTGTTGCGCGGGCCCTGGGCCACCTGCACGAAGTTGGACAGGACGATCGACATGCCGATGGCGGAGATCAGCGGGGCGAGGCGGAAGGAGCCGCGCAGGGGCCGGTAGGCGACGCGCTCGATGGTCCAGCTCACCAGCGAGGTGAAGACCATGGCGACGATCAGCACGATCATCAGCGCGATCAGGATCGACCCCACGCCGAGCCACGTCGTCAGGATCATCAGCGCGATGAGGGCGATGAAGGTGGAGACCATGAAGACATCGCCATGGGAGAAGTTCACCATGCCGATGATGCCGAAGACCATCGTGTAGCCGATGGCGATGAGACCGTAGATCGACCCCAGCGTGACGCCATTGATCAGCTGCTGGAAGAAGACTTCCATGCCGTCACCTTCCCAACTTTCCCCTCCGGCGCGGGATAGCGCCGTGATGGTCACCGGCGCCGGCCGCCTCTGCGGGCGGTCCATGCGCCGGAGCCAACGCTCTATCGGTAGCAAGCGTCCGGAGAAGTCACAATGGCGCCGTGGGCTTTATTCACACGCCCGGCCTCAACCTTAATCACCGAGATTTCAGCCGGACCCGTTGGCCGAGGCGGCCTGCAGGGCCTATATCATCGGGAGAACAGAGGATTGTGCATGGATGGCGGAGCCAGCCGCTCGATGATCCCGGGAGTGCGCGCGGCCTCCCCCCAGGCCTATCGCGACGGCATGGCCCATGTCGCCGGCCACGTGCACGTCATCACCACGGCTGGCCCCGCCGGCAAAAGCGGCTTCACGGCCATCGCGGTCGCCTCGGTCTCCGACGACCCGCCGACGCTGCTCGTCTGCCTCAACCGCAAATCGGCCAACGGCGCGCTCATCGCCAGCAACGGCGTCTTCGCCGTCAACGCCCTGCCGGCCGGCGCAGAAGGGCTGGCGGAGACTTTCGCCGGCCGCCGCGGCCTCGCCGGGGCCGAGCGGTTCGGCGAAGGCTCGTGGTCGCCGCTCGCCACCGGCGCGCCGACCCTCGACACCGCCCTCGTCAGCTTCGACTGCCGCCTGGTCGAAATGCGCGCCATGGCCACGCACCACATCCTCATCGGCCAGGTGGAGGCGGTGCGCATCGGGCCGACAGGGCCGGCGCTCGCCTATTTCGACCGGGCCTACCGGCCCATTCCGCGCTGAGGGGCGGGCTTGCCGTCTATTGCGAAAGGCGGATCGGCGTTGCCGCCGTGAAGAGCGAGACGAAGGACGACCTGATCGCCTCGACGTCCGACGCCACCGTAAAGTAGCTGCCGGCGCAGCGCCTGAGAACGATCGGAATGTCGTCGACCCGCGTCGTGCCGCCGCGCGTGCCAGGCTGCCCCAAGGTGGCGTTGTAGCCCCAGTCCCACGGCATCGGCAGATAGGGCGTGTTGATGATGGCGACCGTGTTGCCCCGCTGCTTCAGCGTATCGCAGAACGTGGTGCTGAAGGCGCGGACCTGGCTTCGCAGCGCGACGTTCGACGTCCAGGCGCGTGTCGGATCGTTGACACCGTCCGTGGCGATCATCACCAGCTTCTTGGCGTCCTGCTGGGAGAGGCCGCTGCCGGAAGTCCCGACCGCCGAGACGAAGGTGGAGATCAGGTCGTCGAACCGGGTCGCGGCCGATTCGTCCGAGGACGCCAGGGCGGGAGCGGGGAAGTTTCGCGTGATCCGCGTCAGGTCGGAGGTCAGCGACACGAGGCGCCGCATGTCGTGGTCGAAGGACCAGAGCTCGATCCTGACCTTCCCCGAGAGCGTCTGCTTCGACCTGATGTAGCTGACGAGATTGTCGATGCCCTGGTTGACCACCTGGTAGCGCATCAGGATGTTGTTCCTGAGAGCCCAGCCGTAGGTGTCGTTGCCGTTCGCCTTGTCGTGGCAGGCCAGCGCACAGCCTGTGCCGCGGGTCATCTGCGCGATGCCGTCGGCGGTAGCCGGCAGCAGCATCGATGCAGAGATGTCGATCAGCAGATAGATGTTCAGGTAGGGCTCGGTCGCGGCCTTCGATTGCGAGCGCGCTCCAATCGGTGTGCTGCTGATGCCGAAGAGCGTCATGAAGGTGGTCGGGTTCTGGTGGGTGGCAGTCGCCGTCCCCGAGATGGTCAGGCCGCTCATGGTGAAGGTCGCGGTGAACGACGCGGCGGAATTCTGGTAGTTGCTGCGGAAGTAGGCCTCTGCCGCGCTCTGGGCATTTCTCAGGGCTGCGGCTTCGCCGTTGCCCTTGTCGATGTCGGTCTTGGCCGCCACGACCCCGGCGATGATCGCCGCATCAGAGGCCGCCTGCAGCCGCGCCTGCTGGACCGAGGCCCGGGTATAGTCGACGGCAGAGCCGATCATGCCCAGCAGGGGCACCGCGGCGAGCGCGAAGATGAGGGCGACGTTTCCGGAGCGCGAGCGACTGAAACGGCCGGGCAGGGAGCGGAGGAGCCGGACGGCGTGCCCGTGACTGCGCTCGCGCGCCCGGCGTCCGGTCAACAGGCGAATGAACAAGGAACGACGCCTCGGCTGAAACTGCAATCGACCGGGACCGGTAGCAGCGCAGGGGATAATTCCTCATTAACGTGGCATCATCGGCCAATCGATGTCGTGTAATCAGCGCACTCGCACGATAGGCGATTGGCGCTGCCCATGTCGAAACCTCCGTTTCGTGCGGCCCGGGATGCCAGAGGGATGCGAGAAGCACCGCTCCAGGGACTTTCCGCAGCTCCGGCCTCTCCGTCAGGTCTTGATGCCCAGTTCCGCGAAGACCTCCTTCGCCTCCTTCATCGCGGTATTGGCTGCAGGCACGCCCGCATAGACGGCGATCTGCAGGATCACCTCCTTGATGTCGTCGGTGGTGACGCCGTTGGAGAAGGAGGCGCGGCAGTGCAGGCGGAATTCCTCCCAGCGTCCAAGCGAAGCGGTCATGGCGAGAACGAGGAAGCTGCGCGTCTTGCGCTCGAGGCCCGGCCGCGTCCAGATCTCGCCCCAGGCGTAGCGGGTGATGAAGTCCTGGAACTCGCCGGAAAAGCCGTCGCGGGCGGCCAGCGAGCGATCGACATGGGCATCGCCCAGCACGGCGCGGCGCACCGCGAGGCCTTTTTCGAAGCGCTCTTTTTCGTCCATGGCAATGGTCCTTCAGGGGCTGGTCTGGCGCCCGGGGCTTCGTCATTGCCCGGGCTTGTCCCGGGCATCCACGAATTCCCTCGATGAGGCGGTGTTCAGGTCGTGGATGGCCGGGACAAGCCCGGCCATGACGGCGGGCGGCGCGTCCGGCAGCCCTCAAGGCCGCAGGAAACCCATCACCGTGTCGGTGAAGGCCTGCTCTTGTTCAATATTGGAGAGGTGCGCGGCGTCGAGCGCGACATAGCGCGCGTCCGGGATGGCGGCGGCGATCTCCCGGCCCTTCTCGGGGGGCGTCGAGCCGTCATGGGTTCCGGAGATGACGAGCGTGGGCAGGCGGATCGAACGGATCGATTCGCGCTGGTCCATGTCGCGGATGGCGGCCGAACAGGCGGCATAGCCCTCCGGCGGCGTCGTCTCCAGCATGGCGACGATGCGCGCCACCGCCTTCGGATCCGCTTCCTGGAACCGCTTGGTGAACCAGCGGTCGACGATGGTCGGGATGAGGGGAGCAAGGCCCTGGCGCTTCACGGTGGCGATGCGCTGGTTCCACATGTCGGCGGTCGGCATGCCCGCGCCCGTATTGCACAGGACGAGCCGGTTGAAGCGGCTCGCATGGTGGGTGCCGGCCCACATGCCGCTCATGCCGCCCATGGAGAGGCCGCACCAGTCGGCTTTGGCGATGCCGAGATGGTCGAGCAGTTCGACCGCGTCCAGGGTGAGCCGGGCGAAGCTCGTCGGGCCGACGCGCAATTCGCTCTCGCCATGGCCGCGCTTGTCGTAGCGCACCACCCGGAAGGCCTCCGCGAAGGCGGCCATCTGCGGCTGCCACATCTCCAGCCGGGTGCCGAGCGAGTTCGACAGCAGGAGGGCAGGCTCGTCGCCGCCGGTATCCTCGTAGCGCAGCGAAAGGCCGTCCGAGGTGGTGAAGCGGGCCATGACATTCTCCTCAACCAGACGGGGGTGACACTAGGGTGCGGGCGGCACAAAGCAACGGGTGCAAGCGTTGCGCGTGCGCAAGGGCCGTCCTGCACTCTGGTAAGGTTCCAGCTTGACGCTCCGTTGAGAACGGGTCCAAACTGCAATTCCCGCCGAAAACAGGCCGTTTCCGGCGCGGGAGCCGGCGGCGGAGACAAAAATACATCCCGTAGGCGCCCGTTTTGATGGAATGTGAGGAGGAACGCCCATGCCGACGGTGACCCTGACGGTCAACGGACGACCGGTGACGGCCGATGTCGATCCGCGCACCCTGCTGGTGCAGATGCTGCGCGAAAACCTGCACCTGACCGGCACCCATATCGGCTGCGACACGTCGCAGTGCGGAGCGTGCGTCGTCCATGTCGACGGCAAGGCGGTGAAATCCTGCACGACCTTCGCGGTCCAGTGCCAGGGCGCCGACGTCGTGACCATCGAGGGCCTGGCCAAGGACGGCAAGCTGCACCCGATGCAGGAGGCCTTCCGCGAGCATCACGGCCTGCAGTGCGGCTTCTGCACCCCGGGCATGATCATGGCCGCCGTCGACATCGTGAACCGCAAGGGCGCGGTGGACGAGGCGACGATCCGCGAGGAGCTCGAGGGCAATATCTGCCGCTGCACGGGCTACCACAACATCGTCAAGGCGGTGGAAGCCGGCGCCCGGGCGATGACCGGTTCGGCCCCCGCGCGCCAGGCCGCGGAATAAGCGGCGCCAAAAGCCGCACCCGCAGCCTTTTTCCCGTCCATTCGACGTCCCCAGGGAGGATCGTCCATGACAGTCACCGCCATCGGTGCCGCCGTCCGGCGCAAGGAAGACCACCGCTTCATCACCGGCAAGGGCCAGTATACCGACGACATCAACCGCCCCGGCCAGGCGCACGCCTATTTCCTGCGCTCGCCCCATGCCCACGCCACGCTGAAGGGCATCGACATCTCGCGCGCGAAGACCATGCCCGGCGTGGTGGCGATCTATACGGGCGAGGACGTCGCCGCCGACAAGGTGGGCGGCCTGATCTGCGGCTGGATGATCCATTCGAAGGACGGCACGCCGATGCGCGCCGGCCCGCATCCCATCCTCGCCCAGGGCAAGGTGCGCTATGTCGGCGACCATGTGGCGGTGGTGATCGCCGACACGCTCTCCCAGGCCAAGGACGCGGCGGAGGCGATCGTCGTCGACTACGGCGTGCTGCCGGCCAATGCCGACACGTCCAAGGCCCAGGGCGGCCCCGAGGTCCATGCGGAGGCGCCGAACAACACGGTGTATGACTGGCATATCGGCGACAAGGCGGCGACGGAGGCGGCCTTCAAGGCGGCCAAGCACGTCACCACGCTCGAGATCGTCAACAACCGTCTCGTGCCCAACGCCATGGAGCCGCGCGCGGCGGTCGGCGAATATGATGCCGGCAACGACGCGCTGACCCTCTACACGACGAGCCAGAACCCCCACGTCGCGAGGCTCGTGCTCTCCGCCTTCGTCGGCATCGCGCCCGAGCACAAGCTCAGGGTCATCGCTCCGGACGTCGGCGGCGGCTTCGGCTCGAAGATCTTCATCTATGCCGAGGAAACGGTGTGCGTCTGGGCGGCGCGCAAGTGCGGCCGTCCGGTGAAGTGGACGGCGGACCGCACCGAGGAGTTCCTCTGCGTCGCCCACGGGCGCGACCACGTCACGCGGGCGCAGCTCGCCACCGACGCCGAGGGCAAGATCACCGGCCTGAGGGTCAAGACGATCGCCAACATGGGCGCCTATCTGTCGACCTTCGCCTCGTCGGTGCCGACCTATCTCTATGCGACGCTGCTGTCCGGTCAGTACGCCATTCCGAACATCTATGCGGAGGTGGACGCGGTCTACACCAACACCGCCCCGGTCGACGCCTATCGCGGCGCCGGGCGGCCGGAGGCGACCTTCGTCGTCGAGCGGCTGGTGGAAGCGGCGGCGCGCGAGATCGGCATGGACCCGGCGGCCTTCCGGCGGCGCAACTTCGTCTCGAAGTTTCCGCACCAGACGCCGGTCATCATGACCTACGACTGCGGCGACTACAAAGCCTCGCTGGTGAAGGCCATGGAGATGGCCGACGTGAAGGGCTTCGGCAAGCGCCGCCGCGAGGCGGCCAGGCGCGGCAAGCTGCGCGGCCTCGGCTATTCCACCTATATCGAGGCCTGCGGCATCGCCCCGTCCCAGGCGGTCGGGTCCCTCGGCGCCGGTGTCGGCCTGTGGGAATCGGCGGAGGTGAGGGTGAACCCGGTCGGCACGGTCGAGGTCCTCACCGGCTCCCACAGCCACGGCCAGGGCCACGAGACGACCTTCGCACAGCTCGTCTCCTCGCGCCTCGGCATCTCCATCGACAACGTCTCCATCGTCCATGGCGACACCGACAAGGTGCAGATCGTCATGGGCACCTACGGCTCGCGCTCGGGCGCCGTCGGCATGTCGGCCATCTCCAAGGCGCTCGACAAGATCGAGGCCAAGGCGAAGAAGGTCGCGTCCCACGTGCTGGAGGCGGCCGAGGCCGACATCGACTTCAAGGACGGCAAGTTCACCGTCAAGGGTACCGACAAGTCGGTGGATTTCGGCACGGTGGCGCTCAACGCCTACATCGCCCACAAGTTCAATCCGCAGGAGCTGGAGCCGGGGCTGAAGGAGGGATCCTTCTACGACCCCACCAACTTCACCTTCCCGGCGGGCTGCCACATCTGCGAGATCGAGGTGGACCAGGAGACCGGCGTCGCCAGCATCGTGAAGTGGACGGCGGTGGACGATTTCGGCAACGTCATCAACCCGATGATCGTCGAGGGCCAGGTCCATGGCGGCATCGCCCAGGGCGTCGGCCAGGCCCTGCTGGAGGGCACGATCTACAACAAGGAAGGCCAGCTCGTGACGGCCTCCTTCATGGACTACGCCATGCCGCGCGCCCACGACCTGCCGTCCTTCGACGTCGGCATGACGGTGACGCCGTGCCCGTCCAACCCGCTCGGCATCAAGGGCTGCGGCGAGGCGGGAGCCATCGCGGCGCCTGCCGCCGTCATCAACGCGCTGACCGACGCGCTGGGGACGGAGGACGTGCCCATGCCGGCGACGCCCCAGGCCCTTTGGACGGTCATCCAGAAACAGTCCCGCGCCGCCATCGCGGCCGAGTAAGGTTCGAAAGAGGTCATCATGTATCCTTTCAAGTACCAGAAGGCCGCAACCGTCCGCGGCGCCGTCTCGCTCCTCGGCAAGGCCGAGGATCCGAAGCTCCTGGCCGGCGGCCACACGCTGATTCCGACCATGAAGCAGCGGCTCGCCAGCCCGAAGACGCTGATCGACCTGTCCGGTGCCGGGCTCTCCGGCATCGAGCAGAAGGGCCGGTCCATCGTCATCGGCGCCATGACTACCCATGCGGAGGTGGCGAACTCCCCCGTCGTCCAGCAGGCGATTCCGGCACTTGCCCGGCTCGCCGCCCATATCGGCGACCCCCATGTCCGCCACCGCGGCACGATCGGCGGCTCGGTCGCCAACAACGACCCGGCGGCCGATTATCCCGCCGCGCTGATGGCGCTCGGCGCGACCGTCCACACCAGCAAGCGGAAAATCCCGGCGGACGAGTTCTTCGCCGGCATGTTCTCGACCGCCCTCGACGAGGACGAGGTCATCACCAAGATCGCCTTCCCGGTGCCCGGCAAGGCCGGCTACGTGAAATTCCCCAATCCGGCCTCGCGCTACGCCATCGTCGGCGTCTTCGTGGCCAAGAAGGGCGGCAGCGTCAGGGTGGCGGTCACGGGGGCGGGCTCCAACGGCGTCTTCCGCCACACGGCCATGGAGGAGGCGCTCGGCAGGCGCTTCAATCCGAAGTCGCTGGAGGGTGTGACGACCCCCGCCGAGGACCTCAACGGCGACATCCACGCCTCGGCGGAGTATCGCGCCCATCTCGTCGGCGTCATCGCCAAGCGCGCCGTCTCGGCGGCCATGGCCTGACCGACGCCGCCCGGTCTGACAGCAAGAAGGGTCGGTCCCCGAGGACCGGCCCTTCGTCGTTCCAGGAGAGAGCGGCGGGGTCAGCCCTGCGGGGCGAGGCGGCGTGTCTCCAGCACCTCGATCATCTCGCCGTCCTTCCGGTAGGAGACGCAGCGCAGCGCGCCAATGGGCCCGGCGAGGGCGGGATCGCGGGAGTGGTTGCGATCGAGGAGCGGCAGGCACTGGTCGCCACGTTCGAGGACGCGCAGGGTCCGCCAGCCGCGCGACTGCTCCGGATTGACGGCGATGTATTCGAGGCGGACCAGATCGGGCCGCTTGGGATCGATCATGCGGCGGACGCTGCCGGTGACGAGGGCGGCCTCGCCGGGGAAGAACATGAACAGCGTCACGGCGGCGCCGAGGAGGGCGAGCAGCAGAGTGGTCAGGATCGTGCTGTGGCGCATCGGGGAAACCCGCGGCTGGAATTGAACAGACCCGTGGCTAGCACGCGCGGACTTAACGAAAATTCGAATCGAATCCGTGAAAAATGGTTGCAATCGCGAGTCCCCGCGGCACTCCCGCAGATCGCGCCTCCAACGCCCCAAAAACGCCCCACACCGACGTGCACATATCGGGTTCGCCTTCCGCCCGTCCGCCCCCGAGGTGAGCGCATGAAGCCCGTTCCAGCCGTCCTTGCCTGCGCCGCTCTTGCCCTCGCCGGGCCGCAGCCAGCGGCGGCCCAGGCGCAAGGCGCGGGCCAGGGGCAGGTCTCGGCCGATTACAGCGTCACCTTCCTCGGCCTCTCCATCGGCCGCGGCACCATGGTTTCGACCAGCGACGGGCGGAACTACCGCACGACGCTGGACGTGCGCGTCACCGGCGTCGCCGCCATCTTCACGGGCGGGTCGGGCACCGCCACCGCCACTGGCCAGATCCGCGGCACGACGCCGGTGCCCTCGAACTTCATGGTGGCAATCCGCTCCGGCGGCAAGGTGGAGACGACGCGCATCGCCATGGCCGGCGGCAATGTCACCGGCGTCGAGCGCGATCCGGACAAGCCGCCCCATCCGCGCGCGACCCCCGTCCTGCCCGAACACCTGCGCGGCGTGCTCGACCCGCTCTCCGCCGGCATCTTCGTCGCCGGCGGCTCGGGCCCGGTCGCGGGAGCGGCCGCCTGCGAGCGGCGCACGCCGGTCTATGGCGGGCGCGAGCGCTTCGACCTCATCTATTCCTTCGTCGAGACCCGGCAGGTGGAGATCGGCGGCTACAAGGGCGAGGCGGCGGTCTGCCGCGTGCGTTTCGAGCCGATCGCCGGCTACCGCCCCGATCGCAACGACATCCAGAGCGCGCGGCAACGCTCGGCCGAGGTCATCCTCGTGCCGGTGCGCGGCACCCGCACCCTGCTGCCGGCGAAGATCACGCTGTCGACCGGCTACGGCACCGGCATCGCCCAGGCGACGCGGCTCGCCCTAGATCCGGGGCAGCCGCCGGCAAGGCGCGCCGCCGCGGATTGAGGTTCTCGACGGCATGCCGGCTGCGCTATGGTCCCGGCGTCCAGCCGGAGTGCCTCAGTGACGACTGCCCCGCCGATCCCGCTTCCCACCTCCATCGACGAGACGCTGGCCCTGCTCAGGCGCGGCGACTATGTCGCCGACCGGTCGCTTGCGACCGTGCTGTTCCTGGCGCTGAAACTCGGCCGGCCGCTGCTGCTGGAAGGGGAGGCCGGCGTCGGCAAGACCGAGATCGCCAAGGTTCTCGCGGCGGCGCTCGGCCGCAACCTCATCCGGCTGCAATGCTACGAGGGGCTCGACGTCGCCGCCGCCGTCTATGAATGGAACTACGCGGCGCAGATGATCACCATCCGCCTCGCCGAGGCGGAGGGGGGCGTCGACCGCGAGGCGCTGAGCTCGGGCATCTTCTCCGAGCGCTTCCTGGTCAAGCGGCCGCTGCTCCAGGCGCTGGAGCCGGACCTGCGGGGGCCGCCGGTGCTGCTCATCGACGAGCTCGACCGCACCGACGAGGCCTTCGAGGCCTTCCTGCTCGAGGTCCTCTCCGACTTCCAAGTGACTGTGCCGGAGCTCGGCACGATCAAGGCGCCGGCGCCGCCCATCGTCATCGTCACCTCCAATCGCACCCGCGAGATCCACGACGCGCTGAAGCGGCGCTGCCTCTACCACTGGGTCGACTATCCCGACGCGGCGCGCGAACTCGCCATCCTCAAGGCCAAGGCGCCGGGCGCGCCCGAGCGGCTGACGAAGGAGATCGTCGCCTTCGTCCAGCGCCTGCGGAAGTCCGACCTTTTCAAGGTGCCGGGCGTCGCCGAGACCATCGACTGGGCGACGGCTCTGACCGAACTCGACGCCGTCGGTCTCGACCCGCAGGGGGTCACCGACACGCTCGGCGTGCTGCTGAAATACCAGGACGACATCCAGAAGATGCAGGGCGGCGAGGCCAAGGCGATCCTCGACGAGGTTAAGGCGGGACGCTGATCCGATGGCTTCCCTCGCCCTCGTCACCGATCCCGGCCGGATGGCCTGGGCGAAGGCCTGCGCCATCGGCGCCGGGCTGCTCCTCGTGCCGCTTGTCTGGTGGACGGTGCTGGCCCTTGCGGGGATGCGCTTTCCTGCGCCCGGTCCATCGCCGCTGACCATGACGCTGATCGTCACGGCGGCGGTGGTCATCGCGCCGCTGGTCGAGACGGCGGCGCTGGCGGTGCTGCACTGGCTGGCGGTGGGGCTGCTCAGGGCCCCGCTGCACCTCTTCGTCGCCGTGGCTGTGGCGGCGGCGGTCGCCGCTCACCTCCCGCTGACACTGGTGCGCACGCCCGTGACGGCGGCGATCTTCCTCGTCTTCGCGCTCCAATATGCCGGCTGGCAGGCCGCCCGCGGCTGGCGCACCGCCTTTCTCGGCACCGCGCTGGCCCATGCCGTCTACAATGCGGGGTCTCTCGCCCTGTCGCCAGTCTTCGCCCTCCTGCTGAGGCCCGCCTGATGGCGCATGCCCTCGCCGAGAACATCGCCCATTTCGCCCGCGCGCTGCGCACGGCCGGCCTGCCCGTCGGGCCGGGAACCGTCCTCGACGCGGTCCAGGCGGTGGAGCCGGCGGGCATCGGCTCGCGCGAGGATTTCTACTGGACCCTGCACGCCGTCTTCGTGACGAAGCACGAGCAGTCGGTGCTGTTCCGCACCGCCTTCGAGATCTTCTGGAAGAAGCGGCACCTGATGGAGAAGCTGCTCTCCATCCTGATGCCGGTAGCCCCCGCCGCGCCGGGAAAGCCCGATCCCGTCTCGCTCCGCCTTCAGGAGGCCTTCTTCAAACAGGCGGAGAGCGTTCCGGTGGAGAAGCCGGAGATCGAGGTGGATGCGAGCCTCACTGTCTCCGACATCGAGGTGCTGCAGAAGAAGGACTTCGCCCAGATGACGGCCGCCGAGATCGCCGAGGCGAGCCGCAGGGTGGCGGCGCTGGTGCTGCCCGACGACGCCGTGCCGACACGCCGCCTCGCCCCGGACCCGCGCGGACGGCGGATCGACTTGCGCCGCACCCTGCGCCGCTCCATCGGGGAGGGGGGCGGCATCATCGACCTGGCCCGGCGCGGCCCGAAGACCAAGCACCCGCCGCTGGTCGTGCTCTGCGACATTTCCGGCTCCATGAACCAGTACACGCGGGTGATCCTGCATTTCGTCCATGCGCTGATGGAGAATCGCCGCAACGTCCATGCCTTCACCTTCGGCACCCGGCTGACCAACATCACCCGCATGCTCAAGGCGAAGGACCCGGACGAGGCGCTCGCCGCCTGCACGGCGGCGGTGGAGGACTGGTCCGGCGGCACGCGCATCGCGCCCTCGCTCGCCGCATTCAACAGGCTGTGGTCGCGGCGGGTGCTGTCGGGCGGCGCGGTGGTCCTGCTGGTGACCGACGGGCTGGAGCGCGACGGCACGGCCGACCTCGCCCGCGCCGCGGACCGGCTGCACCGCTCCTGCCGACGGCTCGTCTGGCTCAACCCGCTGCTGCGCTTCGACGGGTTCGAGGCGCGCGCCCAGGGCATCCGGGCCCTGCTGCCCCATGTCGACGAGTTCCGAACGATCCACAACGTGGCGGCGGTGGCGGACCTCGTCGCTGCGCTGGACGCACGCCGGCCGGACCGGGCGCACGACCCGCGCAGGTGGATGAAGGCGCTGTAGGGCCGGGGATGCCCTGCGCGGGGGACGTGCGTCCCTCGAGGCAGCAGAGCCGCACGGCCCGCATGATGGCCCGCCCTTGCGCGGCGCTTCGGTTCGTCCGATGTCTTGGACGTTGGAGATGTTCCAGGGAGGCCGCCATGCTCTCGACCGACGACGACATTCTCGGACAGGCCGAGGCCTGGGCCAGGGCCGGCAAGGGCGTGGCGGTGGCCACCGTCGTGGAGACCTGGGGCTCGGCGCCGCGGCCGGTCGGCTCGCACCTCGTCATCGACGAGGACGGGACCTTCCTCGGCTCGGTCTCCGGCGGCTGCGTCGAGGGCGAGGTGGTCACCGAGGCGCTGGACGTGATCGGCTCCGGCAAGGCCAAGATGCTCGAATTCGGCGTCGCCGACGAGACGGCCTGGCGGGCGGGCCTGTCCTGCGGCGGTCGCATCGCGGTCTATGTCGAGAAGGTCGGCTGATGCGTCTCGACCTCCTCTCCGCGCTCAACGCCGCGCGCGCCGGCCGGCGCGCAGCCGTCCTCGTCACCGACCTCGACGGCGGCGAGGCGCGCCTCGTGACCGCCGAGACGCTCGCCGGCGATCCGCTCGAGGATTCAATCCGGGCTGCGCTGCGCACCGGCCGCAGCGGCGTGGTGGAGGGCACGCGCGCCTTCCTTACGGTGCAGGTGCCGCCGGCGCAGATGGTGATCATCGGCGCGGTCCATATCAGCCAGGCGCTGGTGCCGATGGCGCGGATGCTCGGCTACGATCCGGTCATCGTCGATCCGCGCACCGCCTTCGCCACGCCCGAGCGCTTTCCGGGGGTCAATCTGCTCGCGCAATGGCCTGACGAGGCGCTGCCGGGCCTGAAGGTCGACCGCTACACCGCCTTCATCGCGCTGACCCACGACCCGAAGATCGACGACCCCGCCCTGATGCACGCCTTCGAGAAGGATTGCTTCTACATCGGCGCTCTCGGTTCGCGGAAAACCCATGCCCGTCGCGTCGAGCGGCTGACGGCGGCCGGCGCCGCGCCGGAGGCGCTAGCCCGTATCAAGGCGCCGGTGGGCCTCGCCATCGGCGCGATCACGCCGGCGGAGATCGCCGTGTCGATCCTCGCCGAGGTGACGCAGGCCTGGCGCCAGGGCATCGCGTGAGCGGCGGCGGCACACGCGGCCAGGAGGAACGCGGATGCGCTTCGGTCCGGTAGCGGTGGAGGAGGCGCTGGGCGGCGTCGTTGCCCATGCGGTGCGGCGGCCGGGCCTCCTGTTGAAGAAGGGCTCCGTCATCGGCTCAGCCGAGGTCGCCGCGCTGAAGGCTGCGGGCGTCGCAACCCTCACCGTGGCGCTGGCCGAGCCCGGCGACATCGGCGAGGACGATGCTGCCGGCCGCATCGCCGCCGCAGTGGCGGGGGAGGGACTTCGCATCGATCCGCCGTTCACGGGCCGCGCCAACCTCTTCGCGGCGGAAGCGGGCGTGCTGGTGGTCGATCGCGAGGGCATCGACCGCATCAACCGCCTCGACGAGGCCATCACCCTGGCGACCCTTCCGGCCTTCGCGGCCGTGGAGGCGGGTGAGATGGTCGCGACCGTCAAGATCATCCCCTATGCGGTCGCCGGCGACCGGGTGGCGGAGGCGATCGCGGCGGGGCCGCTGGTGCGTGTCGCGCCCTTCGAGCGGCGGCGCGTCGCCGTGATCTCGACCCTGCTCCCCGGGCTGGCCGACAAGGTGGTGGAAAAGACCCTGCGGGTGACTGCGGACCGTCTCGCTCCGGCGGGGGCGGCCATCGTCGCCGAGCGACGCGTGCCTCACGAGGCCGGCGCCCTGACGGAGGCGATCAGGGGCGTTGCCGGCGCGGCCGATCTCGTCCTCGTGTTCGGCGCCTCCGCCATCGCCGACCGGCGCGACGTCATTCCGGCGGCGCTGGAGGCGGCGGGGGGCCAGGTCGACCATCTCGGCATGCCGGTCGATCCGGGCAACCTCCTGATGATCGGTGCGCTCGGCGGCGTGCCGGTGATCGGTGCGCCGGGCTGCGCCCGCTCACCCAGGGAGAACGGCTTCGACTGGGTGCTGATGCGACTGCTGGCCGGTCTGCCGGTGACCAAGCGCGACGTCACCGGCATGGGGGTGGGGGGACTGCTGATGGAGATCGTGTCGCGTCCGCAGCCGCGCGAAGGCGAGGTCGCCGCGCCACCCGCCCCGCGCATCGCCGCCATCGTGCTGGCGGCCGGGCGCTCGACCCGCATGGGCGGACCGAACAAGCTCCTGGCCGAGATCGGGGGCAAGCCGCTGGTGCGCCACGCGATCGAGGCGGCGCTCGGTGCCGGGCTCGCCGAGGTGCTGGTGGTCACGGGGCATCAGGAGGCCGCCGTGCGCGCGGCGCTCGCGGATCTGCCCGTCCGCTTCGCCCACAATCCCGATTTCACCGAAGGACTCTCCACGTCGCTGAAGGCCGGCATCGCCGCCCTCGGCGAGGAGATCGACGGGGCCGTCGTGCTGCTCGGCGACATGCCGCGCATCTCGCCGGCGTTGGTGAAACGGCTCGCGGGCGCCTTCGCGCCGGGGGAGGGCCGGCACATCGTCGTGCCGGTCGCCGGCGGGCGGCGGGGCAATCCCGTGCTGTGGGGGCGCCGCTTCTTCGCCGAGCTGATGAAGGTCACCGGCGACCAAGGGGGCAGGGCGGTGCTGGCGGACGCGCCGGAAGCCGTCGCGGAGGTGCCGGCCGAGACGGACGACGTCCACCTCGACCTCGACACCCCGGAGGCGCTGGCAGCTGCGGGCGGGCGACCGGCGCCTTAACGATCCTGAAGTGCTTGCGGTAATTTTGACAAAAAAATCCCCGGGTCGTTGCCGGCCCGGGGCTTCAGATGGTCATCTCCGTGGACGCGGAGTGGTTGAGACCGTCTATCCGCCCATTCGCTGTGCAGCACAATCACGGCCGCATCTTTACCCTACCGGTTGACCTTAACCAGCCCGGGCGGAATTCACTCCAATTGTAGGCATCGCCCCACGGCCCCGTCATCGCGGGGTCATCGCCGCTTCACCGGCGCGTCACGGCCGCCGCCTAACCCGATCCGAACGCTTCCGGATCGGGATGAAACGGCATGAGTCTGGCGGCAGGAGAGGCGCGCAAGGCGACCCAGCGCAATGTTGGGCGGGCCGTCGCCCGCCACCGGCCGCTGTCGCGGGCGGGGCTGCAGGAGCAGCTCTTCACGATGATGTTCTCCGGCCTCGTCTATCCGCAGATCTGGGAGGATCCGGAGATCGACATGGAAGCGCTGGCGCTGGGCCCGGCCGACGAGGTCGTGGCCATCGCCTCCGGCGGCTGCAACGTCCTCAGCTATCTCGTCGCCGGACCCGCCTCCATCACCGCCATCGACCTCAACGCCCATCACGTGGCGCTGAACCGGCTGAAGCTCGCCGCCGCCGTCCACCTGCCGGACCACGAGAGCTTTTTCCGCTTCTTCGGCCAGGCCGACAGCCGCGCCAATGTCGCCGCCTATGACCTCCACCTCCGCGACCGGCTTGATCCCGCGACGCGCGCCTACTGGGACCGGCGCGACTGGGCCGGACGGCGCCGCATCCGGCAGTTTTCCGACAACATCTACCGCAAGGGCCTGCTCGGCTGGATGATCGGCACCGGTCATGCCGTTGCAAGGCTGCACGGCCGCGACCCGCGCCGCATGCTGGAGGCGCGCTCGCTCGCCGACCAGCGCGCCATCTTCGATGCCGAGCTGAAGCCGCTCTTCGCCTCGCCGCTGGTGCGTTGGCTGGTTAAGAACCCGGCCTCGCGCACGGGCTGGGCATTCCGCCGGCCCAGTACCAGGCGCTGCTGACCTCGGCGAAGGCGGGCGGCGGGATGGAGGAGGTGCTGGTGGCGCGCCTCGAGCGCCTCGCCTGCGGCTTTCCGCTGGAGAGCAACTACTTCGCCTGGCAGGCCTTCGGCCGGCGCTACCAGGGCGCGGCGGGCGCCGTGCCGCCCTATCTCGCGGCAGCGCATTTCGACATGGTCCGCGCGCGCGTCGGCCGAGTGGACGTGCGCCACGGGAACTTCATCGATCATCTGGAGAGCCTGCCGCCGGCCTCCCGCGACGCCTATGTGCTGCTCGACGCGCAGGACTGGATGACGGACGCGGTGCTGAACCGCCTCTGGGCGGCGATCCTGCGCACGGCGAGGCCGGGCGCCCGCGTCATCTTCCGCACGGCGGCGGAGGAGAGCATGCTGCCCGGCCGCCTCGCGCCAGAGATCCTGGCGCGCTTCACGTATGACGCGGAGCGCTGCCGCGCCTGGACGGAGCGCGACCGCTCGTCCATCTATGGCGGCTTCCACCTCTACGCGCTGGCCGCGCCATGACCGCCCCGACGGACGTGTTCCCGGCCGCGGAGAGGATGGACGCCATCTACCGGTGGCAGGTCGGCATCTACGATGCCACTCGCAAGTTCTACCTGCTCGGCCGCGATCGCCTGATCGCGGACCTCGCGCCGCCCGCCGGGGGCACGGTGCTGGAGATCGGCTGCGGCACGGGCCGCAACCTCGTGGTGGCGGCGCGGCGCTTCCCGCAAGCGCGCTTCTACGGCTTCGACGTCAGTCCCGTCATGCTGGCGGAAGCCCGCCGGGCGGTGGCCCGCGCCGGCCTTGCCGATCGGATCCGCCTCGCCAGGGCCGACGCCGCACGGTTCGATGCCCTGACCACCTTCGCCCGCGACGGGTTCGACCGGGTCTTCTGCTCCTACACGCTGTCGATGATCCCACCCTGGCAGGAGGCCCTCGGCCGCGCCATGGCGGCGGTGCTGCCGGGCGGCGCGCTCCACGTGGTGGATTTCGGCGGGCAGGGGCAATTACCGGGCCTGTTCCGCGCGGGCCTGCGCGCCTGGCTCGCGCAGTTCCACGTCACCCCGCGGGACGATTTCGCCGACGCCCTGGCGGCGCTCGCGGCGGCGGAGGGCTGCACCCTGCACCTCGAGCGGCCTTATCGCGACTATGCCGTTCACGCTGTCGCGACACGCCCGGCCCTTGCTTGACCCCGTCGCCGGGCGGGGTCTATGACCCCGGCCCAATGACCCGCGACATCCCCACCGCCGGCGCCCCCGAACTGACGGTGGTCGTGCCCAGCTACAACGAGCGCGAGAACGTGCCGGAACTGGCGCGGCGCCTCGACGGCGTGCTCGCCGGTATCGCCTGGGAGATGATCGTCGTCGACGACGACAGCCCGGACGGCACCGCCGCCGTTGTCAAGGAAATCTCCCGCCGCGACCCCCGCGTGCGCTGCATCCGCAGGGTGGGACGGCGGGGCCTTGCCGGAGCCTGCATCGAGGGAATGCTCGCCTCCTCCGCGCCGGTCGTGGCGGTGATGGACGGCGACCTGCAGCACGACGAGACGATCCTGCCGGCCATGCTGGAGCAGATCCGCGGCGGCCGCGATCTCGTGGTCGCCAGCCGCAACATCGCCGGCGGATCGAAGACCGAGGGCCTGTCGCCGATCCGCCAGGGCATTTCCGACCTCGGGCGGCGCCTGTCGTCCATGATCCTCAAGGCGCCGCTCTCCGACCCCATGTCGGGCTTCTTCATGATCCGCCGCGACATCGTGGAGGAGGTGGCGCCGCGCCTCTCCACCACCGGCTTCAAGATCCTGGCCGACATCGCCGCCTCGGTGTCCCGGGCGCCGAGCCTCGCCGAGGTGCCCTTCGTCTTCCGCGAACGCGTTCACGGCGAGAGCAAGCTCGATGCGAAGGTCGCGCTCGACTATATCGGCTTCGTCGTCAACAAGCTCTCCGGCGGCATCATCCCGCTGCGCTTCATCTTCTTCGCGCTGGTGGGAACGAGCGGCCTCCTGGTCCATCTGGCGGTGCTCTATGCGGGCCTGTCGGCGGATATCCGCTTCGAATGGGCGCAGACCATCGCGACCTATGTCGCCATGACGTCCAACTTCGTCATCAACAACGAAGTCACCTATCGCGACGCGCGGCTGAAGGGCGGGCGCTTCCTCACCGGTCTCCTGCTCTTCTATCTCGTCTGCAGCATCGGCGCCTTCGGCAATGTGGGTGTCGCGAGCTGGCTCTATGCCGGCGAGGTCGACTGGTGGCTGTCGGGCCTCGCCGGCGCCGTGATGGGCGCCGTCTTCAACTATGCCGCCTCCTCCGCCATCGTCTGGCGTCGCTGACATGGCGCCGGCCCTGCGCCCGGTCTGGGCGGGGAGCGCGGGCGCCGTCCTGGTCCTGGTCGCGGGCCTGACCGCGATACGCCTGTGGGCGGCGGGATCGCTCGGCCTCGCCGCCGACGAGGCCTATTACTGGATCTGGTCGAAGAACCTCGCCTTCGGCTATTTCGACCACCCGCCCATGGTGGCGGTGCTGATCCGCGCCTCCACTGCCATCTTCGGCGACAGCGAATTCGGCATCCGCTGGCTCTCGGTGCTGCTCGGGGCGGCGGCCAGCCTCGGCGTGTGGCGCCTCGTCTGGCGGCTGACCGATGACCGCGCCGCGGCGATCGCGGGGGCCGGCTTGGTGCAGGCGACGCTGTTCCTCGGCGCCGGCGCCCTGCTGGTGACGCCGGACACGCCGCTGGTGCTGTTCTGGACGCTGGCGCTGCTGGCGCTGGTGGAGGTCTGGCGGACGGGGCGAGGAGCCTGGTGGCTCGCCGCAGGCCTGTCGGTCGGCCTCGCCTTCGTCTCCAAATATACTGCCGTCTTTCTCGGCCTCGCCATTCTCATGTGGATCGTGCTGGTGCCGGAACTGCGGCGCTGGCTGCGCTCGCCCTGGCCCTATGCGGGCGGCGTGCTCTGCCTCCTGGTGATGGCGCCGGTCCTCTGGTGGAACATCGCCCATGGCGGCGCCTCCCTGACCAAGCAGTTCGGACGTGCCGTGCCGAAGGCCTTCGATCCGCGCTTCGTGCCGGAGTTCATCGCCGGCCAGGCGGCGCTGCTGACGCCGCTGGTGGGCATCGTGGTGCTCTGGGGGCTGTGGGTGGCGGCGCGGCGCACTGTGCGCGAGCGCGAGCCGGGCGCGGTGCTGGTCACTGTCTCGGTGCTGCCGCTCCTCGCCTACCTCCTCTGGTATGCCCTCTTCGACCGGGTGCAGGGCAACTGGACCGCCTGTCTGCTGCCGGCCTCCATCGCCGCCGCCATGATGGGCGCCAAGGCCCTGCCGGCCGCGCCGGGCATGGGCGCGGTCGTCAGGGCGAGCCTGCGCTGGTCGGTGGTGACCGGCGTCGTCCTCGGTCTCTTCGTCATCGGCCACGCCGCCTTCCGGCTGGCGCCGCTCGCCATCGACCCCACCGGGCAGCTCCATGGCTGGCGGGCCGCGGCGGCTGCGGTGGAGACCGTGGCAGAACGGACGGGGGCCGGCACCATCGCGACGGCCAGCTACACGACGACGGCGCATCTGCGCTTCTACGGATCCGGCCGGCCGCCGGTGGTCCAGTTCGGCGAAAGGCTGCGCTATGCCATGGAGCCGCCGCCCGATGCAGCCGCCGTCGCGGCGCGGCCGGTGCTGGTCGCGGTCGAGAGCCGCCGCGAGGCCGAGGTGGCGGCGCGTCTCGGACAGCTCTACCGCTTGGTGGAGCCCGCGGGGGCGGTGGAACGGCTCTGGCGGCCGCGCTCCGGCCTGACCGACCGGGTGGACCGGCTGGTGCTCTTCCTGGTGCGCGAGCCGGTGGCGCCAGGGCTGCCCGACCTGGCCGCGGCTCAATAGTCCCGCCACAGCGACAGACCGGCATAGACACCGCCGCTGCCGCCGCGGTCGCGCGCATAGCCGCCCGAGAGCCGCAGCCCGACCGGTCCCATGGCGATGCCGGTCACATGCAGGCCGAGACGGGTGCGCAGCGTGCCGTGATGGGCGCTCAGCGTCGCCTCCGGCCCGACATGGACACCGGCGGCAAGGCGATAGCCCGGCGCGATGCGCAGGCTCGCGGCGTTAAAGGGCGTCGCGTAGGTGGCATGGACCTGGACGGAGACCCGGTCGGCCGGGGTGAGCCAGGCGTCGAGGACGAGCGCGGGTCCGAACCTGGTGCCGAGATGGGGATCGGGCAGGGCGGGTGAGAGACGCCGGGTCTCCATCGCGAGGCCGGCGAACAAGGTCGCCGAGCCCCAGGAGCCCTGCTCGCGCCAGCCCGCCAAGAGCCGCGCGCTGGTGACGGCCTCGCTCACCCGGTCGGGCAGCGCGGGATCGATACGGAAGCGCGAGAGGCCTGTGCCGGCGGTGGCGCGCAGGGTGAAACCGCGGCCGTCAGCGCCGCGCCAGGGCGAGAGGTCGAAGCCCGCAGAGAGATGGACTCCGTCGAAGGCCGCGTCGAGCCCCACGAAACTGATGGAGCGCCGTTCCCCGGCCGCCTCGGCGAAGGCCGCGGCCGGCAACCATGCGACGGTGAAGGCCCAGAATGCTCCCCATGCGCGCATGGCCCATTTCCCCATGAAAACGGACGGGCCGCCATATGGGGGATCACCGGATGGGCGGTGCTGCCGTGCGCTCCGGAACAGCGCGTTAAGCCTTCGCTAACCAGGCCGGTCGCTCAATCGGAGGCGGGCGGCGGCCGGGAGCCGGGGCCCCGCAGACCGCAGTGCATCGTCGCAGCTTCGCCGGAGCCCGTCATGCCAGAGCCGTCCCAAGCCCCCGCTGCCCGCCGCGTCGACGCGGATTTCGTGCGGCTCATCGAAGGCTATTCCCTCACCACCGCCGAAATCCTCTACCGCATGCCCGACCACCCGCTGCTCCTGCAGACCTATCTCTGGCAGGACTACGATCAGGCGCCCTATTTTCCGGTGCTGAAGCGCTTCCTCGCCTTCTGGGAGAAGAGCCTCGACGGCCGGCTTCATGCGGTGACCGTGGTGTCTTCCCGCCTAGTGCGGCCCTGCGAGTTCAGGCTGGCGCAGAGCGTGGCCTGGCTGCACTGACCGGAGCCAATTGTCGCAAGAACAGGCACCGCGTTCGCGGACAGTGGCGGGCCGGCGCGGGGCGACGTATGGTCAGCGCCGTCGCATCAGCCGGAACCACTCGTGCCCGCCCCAGAAAAAACCTCGCAAATCATCGCGGCGCTGATGTCGGCCCAGGCGTCCAGTCATTCGGAGGTGCTGGGGAACCTGACGGTCGGTGACCTGATGGCTTCGCTGCGCTCGCGCGCCTTCGGCCTGTCGCTGATCCTGTTCGGCCTGCCGAACCTCCTGCCGATTCCCGGCCTGCCCATCCTCACCGGCATCGTCCTGGTGCTGCTGGCGCTGCAGATTCTCGTCGGCCGCGAAGTGCCCTGGCTGCCCGCCCGCATCGCCGGCACGGCGCTGCCGCGCGCCCGGCTGACGCAGGTGGTGAACCGTACCCTGCCGCTGCTCAGGCGGATCGAGACGGTGACGCGGCCGCGCTTCGCCCTTGCGGCGGGACCGGCCGCCCGTCGCGTCGTCGGGCTCGCCGTGCTGGTTCTCGCGGTGTTGCTCATCATCGTGCCGATCCCGTGGATCGGCTCGATGCCGCAGGGCCTGGCGCTCTGCGTGCTCGGCCTCGGCCTGACCGAGCGGGACGGGGTGCTGGTCACTGCCGGCTTCGTCCTGGCGGCGATTGCAACAGCGGTGGGCGCCGGAATCGGCTACACGGTCGTGGCGAGCACCCTGGCCGTCCTGTTCTGACGGCCGATCCACCGCGGAGAGACAGGCCTTGCAGGCGAATCCCGATCCTTCGACGCTCCGGACCTCCGAGGTCTTCATCGCCCTCAAGACGGTGGGGGAGGCGGACCGGATCACGCTGGACCAGCTGACCCGGACCCTCGGGGACCGGGCCTTCGGCCTGCTGGTGCTCATCTTCGCGCTTCCCAACATCATTCCGATGATCCCCGGCGTCTCCACCGTCTCGGGCGTCGTCATCGCGCTGGTCGGCCTGCAGATGATGGTCGGCCGGCACGCCCCCTGGCTGCCCGCCGCCATCGGCGAGCGGACGCTGCCGCGCGCCCAGCTCTCCGCCATGGTGGACCGCACGGTGGGCTGGATCGCGCGGCTGGAGCGGGTGGCGCGGCCACGCTGGACCTTCATGACGCGCGGCCTCGGACACGTGGCGCTCGGCGCCATGTTCGTTCTGCTCGGCGGCATCCTCGCCCTGCCGCTATCGTGGATCGGCAATTTTCCGCCCGGCGTCGCGCTGGTGGTGCTCTCCATCGGCCTCCTTGAGGAGGACGGCATTCTGGTCGTCCTCGGTCACGCCATCGGCATTCTCGCCACGGTGCTGGTGCTGGCGCTGGTGGCAGCGCTGGTGGCGGCGGCCATCGCCAGTTTCGGCTGGCTGACGGCCTGATCCCGCCGACGGCGCTTCACTTGGACGCGCGCGGACAGTATGGTCCGCGCCATCTTTGACGAGGACCTGCCATGGCCGATCACATCGTGCCCCATTTCGCCAATGACGACGGCGTCGCCGTCATCCATATCGGCGTCAAGGAATTCCAGTGCATGGGCGCCCGCGCGCCTTTCGACCATCCGCACGTCTTCCTCGACATGGGCGGCGACACCGAGATCGTCTGCCCCTATTGCTCGACCCTCTACAAGTACGACCCGTCGCTCCACGCCGACGAGACCCGCCCGGCCGGCGCCTATGTGAAGACCCTCGCCGACGCCTGACCGGTGGCCGGCCCGCGCCACGTCACCATCGCCGGGGCCGGCATCGGCGGGCTGACGGCGGCCCTGTGCATCGCCCGCGCCGGCTTCGCGGTCACCGTCCTCGAACGCGCCCCGGCGCTCGAGGAGGTCGGGGCCGGCATTCAGCTCTCTCCCAATGCCAGCCGCGTGCTGATCGCCCTCGGTCTCGGCGGGGCGCTGGCGCCCGTCGTGGTCGCCCCGGCCGGAATGGACGTGCGCTCAGGCCCCTCCGGGACCGTGCTGGCCTCTGCCACGCTCGGAGCGGAGGCGGCGCGCCGCTGGGGCGCCCCCTGGTGGGTGGTGCACCGCGCCGACCTCCTCGCCGTGCTGGCGGAGGCCGCGGCAGCCGACCCGCTGGTGACGGTCGAGACCGCCTCGGCCGTGGAGACGGTGACGCCGGTGGCGGACGGTTTCGCCCTCACGCTGTGCGGTGGCGGGCGGCGCGAGGTGCCGGCACTGATCGGTGCCGACGGCATCCGTTCCGCGGTGCGCCGGAGCCTTGGCGATGCCACGCCGCCGACCTTCCGCCACCGCAGCGCGTTCCGCGCCACGATCGACATGGCGGCCGTGCCGGCCGCGCTGCGCGGCGACAGGCTCGGCCTCTGGCTGGGGCCGGACGCCCATCTCGTCCACTATCCGCTGCGGGCGGGAAGCCTATGCAACGTCGTCGTCATCATCGGCGACGACGCGCCGATCGAGGGCTGGCGCGCGCCCGGCGATCCTGCCCTTCTCACTGCCCGGCTGTCGGGCTGGGCCGAGGCGCCGCGGCAACTCGTCGCCGTGGCCGGGCCCTGGCAGCGCTGGTCGCTCGCCGACCGCCCGACCTGGTTCGGGCCGGGGGAGGGGGCGGCGACGCTCACCGGTGATGCGGCCCATGCCATGCTGCCTTTCGTCGCCCAGGGCGGCGCCATGGCCATCGAGGATGCGGCCGTGCTCGCCCGCTGTTGCGAGGCGACGCCCGACGACCTGGCGCGGGCCTTCCGCGCCTGTGAGAAGGAACGCGCCGCCCGCGTCGCCCGCATCCAGTCGCTCGCGCGGCGCAACGGCGCCATCTACCACCTCAAGGGACCCGCGGCCTTCGCCCGCGACGCGGCGATCCGGCTCATGGGCGGGCGCGGCCTCCTCGCCCAGCAGGACTGGATCTACGCATACAGACCCTGAATCAGGGCTGGCGGGGCGTCGCCGCCTGATCGCCCGTGCCGGCGAGATCGCGGATGTTGAGGCGCTGGCCGCCGGGGAGCAGGATGTCGCCGGGCCTGAGGCCGCCACCGCACCTCGCCGAGACGAAGCGCCCCTGCTGGGTCGTCAGCGTCTGTTGCAGTTCCGGCTGGCCGAGAACCTGGACCGTCCCCTCGATCCGCAGCGAATAGCTGGCCCTGAGGTCGCCGGAAATGACCGAGCGCGCCGTGGTGCGCGTCTGGCCGACCTGGCAGTCACTCTCGATAACGACATCCTCGCCGTCGCGGCGGATGTCGTAGCGCTGGCACTGCCGGCCGAGCTGGCCGAAACCATATTGCACCATCTGCCGCTCGGTGGCGGCGTCGGTGCAGGTCTGCAGGGTGAATTCCTGCCCGCCCGGCCCTCCGCCGGTCATCATGCGGATTTCCCAGTAGCCGGGACGGCGCAGGGGCAGGTCGACCTGCGGCTGGGCGAGGGCAGGGCCGGCGGCGAGGCCGACGAGAAACATAACCCTCAGCATGGTGTCTCCGGGACGGGGGGCGCAGCGGAACATAGAGTAGTGCCGTGCGTCGCACAGTGTCCGGCGGGACACGGTCTGCGGGCGCGAGGGGAATGGTGCGGACGGCCGGACTCGAACCGGCACGGGTTGCCCCGCAAGATTTTAAGTCTCGTGCGTCTACCGATTTCGCCACGCCCGCTCCTGGCCGAGGCTTAGCCTGATCGGCGCGGACTGTCACCAGCAGCGTCGGCGGGGTGCCGGGTGACGCTACGGCAGCGCTGCCCCTTAACGATACCCTAACGTCAGGCGAACAGTTCGTTGACCATTTCGACCGGTCCGGTGAACGCGGCGTTGAACCCTGCCGGATAGGGTCTGCCCGGGGGTTGCGGGGAGGAAAGGATCGTCACCTGAGGAGGGCTTCCGTGCAGCTCACTCCTGCCAAGATCGTCCTGTTCTTCGTGAGCGTGCTCGTGCTCATGAACCCGCCGCTGATGCTCGGCCTGCTGGGGCCGGACGGCCGCCGCGCCGGCCTGATGATCGACGAGAGCCTGGGTACCGACCACATGCGCATCGCCGTGTTCGGACGGCGGTGAGGCGTCAGCCGGCGTCGCGGATCGGCGGCTGGAACGTGTAGCCCATGTCCCAGGGGAAATAGATCCAGGTGTCCTGCGAGACCTCGGTGACGAAAGTGTCGACCATGGGCCGGCCCTGCGGCTTGGCATAGACGGTGGCGAAATGGGCTTTCGGCAACATCTCCCGCACCACCTGCGCGGTCTTGCCGGTGTCGACGAGGTCGTCGACCACGAGGATGCCCTCGCCGCCGTCGGAAAGGAGATGCGGGGCGACCTCCTTGATCACCTTGAGCTGCCCCTGGCTCTGGTAGTCGTGGTAGCTGGCGATGCAGACCGTCTCGATCATGCGGATGCCGAGCTCGCGGGTGACGATGGCCGCCGGAACGAGGCCGCCGCGGGTGATGCAGACGATGGCGCGGAACGGACCCGCGCCGCTGATCCGCCAGGCGAGCGCGCGGGCGTCGCGGTGGAACTGGTCCCAGGAGACGGGGAAGGCCTTTTCCGGATTCGGGGTCGCCATGGGACACTCCAGCGCAGGGACGTCGACAGGCCGGCGACACTAGCGGGGCGGTGTGCCGCGGCAAGCCGCGCGCGGCGCTTTTCCAAAGGGAATCTGCCGCCGCAGACGACGAAGGGCCCCGCAGGGCCCTTCGCGGCGATGGGGTAAGCGCCCGGGTTGAGAACCGGTAGGGGATGCCGGTGGAGATCAGCCAGGGGGCGATGGTGACGCGGCCGGAGGTGGTGGCGAGCAGGCCGGTCGTGTCGGTGTA
>JAEZGJ010000092.1 GCA_023416965.1 Pseudomonadota bacterium | reverse complement strand
CGGCTCGGCGATGCGGGCCTTGGGCGTCTCGCGCACCGGCTCCGGCCGCTCCTCGGGTCGCTGCAGCTCGGCGACCGCGCCGCGCAGCGGCAGCGGGGCCTCCTCGCGGGCCGGCCTGCGGGTCACGCCGGGCGAGGGCTCGGTCACGTCGAAGGCGCGGCCGGACTTGGCGACGATGTCGTTGAGCTCGGCCAGGGCCTTGATCTGGTCGGCCACGACGCGGCGCATGGCAGCGGCGTTCTCCTGCGTCTCCTTCGGGATCTCGATCATGCCGCGCGACAGCTGGTCCCGCGTCTCCGCCAGTTCCCGCTGGATCTCGCTGCTCATCGCCTTCATGCCCGAGGTCAGCGTCTCGAAGCGCTCGGCGGCCTCGCGGAACAGGGCGTGCATCTCGTGCGTCGCCTGCTCGTAGGCCGAGCGCATGGCATGGGTGGTGCGCTCGCGCTCCTTGCCGGTGGCGAGGCGCAGCGTCTCCGCCTGCTCGCCGATGGCCTGGGTCGTCTGATTGGTCGATTCGACCAGCACGCGGCCGATCTCGCGGGCGCGGTTCTCGGCAAGGCCGAGATTGTCGTCGAGCAGCCCGGTGAAGCTCTTCACCAGGTTGTCCATGTCCTCGGTCTTGGAGGCGAGGTGGTGGACGAGCGCCTCGATGACCTCGCGACGGGAGTCGAAGGAGGCGTCGAGACGCTGCTGCATCTCCTCCACCTGCTCTGCCGCCGCCCCGAGGAGTCGCGCCTGCGCGTCGAACCGCTCGGTGAGCGAGGAGACGTCGCGCAGCACGGTGCCGGCCACGTTGGTCAGCTGGCTGATCTGCCCGTTCAGCATCCGCGTCGAGGTCTCGGCGGCGGTGGACGCCGTCTCGGCCGAGGAGGCGAACTGGCCGATCCGCTCCGCGAGCTGGTCGTTGATCGCCGCCAGCGACTGTTCAGTCTGGGCAGCGACCTCGCGGATCGACCCGTTGGTCTCGCCGAGGCGGGCGAGGATCGAGACGATCTCGCCGCGCAACTGGTCGTTGGTCGCGGTGAGGGCGACCACCGATTCGCGGGTGTCGGTCTCGATCTGGTTGCGCAGCAGTTCCGAGCTTTCCGACAGGATGCGGGCAGCCTGCTCGCTGGAGTCGGAAATGCCGCGGGTGACGTCGATGCCGGTCTGCGACAGGACGCGGGTGATCTCCGCGCCCTTCTGGCCGATGACCTCGGCGATGGCGCCGCCACGGTTCTCCAGCGCGCGCACCACGATGTCGCCGACGCGGCTGACCTCGTTGGTGATCTGCAAGCCGTTGTCGCCGAGGCGGGTGACGAGGTTGTTGCCGCGGTCGTCGAGCAGCGAGGCGAGCTCGGCCGAACGGGCGCCGAGGACGGCGTTGATCTCGTTCACGCGCGTCGACAGACCCTGGGTGATGTCGGTCGAGATGACGGAGAGCGTGCGTTCCACGTCGTCGGCGTTGGCGCGCAGCGTCTGGGTGACGGCCTCGACCTTCTCGGTGAGGGTCTCGGCGATGTGCGAGCCGCGGGCGTCGAGCGTCTGGGAGACGAGTTCGAGCCGGCCGACGACGACCTCCTCGAAGCGCGCGACCCTGGTGTCGAGGGTCTCGGCCACTTCCAGGGCGCGGCCGCCGAGGGTGCGGTTGATCTCCTCCGCCTTGTCCGACAGCGTCGCGGTGATGAGGTCGGACTTGGAGGTGAGGGTGTAGGTCACCTCGTCCGATTTTTCGCTGAGAAGGCGGGTGATCTCGTCCGACTTCGAGGTCAGCGTGTAGGTCACCTCGATCGACTTGTCGGAGAGGAGGCGGGTGATCTCGTCGGACTTGGCCGCCAGCGCATAGGCGACCTCCTCCGATTTGTCGGTGAGCAGGCGGGTGATCTCGCCCGACTTGGAGGCGAGCGTGTAGGTCACGTCCGCCGACTTGTCGGAGAGGATGCGGGTGATGTCCTCGGACCGGGCCGCGAGGTTCTGGGCGATGTCCTCGGAGGTGGTGGCGAGGTTGCGCGCCATCTCCTCGGACCGGGTCGCCAGGTTCTGGGCGATATCCTCGGAGGTGGTGGCGAGATTGCGCGCCATTTCCTCCGACCGGGTCGTCAGGTTGAAGACGATCTGGTCCGACTTGTCGTTCAGCAGGCGGGCGAGGTCGTCCGACTTCGAGGTGAGGTTCGAGGCGATCTCGTCCGACTTGGAGGTCAGGTTCGAGGCGATCTCGTAGGAGCGGCTCGCCAGGTTGTTGGCGATCTCGTCGGACTTGGAGGTCAGCGTCTGGGTGATCTCGTCCGACTTGGTGGTGAGGTTGAACGTGATCTCGGCCGACTTGTTCTCCAGCGCCTCGGTCACCGCCTTGCCGCCCTCGCCGAGCACCTTGGCGAGTTCGAGAGTGCGGTTGGCCAGGGTCTCGTTGAAGGCCTGGGCGCGGGTGTCGAGCGCCTGGTCGATGCGCGCCAGGCGCCCGTCCAGGGCCTCGGTGATCTCGCCGGACTGGCGGGCGACGCGCTCGGCAAACTCGCGGGCGTCGCTGGCGATCCGGTCGGCGAGCGCCGTGCCCTTGCCCGAGATCGTGTCGTCGAGCGCCGAGATGTGGCCGGTGAGCTTGTGGTCGAGCAGGGCCGTGTGGTTGGCGACCTGCTCGGTCAGCAGCGAGGCGTGGGCGCCGACGCGGCTCTCGAAATCGCCGGTGAGGCGGCCGACCGCATCCTCCAGGTTGATCGCGTGGCGGCTGACCGAATCCTCCAGCGTCGAGGCGTAATGCGCCACCCGGCCCTCGAAGGAGGAGGTGTGGCGCAGGATCGCCTCGTCGAGGCCGGTGACGTGCTGCGACACGCGACCCTCGAAATCTGCGGCGTGGCGGCCGATCGCCTCCTCGAGCGCGCCGGCATAGTGGCTGACGCGGCCCTCGAACTGGGCTGTGTGTCGGCCCATCGTCTCGTCGATGGCGGTGGCGTAGTGGCTGACGCGACCCTCGAACTGGTTGGTGTGCCGCCCCATGGTCTCGTCGAGGGTCGACACGTAATGGCCGACGCGGCCCTCGAACTGCGAAGTCTGGCGGACGATGACGTCCTCCAGGTTGACCGCGTGCTGGCCGATGCGGGTGTCAAAGCCCGAAGTATAGCGGATGAAGGCATCCTCGAGGTTGGCGGCCTGGGCCCCCATGCGGGTCTCGAAGCCGCTGGTGTAGCGGGCATAGGCCTCCTCGAGGCTCGCCGCCTGCTCGCCCATGCGCATCTCGAAGCCGCTGGTATACCGGTTGAAGGCGTCCTCCAGGCCGGTCGCGTGCGCGGCGACGCGCGTCTCGAAGCCGCTGGTGTAGCGGTTGAAGGCGTCCTCGAGCCCGGTCGCGTGGGCGGCGACGCGCGTCTCGAAGCTGCTGGTATAGCGGCTGATGGAATCCTCGAGGCTCGCGGCATGGGCCGCGACACGGGTCTCGAATCCGGAGGTGTGGCGGTTGATGGCGTCGTCGAGGGCCACCACGTTCTGGGCGATGCGCGTGACGACGGCCTCGCCCTGGGCGGTGGCCGTCTCCGTGATCTCGCCGGCCACGCGCTGCAACTGGCTGGTGACCTCCTCGCCGCGCAGGGCGAGGGCGTTGGTCACCTGGGCGCCGATGTCGCCGATGCGCTGGGTGAGGTCCGTGCCCTGGGTCGCGAAGGTCGACAGCACGTCGGTGCCGGCGAGCTCGATCTCCTGGCGCAGGTTGGCGGTCCGCTCCGAAATGGCGGTGGTGACGGTCTCGCTGGCCCGATGCAGGGCGAGCTGCACGTCCTGCGCCTTCTCCGTGAGGCTCTCGACCACCTGGATGCCGACGTCGCCGATGGCGTTCTTGGCTTCCGCGGTGCGCTGGGTGATCGCCTCGGCGATGAGCTGGCCGGTGACGGCCAGGCGCTTGTCGAGCTCGTCGCCGTGGGTGGTGACGGTCTGGTGCAGCTTGTCGCCGGTCTCGGCGATGCGGTCGGCGAGGGCGCCGCCGCGCACGGTGATGGTCTCGGCGACGTAGCTGCCGGTGGAGTCGAGCTTGCTGACCACCTCCGAGCCGCGCTCGGTGAGTTCGCCGACCAGGCGCTCGCCGGTGTCGCGCAGGCGCGTGGTGACCTCGTTGCCGCGCAGCGACAGTTCGGAGACGAAGGCCTCGCCCGTCTCGCGCAGGGTGGTGGTGACCTCGCCGCCGCGGGTCGCCAGCTCGTAGACCAGGGTCTCGGCCGTCGACTTGAGCACGGCGTTGACCTCGCCGCCGCGGGTGGAGAGTTCGTAGACGAGGCTCTCGCCGGTATCCTTCAGGCGGCTCGTGACCTCGTTGCCGCGCAGCGACAGTTCGGAGACGAAGGCCTCGCCCGTCTCGCGCAGAGTGGTGGTGACCTCGCCGCCGCGGGTCGAGAGCTCGGCCACGAGGGTGACGCCGGTCTCGCGCAGGGTGGAGGCGACATAGTCGCCCCGGGTCGAGAGTTCGCCGATGAGGTTCTCCCCGGTGTCGCGCAGGGTCGAGGCGACATAGTCGCCGCGGGTCGACAGCTCGGTGATGATGTTCTCGCCGGTCTCCTTCAGGGTGGAGGTGACGAAGCCGCCGCGGTCCGACAGCTCGGCGATCAGCGCCTCGCCGGTCTCGCGCAGGGTGGAGGAGACCTCGCCGCTGCGGGCTGCGAGTTCGGAGATCAGCGTCTCGCCGGTGGTGCGCAGGGTCTGCGACACCTCGCCGGTGCGGGCGGTCAGCTCGGTCACCAGGCTGTCGCCCGTCTCCTTCAGGCGCGCCGACACCTCGTCCGACCGCGAGGCGATGGCCTGGGTGATCTCGGCGCTGGTCAGCGCCAGGTGATTGGTCATGGCCGTGCCGGTCTCGGACAGCTTGGCCGCCATGCTCGTGCCGGTCTCGGCCATGGTCACGGTGACGATGTTGCCGGTATCCGTCAGCACCGAGGTGACGCGGTCGCCGGTCGTCGACAGGGCGCGGGTGACTTCGTCGCTCGTGGAGGCGAGGCGGTCGACGATGTCGGAGCCGCGCAGCTGGATCTGGTCGATCATCGTGTCGCCGGCGCGGCCGAGCGCCAGGGTGATGGCTTCCGCCTTCTCGCCGAGCGAGGAGGTGACGCGCATGCCGGATTCGTCGATGCGGCGGGCGAGCTGGTCGCCGGCATCGGCGATCTGGCTGGCGACCTGCTCGTGAACGCCGGTCATCGAGGCGCGCACGCGCTCGGCATTGGTGACGATGGCCTCGCGCTGGGTGACCAGCTCCTCGATCAGCGCACGCACGCGCAATTCGTTGTCGCTGTAGGCGCGCTCGAGCGAGGCGACCTCGTTGTGGACAAGCGTCTCGAGCTCGCCGGCGCGGGCCAGCGCCCGCTCGACGCCATCGCCCATGGCAGCGACCTCGCGGCGGATCGCCTGGCCGACCGAGACGACGGCCTCGCGCGCCACCGTCTCCGGCTCGGCGAGGCGCAGTGCCACCTCGCCCATGCCCTGGGCGACGATGCGCATTTCCTGCGAGCGGCGGATGAGGGCGCCCATGACGAAGAAGAACATCACCGGCAGCAGCAGCACGGCGGCGAGGGTGAGCGTCTGCGGCGCCAGCGGGTCCGGCAGGGTGGTGCCGTAGACGCGGGAGGCGATGGCAAGGCCCGCGCCGAGCCAGCCGATGGAGAGGAGGGCGGCGATCCACAGCGGCGTGGTGGAGGGGCGGCGCGACAGCCGCTCCAGCATCTGGGCGAGATCGCGGCGGTCGTCGTTCGCCGGCGGCTGCGAGGGCGAGACCACCTGGTCGGAACGCCGGGCATCGGCGAACAGGTCCTCATCGACCCGCATCGCCTCGCTGGAGGCGCGGGACGCGCCGTCGCGTCCGCCCGTCCGCGTCGCCGCCTTCGCCTGGTCTTCGCTCGCCAGGTTCAGTGCGTCCTGGATGGCCGCGAGGGCCGCCTCGGCCGGATCCTGCGCCTTCTTCGGAGTGTTCGCCATGGTGTCGCCCGCATCCTTTGACTGCCGACCGTCCTGCAATCCACCCGGTGCCTGCGCCCCAAGTGCCTCTTGGACGCAACCAACGCGGATGGCAGACAACAGTCCGCCGCAGCATGTAATCTACCGGGGGGTCCTAAGGATTGAAACCTTCCGGAGCCGCAGTTTCGGATTCATCGTTAACGGATAGGTAACCATGACCGACGAAGGGCGTCCCGCCAAAGGCCGCGGCAAGCAGGGTGCCGTCGCGTCCGCCTCGGCCGAACCGAGCCCGGTCCAGCGCCGCTGGCTCGCCCGAGGGGCCGACCAGCCCGGTGGAAAACTTCCCCTGTTCGACACCGACGGGCGCGAGGTGCCGAAGGCCACGATCCGCGCCTGCATCGCCGCGGGCTGGGCGGAACCGTGGTTCGCCAACCCGGTGAAGCCGGACTGGCTCGTCTGCAAGCTGACGGCTGAGGGCTATCGCGCCGTCGGTCGCGAGCCACCGCCCAAAGGCTGAAGCCGAATACCCTTTTACCTTCGATCAACCGAACGCTTCGAATTCGCGGAGAAACCGTCCGGCTTTAACCCTGCTTTGGCCGGCCCGCGGCCATGGTCGCCCCATAGGGACGAGGGGAGGGCCAACCTCCTCCACTGGCACAGCGGCCGCTGAGGGGCGGCCTGACGTCAACAGGGGACACAATGACCATGGCGCGTATCATGTCGGACGACCATCTGGGCAGCAGCCTGCCCGTCGACCTCACCCACCTGTCGCGGCAGACCTTCGGCGACCACGATCTGGAGCGCGAGGTGCTGGTGCTCTTCGAGCGCCAGTCGCGCACCATGCTGGAGCGCCTGCGCAACGCCACCAACGCCAAGACCTGGGCCGAGGCCGCCCATACGCTGAAGGGCTCGGCCCTCGGCATCGGCGCCTTCGGCGTCGCCCAGGCCGCCGAGGCGGTCGAATGCGACCAGGTTGACCATCTCTCCTCGCGCGCATGGGACGATCTTGCCCGCCTCGAGAGCGCGGTGGCCGAGGCCAACGGCTTCATCGCCACCCTGCTGCGCGCGGCCTGAACCGGCCCGCCTGCGCGGAAGGAATGCCCGGCCGCCACTGGCGGACCGGCATGCCTTTCGCTATGTGACGTCCATGGGAACCGCCGCGCGGCCGTAGCGGCGGTTTCTTCGTGTCGGGACCTGCCGGGTCCGCCGACGTCACGCGAAGGGCAGGGAGCCGATGCCTCAGATCATCTTCATCGACCACGCCGGGGAGAAGCGGCCGGTGGAAGCCGCTGCCGGGTCCACCGTCATGGAAGCCGCCATCAAGAACGGAATTCCTGGCATCGTCGCCGAATGCGGCGGCGCCTGCGCCTGCGCCACCTGCCACGTCTATGTCGACGACGCCTGGAAGGAAGCCACCGGCGAGCCCTCCCACATGGAGGAGGACATGCTGGACTTCGCCTTCGACGTGCGGCCGACCTCGCGCCTGTCCTGCCAGATCAAGGTCACCGACGCGATGAACGGCCTGACCATCCACACCCCGGAGCGGCAGGGCTGAAGGGCCGCCCCTGCTGCGGCAGGGGCGCCATGTGCCGACCGGTCTTGGCAAGACCCGCCGATCCCGGTTGATGGCGGGCAGAGGCGCGGAGACAAGCGCATGCCCCCCCAGACGGCCGAACGGCCGCTCGCCGCCATTGCCGCCCAGTTCGTCTGCTTCACGCTGGTCTCGGTGGCCGACACGATCCTCAAGATCATCGTCACCGAACTGCCGAGCTGGCAGATCATGGCGCTGCGCAGCGGCTCGGGCCTCGCCATCCTGACGCCGATCATTCTCGTCCAGATGCTGCGCGGCCGCGGCACCATCGTCACGCGCCGGCCCTTCGCCCACCTGTTCAGGGCGAGCCTGTCCGCCGTGTCCGTCTTCGCCTATTTCGAGGCGCTGCGCGAACTCGACCTGCCGGTGGCGACCGCCATCCTCTTCGTCACGCCCTTCTTCGTCGTGGCGCTCTCCGGCATCGCCCTGCGCGAGCCGGTCGGCCTCAACCGCTGGGTCGCCGTCGCGGTCGGCTTCCTTGGCGCCCTCGTCATCATCCGCCCGGGGCCGGAGGGCGTCTCCGTCGCCGCGCTGCTCGCCGTGCTCTCGGCCGCCACCTGGGGCGCCGCCATGGTTGCCATCCGGGCGCTCGGCAAGACAGAGGGGACGCTCTCCGTCCTCTTCTATTTCAACCTCTTCATCTGTCTCATCTCGCTCTGCTTTGCCCTGCCGGGCTGGCAGTCCGTGCCGCTCTGGCTCCTCGGGGTCATCGCCCTCAACGCGGTGATCCAGCTCGTCGCCCAGTCCTTCATGCTGATGGCGTTCCGCTTCGCCTCGGCGTCGGTCTCGGCACCGGTGCAATATACCCAGCTCCTCTGGTCGGTCGCCGCCGGCTGGTTCGTCTTTTCCGTCATTCCCGGCCCGCAGGTCTTCCTCGGAGCGGCAATCATCGTCGCGAGCGGTCTCTACCTCATCTGGTCGGAACGACGCTCCCGCCCCGCCGGTTGAGGCCCGGCCCTTGCCCCTGCGCCGGGGAGGGGGCACATGAAGGGCGATGGGGACGACGATGCGCCGGCTGATCCTGTTCAGGCACACCAAATCGGACTGGCCGGCCGGCATGGTCGATTTCGAGCGCCCGCTCGCCGCGCGGGGCCGCCGAGCCGCGCCGCTCATGGGCCGGCTGATCCTCGACCGCGGCCTCGTTCCCGACCGGGTGGTCGTCTCGCCTGCGGCGCGAACGGTGGAGACCTGGGCCCTCGCCAGTGCCGGCCTCGTCCAGCTGCCCCCCGGCGAGCAGGACGGCCGGATCTACGAGGCGCCGGCCTGGCAACTCGCCAATGTCATCCGTGAGACGCCGGACAACGTCGGAACCCTGCTCCTCGTCGGCCACAATCCCGGCATCGAGAGCCTCTGCGAGGAGATCGTCGCCGACGGCCCGCCGGACCAGCGCCGCCGCCTGTCACGCAAATATCCGACCGGCGGCCTTGCCGTCATCGACTGCGCCATCGACCGCTGGGCCGATCTTGCTCCCGGCTGCGGCACACTGGTGTCGTTCACCGTGCCGCGCGACCTCGACAGCGAGGCCGAATAGATGGTCTGGACCGGCTGGGTGAACGAGACGCGCCTGGCGGCCCGGTCCATCGCGGCCTATGCGACCGACTGGGTCAACCCGACCCTGAGGCTCGGCGTCACCGGCCTGTCGCGCTCGGGCAAGACCGTCTTCATCACCGCCTTGGTCCACGGCCTGCTGGCGGCGTCGCGCTGGCCGGTCTTCGAGCCGCAGGCGCAGGGGCGCATCGCGCGCGTGCGCCTGGAGCCGCAACCCGACGACGGCATTCCCCGCTTCCCCTACGAGGATCACCTCGCGGCGCTCACCGGCCCGCGGGAATGGCCGGAGGGGACAAAGCGGATCAGCGAAATCCGCTTGGCGATTGATTTCGCTTCGAATGCGGGGTTCATGCGCGGTACGGAAAAGACCCTCACCCTCGACATCGTCGACTATCCCGGGGAATGGCTTCTCGACCTGCCGCTGCTCGCCCAGTCCTATTCCGAGTGGTCGCGCCGCAGCATCGATGCGGCCCGCCGCCCGCCGCGTGCCGCGCTCGCCGAAGAGTGGCTCGCCGCCACCGCCGAGGTCGACCCCTCCGGCAAGGGCGGTGAAGCCGAGGCCCGGCGCCTCGCCGACAAGTTCACCCGCTATCTCAAATCCTGCCGAGACGAGCGCGTGTCGCTTTCCACCCTGCCGCCGGGACGCTTCCTCCTGCCCGGCGAGATGGAGGGTTCGCCGGCGCTGACCTTCGCCCCCCTCGACCTCCAGGGCCGCGAGCCCGCCGGGGACAGCCTCGCTGCGCTGATGGAGAAGCGCTTCGAGAGCTACAAGCGGCTGGTGGTCATGCCCTTCTACGCCAACCATTTCGCCACGCTCGATCGGCAAGTCGTGCTGGTCGACGCGCTCGCCGCCCTCAACGCGGGGCCGGCGGCGCTCGCCGATCTCGAACTGGCGCTCGCCGACGTGTTGACCGCCTTCCGCCCGGGCAGCAATTCCATCCTCTCGTCCATGCTGGCGCGGCGGATCGACCGCATCCTCTTCGCCGCCACCAAGGCAGACCACCTGCACCAGACGAGCCACGACCGGCTGGAGGCTTTGCTCAAGCGCTTGACCGACCGGGCGATCCGCCGCGCCGAGTTCGCCGGCGCGCGCGTCGAGCCCATCGCGCTCGCCTCGCTGCGCGCCACCCGCGAAACCACCGTCACGCGGCGGGGCCAGAGCCTGCCCTGCATCGTCGGCACGCCCATGCCGGGCGAACAGGCCGGCGGCGAGACCTTCGACGGCTCGCGGGAGGTGGCGGTCTTCCCCGGCGAGCTGCCGGCCGATCCCACCGGCCTCTTCGCCGGGCCCGACGCCTTCCGCGGCGAGGACTACCGCTTCGTCCGCTTCCTGCCGCCGAAGGCCGATCCCGTGCAGGCCCTGCCGCATATCCGCCTCGACCGCGCGGTGGAATTCCTCATCGGAGACCGGCTGGCATGAGCAAGGCACCGCCCTTGAAACCGCAGGTCTTCCGACTCGATTCCGACGAGGTCGAGATCGCCCCGCCGAGCGATGCGCCGGTGGTCGACCGGCCACCCGAGGCCGTCATCGCCGAGGAGGCCGCGCCGCCGCCGGCGGGACCGAGCTTGTGGACGCGGCTGTTCTGGACCGGCCTCGGCGGCCTCGTCTCGCTCGCCTTCGGCATCGCCGTCTCGACCCTCATCGACGATCTCTTCAACCGTGCCGCCTGGCTGGGCTGGGCGGGAGTGGCGGCGCTCGTGCTCTTCCTGATCGGTGGCCTCGCCCTGCTCGGGCGCGAGGTCTTCGCCCTGCGCAGCCTCGCCCGGCTCGACGCGCTGCGCGAGCGCGCCGCCCGCGCCCTGCTGGAGAAGGACGACCGCGCCGCCGCCCGCGTCGCGAGCGACCTCCTCGCCGCCATGGCCGGCAATGCCCGCAC
>JAEZGJ010000078.1 GCA_023416965.1 Pseudomonadota bacterium | reverse complement strand
GGCGAGATGCCCCGTCACGTTCGGCGGGTTAAACCGCAAGCGCGATCACAGGACCCGTCCTTCTTGGAAACGCCCGCCGGCCATGCCCCCGACTCCGCCTCCCTCCTTGTCGTCGACGATGACGGCGAGATCCTGGGGCTCGTGGCAAAATTCCTGCGGGGCAACGGCTTCCGCGTCCACACCGCCCGCAACGGGGCGGAGATGATGGAGACGCTCGGTCGTGCGCCGGTGGACCTCGTGGTCCTCGACCTCATGATGCCGGGCACCAACGGCCTCGACCTCTGCCGCAACCTGCGGCGGACCTCCGCAGTGCCCGTCGTCATGCTCACCGCCAAGGGCGACGACATCGACCGCATCATCGGGCTGGAGGTCGGTGCCGACGACTACCTGCCGAAGCCCTTCAATCCGCGGGAACTGCTGGCACGCATCAACGCGGTCCTCCGCCGGTCGCGCACCGCGAGCCCGTCCATGGACCGGACCGGCCGCGGCTTTGCCTTCGACGGCTGGCGGCTGGACACGCTGAAGCGGGAACTCACCAACCCGCAGGGCGTCGTCGTCGACCTGTCGACCGGAGAATATGACCTGCTGCTGGCCTTTCTCGAGGCCCCCCAGCGGGTGCTGTCGCGGGACTTCCTCCTCGATGCGGCGCGAAACCGTACCGCCGAGGCCTTCGACCGCACCATCGACGTCCAGGTCAGCCGGCTGCGCCGGAAGATCGGCGGTCCCGCCGATCTCATCAAGACGGTGCGGGGCGCCGGCTACATGTTCACCGCCGATGTCTCCCGCTTCTGACCCTCGCGCGCCCTCGCGCGTCGCCCGCTGGACGGCGCGATTCGACAGCCTGACGGCGCGGACGGTGCTGGTGGTCCTGCTCGGCATCGGCGTCGTCCATCTCGTCAGCCTCTGGACCTACCAGATCAGCCTCGATCGCGAGCTCGCACTGTCGAGCGACGCGCGACTCGCCGACCGCCTGCTGGCCATCAAGCGCGCCGTCATGCGCGTGCCGCCAGCCGAGCGCGAGGCGGTGGCTCACGACCTGTCCGGCGGCCCGGTGGACGCCCACTGGAGCCTGACGGAACATGCGGTCGCCGGTGGCGGGGATGCCGCGCGGTGGGAGAACCTCGGCCGGCGGCTGCGCGAGGTCCTGCCGGAAATCGCCGAGGACGGTCTCGTCATCGGGGCGCACCGTCGCGGCGCCGACGACCCGCACCTGGCGCTGGTGTCGATGCGGCTGCCCGACCAGAGCTGGGTCAATGTCGGCCTGGTCGCACCGCCCCTGCGGGCGGCCGGCTCCCACGGCACGCTCCTGTCCACCTCGCTGATGGCGCTCGGCGCGCTGCTCGTCTCGGTCCTGCTGGTGGGCTGGCTGACGCGGCCCCTGTCGCTCTTCGCCGAGGCGGCGAAGGGCTTCTACCGCACCCGCTCCGTCACACCCCTGCCGGAAACGGGTCCGCGAGAGGTGCGGGACCTCGCTGCGGCCTTCAACGACATGCAGAAGCGCATTGCGGCACTGATCGACGACCGTACCCAGGCTCTCGCCGCAGTCAGCCACGACCTGAAGACGCCGATCACCCGGCTGCGCTTCCGCATCGAGGATCTCACCGATCCCGCGCGGGCGGCGATCGCCGCCGACCTCGACGACATGGAGCGGATGATCGACCAGACCCTCGCCTATCTGCGGGGCGAACGCGCCGACGAGGATATCCGGAGCGTCGATCTGGTGGCGATCCTGCAGACCATCACCGACGACTTCTCCGACCGCGGCCGCCCCATCGGCCTCGGCGGACTACCCTCCGCGGTCATCGCCGGCCGTCATCTGGCCCTGAAGCGGGCCTTCGGGAATCTCGTCGAGAACGCCGTCAAGTTCGCCGGAATGGTCGACGTCACGGTGGAGCGGGACGCGGATCGCTTCATCGTGTCGATCCTCGACGACGGACCGGGCATCGCGCCCGCCGATGTCGACAGGGCCCTGGCGCCCTTCGTGCGGCTCGAACCTTCGCGCAACCAGAGCACAGGCGGATTCGGCCTCGGCCTGCCGATCGCGAAGGCGATTATCGAGGGCCATGGTGGCACGATCGTGCTCGGGCGAGGTCCCGAGGGCGGCCTCGCCGTCACCGTCGCCCTGCCGAAGGGCGGGCCCCCGGGCTGATACAAATTGTAACCTTCGCGCAATGCGAGGTGACGGCGGGGCCTCTATCCCGGCTCCATGACGATCCGACGGTTCCTCTCAAGCCTCCTGCTGATCATGACGATCGCCGCGCCGGCGGCGGCCCACGAGGGCCACGACCACGGCGCGCCGCCACCGCCGGTCTCGGCCACCATCGCGCCGCGCGCCGACGCCTCCTCGGAGGAGTTCGAGATGGTCCTCGTCGCCCGCGACGGCCGGCTGCAGATCTATCTCGACACCTTCCGCGGCAACGAGCCGGTGACCGACGCCGCCATCGAAGTCGATGGGCCGGAGGGAACCGTCAGGGCCGAACCCGACGGCTCCGGCGCCTATCTGGTACCCGCGCCCTGGCTCGCCCGCCCCGGAGACTACGCCCTCGCGATCATTGTCCAGGCCCGGGACATGGTCGACATCCTCACCGCGACCCTCACCATGCCAGCACCCTCCGCGCCCCCTCCGCCGGCCGGCGGGCGCTGGGGAGCCTTCGTCGACAGCGCTTTCGCCGCCGACCTGCGCAGCCGCCTAGCCGATGGCGGAATGCCGCTTTACGGCGCCGTCGCGGCGGCCTTTGCGGCCGGATTCCTTCTGGCCGTCCTGCTGCGCCGGCGTCCTGCCGCCACGGCCATGATCCTGGCGCTGGGGCTCGCCGCCGCCGATCCATCGCAGGCCGCGTCTCCCGCTCCGGCGGGAGCGGCCGCCACGGCGCCCCGCGACCTTGCCCAGCGGTTTCCAGACGGCGCCGTCTTCGTGCCGAAGCCGACGCAGCGGATCCTCGCGATCCGCACGCTCTTCACCGAGGAGAACACCCATCCCCGCAGCGTCGAGATGCCGGGCCGGGTCATTCCCGATCCCAACCGCGCCGGGTCCGTCCAGGCCTCCGTCGCCGGTCGCCTGATACCGCCTCCCGGTGGCTTTCCGCGACTCGGGGCACGGGTCGCCGCGGGTGACGTCCTCGCGCTCGTCCAGCCGGCGATCAATTCCGCCGACGCCACCACCCAGCAGCAGCAGGCCCGCGAACTCGACCAGCAGATCGCGCTCGTCGAGCGGCGCCTCGAGCGGCTGAGACAGATCCAGTCGGTGGTGGCCCGCGCGCAGATCGAGGATGCCGAGCTGGAGCTCGCCGGGCTTCGGACGCGCCGGGCCAATCTCGACCGGGCCCAGCGCGAGCCGGAACGGCTGGTGGCCCCGGTCGGCGGCGTCGTCGCCTCGGTCCAGGCGATCGCCGGACAGATCGCCGACCCCGGCACGGCTGTCTTCTTCATCATCGATCCCGTCGCCCTCTGGGTGGAGGCGCTCAGCTACGACGTCCATGCTCTCGCCGGCGAGGCCACAGGCCGCCTGGCCGACGGCGCCACTCTGGACCTGCGGCACGAGGGCAGCGGCCTCGCCGACCGCAACCAAGCGGTTCCGGTCCAGTTCAGCATCGAAGGCGAGGCAGGTCGTCTCCGGCCCGGCCAGTTGCTGACGGTCCTCGCCCGCACCCGGGACGAGCGGCGTGGCATCGCGCTTCCCCGCACCGCCGTGGTGCGCGGGGCCAACGGACAGGCCATCGTGTACGAGCACGGCAATGCCGAGCGCTTCGTGCCGCGCGAAATCCGGGTCGAGCCCCTGGACGCGGCCCGGGTTCTCGCCGTCTCCGGGATCGGCCCGGGCCGGCGCATCGTGGTGCAGGGCGCCGAACTCCTGAACCAGATCCGCTAGGGCACCGTGATGTTCAACGCTCTCGTCACCCAGTCCCTGAGGAACAGGATCTTCGTCCTCGCGGTCGCGGCGATCCTGGTCGCCTACGGCGCCATGACGGCCTCGCGCCTGCCCGTGGATGTCTTCCCGGACCTCAACCGGCCGACGGTGACGATCATGACCGAGGCCGAGGGGCTGGCGCCGCCGGAGGTTGAACAGCTCGTCACCTATCCGATCGAGACGCAGATGAACGGCCTGCCGGGCGTCATCCGCGTGCGCTCCACCTCGGGAATCGGCCTGTCCATCGTCTATGTCGAGTTCGACTGGGGCACAGACATCTTCCGCAACCGCCAGCAGATCGCCGAGAGGCTGTCGCTGATCCAGCCGCAGCTTCCTGTCGGCGTCGTGCCGCAGATGGGCCCGATCAACTCGATCATGGGCCAGATCATGCTCGTCGCCGTGACCGGGCCCGACACGGTCTCGCCCATGGAGCTGCGGGAACTCGCCGACTTCACCATACGACCGCGGCTTCTCGCCATACCCGGCGTCGCCCAGGTGATCCCCATCGGCGGCGAGGTGCGGCAGTTCCGCGTCTCGCCGAACCCGGCCGCCCTGCGCGCCGCGGGCGTCGGACTCGAACAGGTGGAGCGCGCACTCGCCCAGTTCGGCAGCAATACCGGCGGCGGCTTCACCGACCAGTACAGCCGCGAATTCCTCATCCGCAATGTTGGCCGCAGCCGGAACCTGGACGACCTCCGGAGCCTCGTGGTGGCGAGCGTCTCCGGCCAGCCGGTGCTCCTCGGCCAGGTCGCCGAGGTCGGCTATGCCGCGCGGGTGAAGCGTGGCGAGGGCGGCTATCAGGGGCGGCCGGCGGTGATCGTCTCGGTCGAGAAGCAGCCCGGCGTCGACACCATTCGCCTCACCGCCACCATCGAGCAGGCGTTGCGCGACATCGCCTCGACCCTGCCGGCAGGCATCCGCGCCGACCAGGTGCTGTTCCGCCAGGCGACGTTCATCCAGACCTCCATCGACAACGTCCTGAAGGTGCTGGTGGAGGCCATCGCCGTCGTCGCCGTCATCCTCTTCCTCTTCCTCCTCAACGTTCGGACGACGGTGATCTCGCTGACCGCCATTCCCGTCTCGATCCTGATGACGGCCATCGTCTTCCCGGTGATGGGACTGTCGATCAACACCATGACACTCGGGGGCCTCGCCATCGCCATCGGTGAACTGGTCGACGACGCGGTGGTGGACGTGGAGAACATCCTGAGGCGCCTGCGCGAGAACCGCGAGGCCGGCAACCCGCGCTCAGCCTTCGCGGTCGTCGTGGCGGCGAGCCAGGAGGTGCGATCGGGCATCGTCTATGCGACGATGATCATCGTCCTGGTCTTCGTGCCGCTGTTCGCGCTCTCGGGCATCGAGGGCCGGCTCTTCGCGCCGCTCGGCCAGGCCTACATCATCTCGATCCTCTCGAGCCTCGTCGTCGCGGTCACGCTGACGCCGGTCATGGCCTACTACCTGCTGCCGCGCATGCGGCGGCTGGACGAGCGGGAAGGCTGGCTGATCCGCAAGCTCAAGGCCGGCAACAGCGTGGCGCTCGACATGGCCTTTCGCCGGCCGCGCCTACTGATGGCGGCGACCCTGGCTGCCGTCATCGGGGCGGGGGCGCTCGCCGTCCAGTTGCCGCGGTCCTTCCTGCCACCCTTCAACGAGGGCACGCTCACCATCAACATGCTGTTCAACCCGGGGATCTCCCTGGCCGAGAGCCACCGGGTCGGGCTCATCGCCGAGCGCCTGATCATGGAGGTGCCCGAGGTGGAGCGCGTCGGCCGCCGCACCGGACGCGCAGAGCTCGACGAGCACGCCGAGGGTGTGCACGCCTCGGAGGTCGAGGTCGCACTCAGGGCCGGCCGCCCCAAGGATGCGATCATCGCCGACATCCGCTCCCGCCTCGCCGTCCTGCCGGTGGCGACCAATGTCGGGCAGCCCATCTCCCATCGCCTCGACCACATGCTCTCGGGCGTGCGCGCGCAGATCGCCCTCAAGATCTTCGGCGAAGATCTCGACACCCTGCGCTCGCTGGCGGAGGACATGCGTCAGAAGCTGGCGGCGGTCCCCGGCATCGTCGACCTGCAGGTCGAGCGGCAGGTGCGGGTGCCCCAGCTCGAGGTCGTCATCGATTATCGACGCGCGGCGCTCTACGGCATCCAGCCGGCCGTCGTCACCGAACAGCTCGAGCGCCTGTCGAACGGCCGCGTGGTCTCCCGTATCGTCGACGGCAACCGCCGTTTCGACGTGGTCCTGCGCCTCGACGACCTGCAGCGCACCACCCGGGGCCTCGCCGACCTCCTGATCCAGACGCCGGCCGGCTGGGTGCCCGTGCGCCAGTTCGCCGACGTGGTGGAGACCGACGGTCCGAACCAGATCCTGCGCGAGAACGGCCGCCGCCGGGTGGTGGTCCTCGCCAATGCCGACGGCGCTGCCGACATGGCCGCCGTCATCGCCGGAGTTCGCGCGGTGATGGCAGCGACGCCCCTGCCCACCGGCTTCTTCGCGAGTCTGGAGGGAACTTTCCAGGCGCAGGAGGAGTCGATGCGGACGATCGGCCTCCTGTCGATCGTCTCCATGGCCATGGTCTTCGCGATCCTCTTCGCGCGGTACAGATCCGTCGTCTTCGTCGCGATCGTCATGGCTAGCGTGCCGCTGGCGCTGATCGGCTCAGTCGTAGCGCTGTGGATCGCTGGCCAGCCGCTTTCGGTCGCCTCGATGATCGGCTTCATCACGCTCACCGGCATCGCCACGCGCAACGGCATCCTGAAGATCAGCCACACGATCAACCTCGCGATCCACGAGGGCATGCCCTTCGGCCGTGATCTCGTCGTCCGCGGCAGCCTGGAGCGCCTCACGCCGGTGCTGATGACGGCGCTGTCGGCCGGCGTCGCCCTGATCCCGCTGATGATCGACCCGGCGGCGCCCGGCAAGGAGATCCTGCATCCCGTCGCGGTCACCATCTTCGGCGGCCTCGTCAGCGCCACGCTGCTCGACACGCTTCTCACCCCGACCCTGGTCCTGCGCTACGGCCGCGCCTCGCTGGAGCGGCTGGTCGCCGAGTCCCGCAGCGCCAGCGCCGAGCACCTGCCGCAGGACCGCACCGCCGAATCGTACTGAGCCCATCGTCACCCGGGAGCCATCGTCATGTTTCGCCTGCTCGTCATCGCAATCACCGCAATCCTCCTGTCCGCCGGCGCCGAGGCCCACGCCCCGCAGGCCGGCCCCAATGGCGGCAAGGTCATCCACGCTGGTGCGAACTACCATGTCGAACTCTTCGCCTCGGGCACGACCGAGGTGGTGCTCCACCTCAGCGACATGAACGACAAGCCGATCCCCGCGGAGGGATTCCGCGCCACGGCGATCCTCGTCGTCAATGGCCAGACAATCCGCTTTCCGATGCAGGCCGCCGGCGGATCCCGTCTCGTCGGTACCGCTCCAGTCGCCGTGCCGGCCGGTGTCCGGGGCGCGGTGCAGATCACCACGCCGCAGGGCGCGACCGTCCAGGCGCGCTACTGAGCGGCCCCCATCGCCGTCCCTCAAGAAGGAAATTCGCCATGACATCTCACATCTCGGCAGCCGCCCTCGCCGGCTCTCTGTTGCTCGCGGCCGCCACCACGGCCTCGGCCCAGCAGCACGGCCACGGACACGGACATCACGGCCAGGGCCACCATGGACAGACCTCCCCGGTCCCGCAGGGAGGCGCCGCCACGCCAGCGCCCCCCCACCAGCACGGAGGCGCGGCGGGCGCCCCTGCCGCCGGCGAGCATCCGTCGGTCGCGGCCTTCCGGGCGGCGAACGATCGCATGCATCGCGACATGGACATCCGCTTCTCGGGCAATGCCGATGTCGATTTCGTCCGCGGAATGATTCCCCATCACCAGGGGGCGATCGACATGGCCAAGGTGGTTCTGGAACACGGCAAGGACGAGCAGACCCGCAAGTGGGCGGCCGACATCATCCGCGAGCAGGAGCGCGAGATCGCCGAGATGCGGGCCTGGCTGAGCCGCAACGGACAGCGCTGATCCGCCGGCTCCCGGCCGATCAGCGAGAACCTGGTTCCATCCCGACGAGGGTGATCTCGTAGACCCCGGGCTCAGGGACTGCCGCCTGCCAGCGGTCGAGCGCCCGGGTCATGTCGTCGCGGCCGTGGCACCATCGGTCGCGGATGGCGGTGCGCGTGAAGTCGAGAGGCTTGACGGCGATCTCGCGCGGCCCGCCGTCATAGGCGAGGTGGAGCAGCGTCACAGCGGGCCCGCCTTCTGCACCGGCGTCTCGCCGCAGGGCATATTCCCTCCGGAGCGCCTCGAGCGCGTGACGCGTCTGGCAGGCGAAGACCAGGTCCTGGGCGCGCTGCGCCGCCTCGCCCAGGGAGCCGGGCCGGCGGCTCGCCGCAGGCAGGAGTTCGAGGGCGATGCAGAGCACCGGCCCCTCCGGCAGTTCTTCGAAGGCGAGGCGCAGCGGCAGGTTGGAGGACAGCCCGCCATCGACCAGATGGCGACCGCCGATCTCGACGGGGGGAAAGAGCACGGGCATGGCGGCCGAGGCGCGCAGGTGGTCCTCGGTGAAGGCGTCGCGGCGCGTGTCGAAGACGACCTCCTCGCCCGTCTCGACGTTGAGCGCGACGACGGCGAGCGGCGGGCGGGCGGCGTTCAGTAGCGTGAAGTCGAGAAGGCACGGCAGCGTGTCCCGAAGGGGCGAACTGTCCATCAGGCCGATGGGAGAACGCCAGAAGGGCCATTCGGCGAGGGCCGAAGGCACGAAGAGGCCGGGACGGCCGCCGAGCAGCGTGCCGATCCCCCCGGCCCATCGCGCCCGGCTTTCCCAGGGCGAACTCCCGCCCCCGTGGAGCGGAAGCAGATCGTGCTGTTCGGCCAGCCGCCAGAAGTCAACGAGGCGGGCCATCCGGTCCTCCGGCGCATTGCCAGCGAAGATGGCACCGGTGATGGCACCGACCGAGGTGCCGACGATGCGGTCGGGAACGATGCCCCGCTCGCACAGGACCTCCAGCGCGCCGGCCTGATAGGCCCCGAGGGCATTGCCCCCGGAGAGGGCGAGGACGACGTGGCCTGGCCTGCTCATCGGTCGGATTCTCCCTGCGGTCCCGGCGCCGCTTCCGCCGGGACCGTCATCTGTCCGCGGTCAGCGCGAGGTGGGCGGCGTGGGAGCCTTGGGCGTGCCGAAGAGGCGCGGGTCTACCGGACCGAGGCCCTCCACCACCTCCCCGAGGGGGCTCGGCTCGCCGAGATAGACGAACTCGCCCGTCCCGTCGGGGGTCGGACCGGACGCCCAGCGGCCCTCGCGGCTCTCGGTGCCGCCCGAGCAGTTCCAGAACTGGTAGGCGACTTCGCCCATCTCCTTGTCGCGCGGGAAGGCCTGCGGCACCGGCGTGGCGTCGAGGCCCTCCGCCTCCAGTTCGGCGATGGCGGCGAGCCACTGGTTCTGGTGCATGGTGTCGCGGGCGATGAGGAAGGACAGCATGTCCCGGATGCCGGGATGGTCGGTCAGTTCGTAGAGCCGGCAGACCTGCAGGCGCCCCTGGGATTCCGCGGTGACGTTGAAACGGAAATCGGCGAGGAGATTGCCGGAGGCGATGGTGTAGCGGGCCGTCCAGGGATAGCCGACGCTGTCGGCGGGCAACGCGCCGCCGCCGGTGAGGATGGCGTGCTGCGGGTTCATGCCGGCGACGATGACGTCCTCCAGCCGCGAGCCGCCGAGAATGGCGCCGACCGCCGAATTCTTTGCGGCCTCCTCGGCCGCCTCCACCGGCGAACTCTCGAGCAGCCGGGCGATCATGGTGGCGAGCATCTCCACATGGGCGATCTCCTCGGTGCCGATATCGAGGATCATGTCGCGGTACTTGGCCGGCGCGCGGCAGTTCCAGCCCTGGAAAAGGTAGGTCATCATGACGCTGATCTCGCCCCACTGGCCGCCGAGAACCTCCTGGAGCTTGCGCGCATAGACCGGATCGGGCGCGTCGGGGCGGGCGTTGTACTGGAACTGATTGGTGCGGAAGAACATGGCGGTGCCTCGTTTCGTGATGGAATGAGGAAATCCGCGGGCCGGCCGGCAGGATCGGGGCGCGGAACGTACTGTCGGCCGCCGATCGTTGCGGTCCGATGGGCCAACAGGGGCGGCCATGGCTTGTTCCTACTCGTCCCGCGAGCGGTGACGGCGAGCCTTCCCGCCGCGGCTGTTGACAGGGCCTGCCGCCGATCCTTAGCTGGCGGCGTCACGGTCCCCCGACTCGCAAGAGCGGGGGCTAAGAGGGAAGCCGGTGCGAGGCCGGCGCTGCCCCCGCAACTGTCAGCGGCGAGTTTTCTCCCACATATGTCACTGGAGCCGTCCGGCTCCGGGAAGGCGGGAGAGGACGGCGACCCGCGAGCCAGGAGACCTGCCGCGACCTGATAGACGACCTCGGGCGGGGTGCTCCGGCGGCGCGTGTGACAGCGGCCCGCCGCTGTTCATCCGTTTGCTCGGCCCCGCTCCAACAGGATCCCGGCCGATGCCAAACGATGCCAGTTCCCCGCGGCACTACTCTCCCCCCTCCCGCTCCGAACCCGCCCCGCGGTTCCCTGCCGAAACCGAGGCGAACTTGCATCTTTCGTTTATGTAATATTATAACGTTACCTCATTCATGGCTTCGGAGGCTGGGCTTCCGGGAAAACGACCGGGCGCGCGGGGCGCGGCCCGAGGGGACCAAGATGATCGCATACCCAGTCAGGCCCCGCCGCGCGGTGCCTTTCACCGTGGCCCTCTTGCTCGTGCCCGCCGGCGCCCTCGCACACGAGGCGCCCGTGACGGTGCTCGACGACATCGTCGTCACCTCGACGGGTCGTCCCGAGCCGCGCAGCCAGATCACCGGCACGGTCCAGGTCATCGAGGGAGAGCGGCTGGCGCGCAGCCAGGCCCAGTCGGTGACGGAACTGCTCGCGGAGAACGCCGTCGGCTTCTTCTCGGAATGGACGCCGGGCCAGACCTCGATCAACATCCGCGGCGGAGGCTCCGACGGCCAGGGCAAGGATTTCCGCAGCCAGGTGCTGGTGCTGATCAACGGCCGGCGCGCCGGAACCGCCAATATCTCCAAGCTGTCGCCGGCCGACGTCTCCCGGATCGAGATCGTCCGGGGCCCCGTCTCGGTCATCTACGGGTCGGGCGCCATGGGCGGCGTCATCAACATCATCCTGCGCAACGGACGCAACACGGAGGGCTCCTCGGTCGAGGTCCAGGGCGGCTCCTGGGGCCTGCTGCAAGGCCGAGGACACACGGCCGGACGTTACGGCGAGAGCGACCATTACCTCGGCCTCGCCGGCGGCCGGCGCGACAGCTATTCGTCGGGATCAGGCGGCGGTTTCATGGCAAATACCCAATGGCAGCGTCTCGGTGCCACCGGCGCCTTCGGCCACCAGATCAACGACCTCAACCGCGTGGACGTGACCATCCGCAGCGACGGCATTTACGATGCCGGCTTCCGCGGTTCGTCGTGGAGCACCTTCAACCGCGACCAGCGCACCAACGCCTCGTTCGACCTCGTCTACTCCGGGCGCACGGCGACCGATTTCGCCCGCTGGACGTCCCACACCTATCTCGTCGAGGATCAGGACATCTTCCGCTGGGCGTCGCGCAGCGGCGGCACGCGGCTCGACATCAACCGCCGCCACCTGACCATCATGGGCACGAAGCTCGAGCCGATCCTCACCCTCTTCCCCGGCAACGAACTGCTGCTCGGGCTCAACCTGGAGCGCAGCTGGCTGCGCTCGGCCCGTTATCGCGAGGCGATCAACCCGCCCTACACGATGGCGCAGGTGGCCCCGCAGGACGCCAACCAGACCGACTCGCTGATGGCCTTCTATGCCGAGAACAGCCAGCGCCTCTTCGACGACCGCGTGGTGCTGCGTGCCGGCGTCCGGCACACCCGGGGCTCGACCAGCTTCGATTCCACGCCGAACCTCGCCAACCAGCAGACGGGATCGCGGCCCTATTCCGCGACGACCTATACGGTGGGAGGCACCTACCGGGCGACGCAGACCCTCAGTTTCCGCACCGGACTGTCCACCGGCTTCCGCGCCCCTACCGCCACCGAACTGGCGGGCGACTACACGGTGCTCGCGGGCGGCCAGATCTTCGGCAATCCGAACCTGAGGCCGGAGACCAGCCGCCAGTACGAGGTCGGGGCGACCTTCGCCTGGAATGGCCTCAACATCGACGCCGCCCTGTTCCAGAACACGATCTCGCACCGGATCATCTCGCAGCGCCGGTCGGGCGGACTGAACATTTCCGATTACGTCAACAATCCCGGCGACGTCGTCATCCGCGGCGTGGAGGTTCAGGCCAGCCTCGACGTGCTGCATGCGGTCGCCGCCCGGCTGATCGGCTGGCACTGGTCGCTCTTCGCCAATGGCGGCTACAATTTCGACATGCGCGACTTCGGCGCGGCCTCCACCGCCAATTCCCGCCAGGTGCAGCGGGTCTATAAATACCAGGCCGCCATCGGCACCCGCTTCGGCCAGCGGACAGGCGTCGCCGTTCCCTGGACCTTCTCGGTGACCGGCATCCTGCGCGGACCGATCTGGTACGATACGGAGGAGAGCCTTCTGGTCCCTTCGGGCGAGCCGTCCAGCAGCCATATCCATCAGAAGCCGGCCTACTGGGTCTGGAACGCCCGGCTGGAAGGCGAATTCCGGAAGGGGCTGACCGCCTATGTGGCACTGAACAACATCTTCAACGTCAACCAGCACGCACTGTTCATCGCGCTCGACCAGCAGCCCTTCATCGGCAACACCTCGGCCGCCAACACCAGCGGAATCGGCAATTTCGGCAATTCCATGCCGGGCCGGGAGATCGTCGTCGGCCTCAAGGCGGCGTTCTGACGTGGGGGGAAGCCGGCGGCACCTCCTTCAGGCCCTGGGCACCGCCGCGACAATGCTGGCGGGCGGCGGGGCGCTGGCCTCTCCCCTGGTGCTGGCGGATTCCCTCGGCCGCCAGGTGGTCCTGCCCGCCCCGCCGCAGCGGATCGTCCCCATCTTCGCTTCCAACACGGAGCTGGTCGCCGCCGCGGGCGCCGCCGACCGGATCGTCGGGGTGGAGGCCTATACGCGCTTTCCGCCGGAGATCGCGCATCTGCCGCAGGTGGGCGGCCGGCTCGGTTTCTCGGTGGACCGGGTGGCGCGGCTTTCTCCGGACCTCGTCATCGTCACGCCGGCGCGCCAGGCCGTGCACCAGCTGGTGGATCCCCTAGAAAGGCTCGGCATTCCGGTCATGGTGCTCACCCATCCGACGATCGCCGCGGTGCTGGCGAACCTGCGCCTCGTTGCCCGCGCCTGCGGCCTCGAGGGGCGGGGCGAGGCGGCAGCGCTGAGGCTGGAAGCGCGGTTGGCGGCCGTCGCCGTCGCCGCCGCCGACCGCAGGGGACCTTCTCTGCGCGCGCTGATGGTAACTGGCAGGGTTTCCAGCGGACTGCTCCTGATCGCCAGGCCCGGCACCTATACCGCCGACGCGGTGAGGCTCGCCGGAGCACTTCCCGCCCTCGGACCCCAGGTGCTGGCGCAGGTCTCACCCGAGGCGATCCTGCGCGCCGACCCCGACATCCTGCTCTTCGCCGGAACCGAGGCGGCCCGCGACGAGCTCTTCGCCTCCCCGGCCTGGTCTGCCCTCAGGGCCCGCCGCGAGGGGCGGATCGTCACCGTCAGCCGCTCCACCTTCCTCATTCCCGGCCCGCGGGTGGTCGACGGCATCGAGGCCCTCGCCACCGTCCTCGACCATCATCACCGGGAGATCCGCTCATGACCCTGGCCCGACAGGACACAAGCAGGACAGCGGCGCCGTGGGTCGCTCTTGCCGCGGCGCTCGCCGCCGCCCTCGCCATCGGCCTCGCCGCCGGTCACGACTGGGCGACGCCCCGGCGGATCCTGGTGGCGCTCTCCGGCGACGGCGCCCTGGAAAGCCGTCTCATTCTCGACTGGCGGCTGCCGCGCGTCATCGCCGCCGCCGCCATCGGGGCCCTGCTCGGCCTCGGCGGCTGCCTGTTCCAGGGCCTGTTCCGCAACCCGCTCGCCGAGCCCTACCTGCTGGGCTCGGCCGGAGGTGCGGCGGTCGGCGCCACGGTGGCGCTGCTCGTCCCCCTCGCCGTCCCGCAGGCGCTCGGGCTCCCGGTCCTCGCCTTTGTCGGAGCCTGGGGGGCGACGGTCCTCGTCCTCGCCATCGGCCGCGCCTCCGGCATGACCGACACGGCCGGGCTGCTTCTCGCCGGTGTCGCCGTGGCGGCCATGCTGGGGTCGCTCCGCTCCTTCCTGATGCTGGCCCTCTCCGACGAGACGGTGAGCCTGCAGGTCGTCCTCGGCTGGGTGCTCGGCGGCATCCAGACGCCGGCTCCCGCCGCATTGACCGGACTGCTGGCCCTGACCGTCGGCTGCCTCCTCCTCGCGCGGCGGTCGGCTCCGGGCCTCGACCTCCTCGGCCTCGGGGAGGAGACGGCGCGGGGCTTCGGCCTCGACGTTGACCGCTTCGTCTCCCGCACGGTCCTCACCGGCTCGGCCATCGTCGCCGTGGCGGTCGCCTTCGGCGGGCTCGTCGCCTTCGTGGGCCTCGCCGCCCCCCATCTTGGCCGCGGGCTGGTCGGCCCGCTTCATGGCCCCCTCCTCGCCGCCTCCGCCCTCATCGGCGCCGTCATCGTCGTGCTCGCCGACGCCCTCGCCCGCTCCGCACTGCCGCCGGCCGAGATCCCGCTCGGCCTCGTCACCGCGGCGGCCGGCGGGCCGTTCTTCCTCATGCTCCTCGCGAGGCGGTGGCGGGCATGACGCGGATCGACATCGCCGACCTCACCATCCGCCGCGGCGGCCGGGCCATCGTCGCCGGGGTGACGCTCGCCCTCCCCTCGCCCGGCCTGATCGGGATCATCGGCCCGAACGGCGCCGGCAAGTCGACCCTGGCGCGCGCCATGGCCGGGCAGCCGGGCGCTCGGGAGGGCCGGATCCTGATTGACGGGGCGGACGTCGCCAGCATCGGGCCCGGCCGGCTGGCGGAGACGATCGGCTACCTGCCGCAGAGCTTCCAGCCGCACTGGGACATCAC
>JAEZGJ010000067.1 GCA_023416965.1 Pseudomonadota bacterium | reverse complement strand
ACAGCGAGATCCGCGCGTCGGGAATGTCGAGGAAGGTCGCCTCGTGGCTCTCGTGCCGCGGCACCGACGGAAGCCGCGGCTGCGTGGCGCAGCCGGCAACCATGAGCGCGAGGGCCAGAACGGCCGTTCGGAAGACATGGGTCAGGGGAAAGCTCATGGATCACTCCGCGAGCCATCGATACCGGTCCGCCGGTGGAGCGTCTAGGGCGGAAAAGTCACGGGCCGCAACTCGCGTTACGGCCCGGTAAATCAGTTGCGGGGAGCGGCCGGGGGTTCCAGGCCGGGCGGCGGACCGCCGAGGCCGGGCGGAGGACCGCCGAGACCGGGCGGGGGGCCGCCGAGGCCCGGCAGGCCGCCGGGGGTGTCCATGTTGGGCAGGCCGCCGCCGAGGCCCGGCAGGTCGATGCGGATCTCGACCTTGGACGGGTCGACCGCCGACGCCGTCCCCTTGTAGTGCAGCACCATGCCCGGGAAGATGATCACCAGCGCCACCATGATGCACTGGATCACCACGAAGGGCACCGCCCCCCAATAGATCTGCATGGTGGTGACCGGCTCCATCCGCAGGCCTGTGATCTTGTCCGTATAGGGCTCCTTCGGTGCTACCGACCGCAGGTAGAACAGCGCGAAGCCGAAGGGCGGGTGCATGAAGCTCGTCTGCATGTTCACGCCGAGCATGACGCCGAACCAGATGAGGTCGATGCCCAGCTTCTCGGCCGCCGGGCCGAGCAGCGGCACCACGATGAAGGCCAGCTCGAAGAAGTCGAGGAAGAAGGCCAGCAGGAACACCATGATGTTGACGACGATCAGGAAGCCGGCCTGGCCGCCCGGCAGCGAGACGAGCAGGTGCTCGACCCAGATGTGGCCGTTGACGCCGTAGAAGGTCAGCGAGAAGACGCGGGCGCCCACCAGGATGAACAGCACGAAGGCCGACAGCTTGGCGGTGGACTCGCTCGCCTGGCGCACCAGGTCCCAGGTCAGCCGCCGCTTCATCATGGCGAGGATCATCGCGCCCGCCGCGCCCATGGCGCCGCCCTCGGTCGGCGTGGCGAGGCCGATGAAGATGGTGCCGAGGACGAGGAAGATGAGGCCGAGCGGCGGCACCATGACGAAGGTGACCTGTTCGGCGATGGGAGAGATCATCTTGTAATTGCCGAAGCGCTCCACGAGGCCGACGAAGATCGCGTAGGCAAAGCCGAAGGCCGCAGCCTCGGCAATCAGCGACCAGGTCGTGTAGCCGCCCTGCTTCAGGAAGAAGTAGGCGACCATCAGCGCCGCCGTCATGGCGACCGTGAGGATCAGCCGGCCGGCGCCGAAATAGTAGTTGCAGACCACCGCGATGAAGGCGACGAGCACCGCCACCGACATGGACAGGATGACGAAATCGGCGCCGCCGCGCACGCCCGTCTGGTTCATGATGAACACGGCGACCAGAGCGGAGAAGAGCACGAGCAAGCCGAGCTTCCAGGTGCCCCGCTTGCCGTCGTCCTGCATGTAGAGCAGCGCTTCCTTCGGCAGGCCCGGCGCGTTCTTCGGGGTGAACAGGGCCACCAGAAGGACATAGCCCGCATAGAGCGACGACAGCACGATGCCGGGCACGAAGGCGCCCTCGTACATGTCGCCGACAGAGCGGCCCAGCTGGTCGGCCATGACGATCAGCACGAGGGACGGCGGAATGATCTGGGCGAGCGTTCCGGACGCCGCGATGACGCCGGTGGCCAGGCGCCGGTCATAGCCGTAGCGCAACATGATCGGCAGCGAGATGAGGCCCATCGAGATCACCGATGCCGCGACGACGCCGGTCGTGGCGGCGAGCAGCGCGCCGACGAAGATGACCGCATAGGCAAGGCCGCCGCGGATCGAGCCGAACAGCTGGCCGATCGTGTCCAGCAGGTCCTCCGCCATGCCGGAGCGCTCGAGGATGAGGCCCATGAAGGTGAAGAACGGGATCGCCAGCAGCGTATCGTTGTTCATCGTCCCGTAGATGCGCTCCGGCAGCGCCTGCAGGAAGTTTGGCTGGAACAGCCCGAGCTCGATGCCGATGATCGCGAAGAACAGGCCGTTGGCGGCGAGCGCGAAGGCCACGGGGTAGCCGAGCAGCAGGAAGAAGACGAGGGCGACGAACATGACCGGGGCCATGTTGGCGCGGACGAAGTCGCCGAGGCCGGAGCCGGTGGCGGCCTGGGCCGGCTCGGCAAGGAGGGCGAGGGCGAGGAGCGTGAGGGCGGCGGCGGCGAGCGCGCCCGACAGGGAACGGCGGATGGACACTTGTTTTCTCCCGGAACGCGTCACTTCTTGGCCGAGTCGAGAAGGCCCTGGGCCTTCGCGACTTCGAGCAGGCGGGCCGCTTCCGCCTCGGCCATCTCGTGATGGCCGCCGCCATGCACGTCTTCCAGCTCTCCGCGCATGATGGCGACGCGCTTGATGAGCTCGCTGATGCCCTGGAACAGCAGCAGCACGAAGCCCGCCACCACCAGGAACTTGGCCGGCCAGACGACGAGGCCGCCGGCATTCATCGACTGCTCGTTCTGCAGGTAGGATTTCAGGAAGAAGGGCCAGCTGTCGTAGAGCAGCAGGATGCAGAAGGGCAGCAGGAAGAGGGTGTGGCCCACCACGTCGATCCAGTTCCGCACCCGCTTCGGAAACAGGCTGTTCACGACGTCGATGCGGATGTGCTCGTTGGCGAGCAGGGTCCATGCGGCGCAGAGCATGAAGACGGCGCCGAAGAGATACCACTGCGCCTCGAGCCAGGCGTTCGACGAACTCGAGAAGACCTTGCGGATGACGGCGTTGCCGGCCGAGATGATGACGGCCACCAGGATCAGCCAGCTCACCGCCTTGCCGATATAGGTATTGACCGTGTCGATGACGCGGCTGATCGAAAGCAGTCCCTGCATGCCGGGTAGACTCCCCTGGAAGGCCATGACCTCACGGGGCCGCTCTCCGGGACCTGTAGGTCCGGCTGGCGCGCACGCGGCGGAACCTCCGCCGCACGAGGCAAGATGAAACGTGTCTTGCGACTGGTCGCGTCCGCCGCGTCACCGCGGCCCGCCCTGTCCCTCGATCGCCCACTGCCTGTCCCGCTGACCGGCCCCGCTGTTTTTGTGCGGTGGCCGGCTCGACGCCGAAACGTCGCGGTTTCTCTATGCCACGGCCGGGCGGCATACAACAGGGGAGATACGGAAGATTCAAACCGAAATTCCCGGTTCTGCGCAATGATCCGGACCCCATCAGCCCGGCCTGCGACATCTTCGCCTTCCGTTCTTCAGGGAAGTGTGGCCTGCGCCTCCACCTTCGAACTGCGAACCCGCAGCCTCACCCGTTCGCGGTGCAGGGTGTAGAGCCCGGCGCCGACGATGAGGGCGATGCCGGCCCAGCTCGTGGCGTCCGGCCATTCGCCGAAGACCGTGATGCCGGAGACGATGGCCCAGACCATGACCGAATAGCGGAAGGGCGAGACGAGCGAGACCTCGACGCCGCGGAAGGCGAGGATCATCGCGTGATTGCCCACGACCACGACCGTCGCCGCCGCCAGCAGCAGGCCAAGATGGGTCGGCGTCGGCTGAACCCATGACTGGAACGGGATCATGGCCGCCCCGAAGGCCGCGACCGTGACGCAGGTCGTCAGCGTGATGACGATGGTCGGGATGCGCGGATCGATGAAGCGCGTGACCATGTCGCGGATGGCGCAGAAGACGACGCTGGCGAGCGCCATGGCCGTCGCCGAGCCGGCGACGAATCCGGCGCCGCCGGGCTTCACCACCAGCAGCATGCCGAGGAAGCCGGCGGCGACGGCCGACCAGCGCCGCCAGCCCACCTGCTCCTTCAGGAGCGGTCCCGACAGCGCCGTGATGAGCAGCGGCGTGATGAGGAAGATCGCCGTGATGTCGGCGATCGGCATGGAGGCGATGGCGGTGATGAAGAGGAAGGCGACGAGCGCCTCGAGACCCGCCCGCGCCGCGACGAGCGGGGAGGCCACCTTGCCGATGGCGTTCAGGTGACCCGCCGCAACCAGCCAGGCGAAGACCATGATCGTGGCGAAACCGCCGCGGATGGCGATGATTTCGCCCGACGGCAGGTCGGCCGCCACCAGCTTCACCAGCGTGTCGTTGGTCATGAAACAGGCCATGGCCGTGCACATGGCGATGATGCCGCGGCGGTTGGCGCCGCTCTCCACCACGGGGGAGGGGAGGGGGGTCACCTGGCGCCTCCTTCGGCAAAGCGGCCGAGGCGGAACAGCGACAGGTCGTGCGGGCTGCTGCCCGTCGTGGCCAGGTCGGCGAGCACCTCGCCCATGACGCTGGCGAACTTAAAGCCGTGGCCTGAACAGGGCGAGGCCACCACCACCTGCGGCAGTCCCGGCAGGGTGTCGACGACGAAATGCTCGTCTGGCGTGTTGGTGAAGAGGCAGCAGCGCAGCGCCAGGGTTGGACCGTCGGCATCGGGGAAGACTTCCCGGACGACGGCACGCAGGGCGGCCTCGTCCGCCTCGCGCGGCTCGCGCGACAGGGCGTCGGCGTGGCCGCTCTCCCTCAGGTGGTTGTAGAGGCCGATCTTGAAGCCCGGCACGCCGAAGACGGGGAACTGGTAGCAGGAGCCGAGCCGCGTCTCGACGATGGAGACGGGGAAGGCGCCGAGGGCGAAGGGCGCGGGGTTCAGCGGCTGGAACCAGCCGAGCACCTGGCGCTCCGGCACGGCGAGGCGCGCGAGCTCCGGTGCGTGGTCGCCGATCCAGGCGCCGGTGGAGAGGATCAGCCGCTCGGCCTCGTAGGTGCCACGGGTCGTGGTGACGCGCACGCCGCCGCCGGCGGTCGGCTCCCAGCCGGTGAGCGCCTCGCGGCCGTGGATCTCGGCTCCCGCCGCCATCGCCATGGCGACATGGGCGACGATGGCCCTCTCGCTCATGACGAAGCCGGCATCGGCCTGGAAGTTGGCAACGTGGCCCCGGGCGAGGCGATAGGCCGGGAAGCGGCGCGCCGTCTCGCGCGCGTCCATGAGCTCGTGCGTCAGCCCGTGCTCCCGGCAGGCCGCCAGCGACCCCGTGACGACGCGGCCGTCGGGCGGACCGGCATCGAGGCCGCCGGTCACATGGAGCAGCTGCTCGCCGAATGCTGACTCGGTCTCGCGCCAGAGCTCATAGGCGCGGCGGAGCAGCGGCACGTAGAGCGGGTGCTCGAAATAGGCGAGGCGGATGATGCGGTTGACGCCGTGGGAGGAGCCCATCGCGTGCGGAATGTCGAAGCGCTCCAGCCCGAGAACCCGGCGGCCCCGCCGCGCAAGCTGAAAGGCCGCGGCCGAACCCATCGCGCCGATGCCGGCAACGATCACGTCATAATGGGCCACGCTTCGGCGCTCCGGTCGTTTCGTCCCTTCGCCCCTGCTACCCCCCGGCGCGGCAGCGGTCGAGAGCCGCTTCGTCGCACCAGCCCCGCGAGGCTCGCAGTCACTCCACCGCCTGGTGGTAACTGCGTTGGACGTCCTGTCGGATTCGCTCGAGCACGAGAGTGCTGGAGGCGGGCTTCTCGGCGGCGCGAACCTGCTTCTGCGCCGGCTTCACCGGCTCCTCGTAGGGCGCCGTATCGCCCCGCATCTGGACGGCCATCAGCGACACGGTCATGGCGAGGTCCACCGCAAGGATGGCTCCGAGCACGATGATCCAGTGGGCGGGCGACGCGAAGCTCCGCCAACGGGGGCGCACGAGCGGCGCGTTCGGCTGGGCCTCCGCCTCGGCCGCCACCTGGGCTGCCGCCAGTTGCTCCTGCGCCTCGAAGTTCGGCCGGTAGCTGCCGGGAGCCATCCGGATCCGCAGCGGATCGGCGGCGCCCGGTCCGGCATAATAGAGGTCGAGCGCGTTGCGAAGCCGCATCGCCGCCACCCGCACCGTAGAATCGCGGTCGGGATTGAACTCGGGCGGGCGCCCGAGGGCCTCCACGGCGATCGTGTAGGCCTTGATCGACCGGTCGTCGCCGGCGAGCGTGCGCTCCACCACATGGGTCAGGATCGTTGCGGGCACCGAACCGGCGGGGACGAAGGGGGATTCGGTGATCCGGCGCAGGGCGTCCCGAACGAGAACGGGGTCGGGCTGCGGCGAGGATGCGGATGTCATCGCGGATGCCTCAGGACAGATCGTGCGGGCGCTCGGTAACGCCGCACGACGGTGATCGGGGATGAACGGGCCTGTCGCGATCTGATCCGCCAATGCGATCCGCCCGAGGGTGGGCTTAAGCGGGAGAAATGCGGCCGAAAAGCGGCATATTCCGCAACGTCATGTAACCCGAGGCGGATTTTTTGCAGCGCCCTCAGAATGTTGCGGTCGTTCGTACACGAACGACACATTCTTTCACCCGCCGGTCATGCTCATGTGGCGGGAGACGGCGGGCTGGCGGGTGCGGCGGTCGATGACGAAGTCGTGGCCGCGCGGCTTGCGGGCGATCGCCCGGTCGATGGCGTCGGACAGGAGGTCGTCCGCTTCGGAGGCCCTGAGGGGCGCCCTGAGGTCGGCCGCGTCGTCCTGGCCGAGGCACATGTAGAGCGTGCCCGTGCAGGTGATGCGCACCCGGTTGCAGCTCTCGCAGAAATTATGGGTCATCGGCGTGATGAAGCCGATGCGCCCGCCGGTCTCGGCGACCTCCACGTAGCGGGCAGGGCCGCCGGTGCGGTGCTCGCTCTCGCTCAGGGTCCAGCGTTCTGCGAGGCGCGCGCGCACCAGCGACAGAGGCAGGTACTGGTCCAGGCGCGACGGCTCGATGTCGCCGAGCGGCATGACCTCGATGAAGGAGATGTCCATGCCCTTGCCGTGCGCCCAGGCGACGAGGCTCTCGATCTCCGCCTCGTTGACGCCGCGCAGCGCCACCGCGTTGATCTTGACGTGGATGCCGGCCGAAAGCGCCGCGTCGATGCCGCGCAGCACCGCCTCGAGGTCGCCCCAGCGGGTGATGGCGCGGAATTTCGCGGGGTCCAGCGTGTCGAGCGAGACGTTGATGCGCCGGACGCCGCAGGCCGCCAGGTCGGCGGCGTGGCGGGCGAGCTGCGAACCGTTGGTCGTGACGGTCAGCTCGTCGAGGGCGCCGCGATCGAGATGGCGCGACAGCGAGCGGAACAGCGTCATCACGTCCTTGCGGACCAGGGGCTCGCCGCCGGTGAGGCGCAGCTTGCGCACGCCCTTGGCGATGAAGGCCGAGCACAGCCGGTCGAGTTCCTCCAGCGTCAGGAGGTCCTTCTTCGGCAGGAAAGCCATGTTCTCCGACATGCAGTACACGCAGCGGAAATCGCAGCGGTCGGTGACGGAGACGCGCAGATAGTCGATCGAACGCCCGAAGGGATCGATCATCGGCAGCGGTTTCGTCGCCACGGCACTGTCGAACATGGGCTCCTCCCGGTCGCCTCCTGCGGACGGCGCCGTCTTCTCCCATCTATTTAGGCGCTGGCGGCCCCGTCGTCACCCCTGCGGCGTTGAAGATGGCGACGGAACAGTCTACCTCTCCGGACCGTCCTGCGACACGTCTCAGACCAGGAGGTCCGGATGACGGACATCAGCGCCGTTGAGAGCGCGACCGGCCGGCAGCATGCCTGGCCGACCGAGCTCCGGCTCTCCGCCGACCGGCGGAGGCTGACGGTCAGTTTCGACGACGGGCACATTTTCGCCCTCGACGCCGAATATCTCCGGGTGGAGAGCCCCTCCGCCGAAGTGCAGGGGCATTCGCCGTCGGAACGCAAGTTCGTCGGGGGGAAGAAGGACGTCCAGCTGATCGGCATCGATCGGGTCGGGCACTACGCGGTCCGCCTGACCTTCGACGACATGCATTCCTCCGGCATCTATTCATGGGACTACCTGTATGAGCTCGGACGAGACCACGACGCGACCTGGACCCGCTATCTCGACGGCCTCGCCGCCGCCGGCGCCTCCCGCGAACGCCCCGGCCGTTGAGCTGGCTCCGGACGACCGGGTGAAGCTGGACGAGCTCTCCGCCGCCCTGGAGGGGTTCAGCCTCGACCGGCCCGATCCGCCGCTGGGCGCGCCGGGGCCGGCGGAACCTGCCGCGCCGGTTGTGCTGGAGCCCCTTGTCGTTCCACCCCCCGCCGATGGGGCGGCTGCCCCCGCCGAGCCGGCGATCCCAGAACCCGCCGCCGCGCCGCTCACCGCTGCCGCTCCCGTGATCGCCGAGCCGGTCACGGCCCTCGCCCCTCATCTGCCCCCCCAGCCTGCCTCCGCTTCCTCCCTGCCCACGAGTTCCACCGCCATGATCCCCTGGATCGAGACCAAGCAGTTCACCGTCGACCTCTTTCCCAACTGGACCAAGACGGAGGGCGACAAGGAGTGGAGCCTCGGCGCGGTCACGGTGGACGTTCCCGAGATCACCTCGCGCCTCGACCAGCTGATCGCCTCGCTCAACGAGGACCAGTGGGAGATCAAGATGGTGGTCCCGCTGGACAAGAGCCTGACCTATCACGAGCACCAGAAGGTGGTGCGTGCAGGCAACCGCCGCGAGCCGGAGGCCGTGCTCGGCGCCTTCGGCCTCGGATGGGCCGCCGGCACCACCGCCTCGCTTCTGGTCGTCTGCCAGCGCACCGAATGGCTGGAGGCGGCGGACTACCGCAGCCGGATCGACGCCCGCAACGCCCGACTCGCCGGCGCGCAGCGTGAGCGCGACCGCGCTCTCGCCCTCGAGCACAACAACGCCATCAACGCCAAGATCACCGCCGCTCAGGCCGTCCTCGACGACCTCAAGACGAACGGCGTCAAGGTGAAGAAGTCCGGCTTCCTGCGCGGCGAGAAGTTCGTCGTCGACGGCGCCGAGTTCTCCAACCGCACCGAGGCCGAATCGGCCCTGCGGGCCCGCATCGGCGAACTGGAGGCGGATCTCGCCGCCCTGCCGCGCCAGCTGAAGCCCATGCCCTGAGCGCGCCGCGGCGGGCCCTGTCCCGGGCCCTTGCCGCTGTGTCTTAAA
>JAEZGJ010000001.1 GCA_023416965.1 Pseudomonadota bacterium | reverse complement strand
CGCCCGTTTCGTTCCGGGCGGGCCTTTTGTTTCCCGTGACCGGTGCGGGAGGATCAGCCCTGGCGGAGCGGGATGAGGCGCGTGACCTCGCGCGACATGTCGCGCAGGACCTCTTCCGGGGAAGCCTTCTGCTCGACGATGCGGGCGAGGTTGTCGACCATGATCTGGGTGACGCGGACCGAGTTCTGGCCCGGGAAGGCGTACCACGGGATCATCAGGTGGACCTGCTTCGTCGCCGCCTGGAACAGCGGATTGGCCTTGTAGAACTCGCCGAGATACATCGGATCGTCGATGGCGAGCTGGTTGCAGGGAACGTAGCCGGTGTTCTTCGCCATCAGGGTCGTGCCCTCGGCGGAGGTCGCGAACTTGATGAACTCCCAGGCCGCGGCCTGACGGGCCGGATCCTTGGCGGTCATCATGGCGCCGGCGCCGCCGGTGGGCAGGCGGCCCTTCACCGGGTCGATGACCGGTAGGGTCGTGGTCTGCAGCTCGAAATTGCTGCCGACCATGCCGGAGACCTGGCGCACCTGGGCCGTGGTGCGGAACATCATGCCCATCTTGCCGGCGCCGAAGGACTGCAGGTCGGCATTGCCGGTGAGGTTCGGCATCTTGCCCTCCTTGACCATGCGGTCGAGGAGACGCAGCGAAGCCAGGCCCTCGGGGCCGTCGAAGGCCACCTTCGTCTCGTCCTCGGTCAGCATGCGGCCGCCGAAGCCGTAGAGCAGCGCGGAGAACATCCAGTCGTCGCCCGGCCAGCGGAAGAACATGCCGGTATTGCCATCGCCGAGGGCGGCGATCCTGGCCGAGAGGGCGATGACGTCGTCCCAGTTCTTCGGGAAGGTCTCGGCGCTGGCGCCGACCTTCTTCAGGAGGTCGACGTTCATGTAGCTGATCGGGTTGGAGGTGGCGAAGGCGAGGCCGCACTGCACGCCGCCGTGGAAGCCGAGGCCGAGAATGGGCCTGGAATAGCCGATCTTCGCCACGTCGCCCTCACGGTCGAGGAAGGGCTTCAGGTCGGCGGCAATGGCGCGCTCGGCGAAGAGGCGCAGACGGTTGAGGCCCTGGAACGACACGTCCGGCAGGCCGCCGGTGGTCGCCTGGCGCAGGACGAGCTGGGCGCCATCCTCGTAGGTGGGCGTCGGATTAACATAGGTGACCTTCACCTTGTCGCTCTTCCTGTTGAAGGCCTCGGCGACGGCCTCCATGGCCGCCTTGAAGATCGGCGGCATCGAGTAGTGGGCGAGGACCTCGACGGTCTGGGCGCGCGCGACGGCGGGCATGGCGATGGTGGCGGCGCCGGCCATCAGGCCGAGCGTCGAGCGGCGGGTGAGTTTCGTGGACATGACAACCTCGGTTCCGGGGCTGGTCTGAACGACATCCCTGCTGGCCGGCCCCTCCGGCCCGCGGGGCATGAAGGGATCAGGCGCGCGGCAGGAGGCGCGTGACGTCGCGGGCCATGTCGGCGAGGGCGGCATCGACGCTCGCCTTCTGCTCGACGACACGGGAAACGTTGTCGGTGATGACGGAGGTGATGCGGACGCCGTTCGCTCCCGGGAAGGCGTACCAGGGAACCATGATGGGCATCTGGCGGACGCCGGTCATGAACAGCGGGTTCTCGTTGTAGAACTCGCCGAGGTGGCGCGGATCGTCGGCGGCGAGCGCATTGACCGGCACGTAGCCGGTGCCCTTGACCATGACGGTCGTGCCCTCCGCCGAGGTGCAGTGGCGCAGGAAACGATAGGCTGCCTGCTCCTTCGCCGGGTCCTTCGCCAGGACCATGCCGGCGGCGCCGCCGGTGGGGAGGCGGCCGCGGGTACGGTCCCCGAGCGGGAACTCCCAAGTCGTCAGCTTGAAATTTTCACCGAGGGAGCGCTGGGCCTGGCGCAGGAAGGCCGTGGACCAGAAATACATGCCGACGCGGCCGGCAGCGAAGGCCTGGGCGCCGGCCTCGCCGGACAGCGCGGGCATGCCGCCCTCCTTCACCAGGCGGTCGAGAACGGTGAGCGAGGCCCGGCCCTCCGGACCGGCGAAACCGATCTCGCGCTCCGCCTCGTCCATCATCCGGCCGCCGAAGCCGAAGAGCAGCGCCGAATAGATCCAGTCGCCCTGCCAGCGGTAGTAGGACCCGTGCACGCCTCCGCCGAGGGCGGAGATGGCCTTCGAGGCGGCGATGACCTCGTCCCAGGTCGTCAGCTTCCGGTCCGGGTCGAGGCCGGCGCGGCGGAACAGGTCGGCGTTGACGAAGACGATGGGATTGGAGGTCGCGAAGGCGAGGCCGGCCTGGACGCCGCCGGCCTTGCCGAGGCCGAGCAGCTCCGGCGTGTAGCCGAGCTTGCCGGCATCACCCTCGGCGGCGAGCAACGGCGCGAGATCGACGGCGAGGCCGCGCTCGGCGATCACCCTGAGGCGGTTGAGACCCTGGAACGTCAGGTCCGGCTGGCGGCCGGTGACCGCCTCGCGCAGGACGAGCTGGGCGCCGTCATCATAGCTCGCCGTGGCCTGGCGGTAGCTGACCTTCACGTCCGGATGGGCGGCCATGAAGCCGGCGGCGAGCCGATCCATCACGTCCTTGTAGACGGCGGGCATGGCGTAGTGGACCTCGATCTCCACGGGCGCGGAAAAGGCGAGGCGCGGGGCTGCAAGGCTCGCGGCGGCGGCGGCGAGGGCTGTGCGGCGGGTCAGGCGGACGGTCATCGCAAACTCCGGTCGGGTCGGGGAACGGCCGGGCTCATCTCTTGAGCCCGGTCATGGTGATGCCTTCGATGAAGCGGCGCTGGGCGAGGAGGAAGGCGGCGACCAGCGGCAGGGTGGTGAGGGTGGCGGCGGCCATCAGGGCGCCGAAATCGTCGCCGGCTTCTTCGGTGCGGAAGTAAATGACCCCAAGGGCCGGGGTCGCGAGCTCGCCCTTCCCCGACACGGCGATGAGCGGCCAGAACAGGTCGTTCCAATGGGCGACGACCGAGAAGATCGCGAAGGCGGTGGCGGCCGGCCAGGCATTGGGCACGACGATGCGCCAGACGATGGACCATTCGCCGAGGCCGTCCATCCGCGCCGCCTGGATCAGCTCGTCCGGCATGGAGCGGAAGAACTGGCGGAACATGAAGATGGCGAAGACGGAGATGGTCGAGGGCGCGATCAGGGCCGCATAGGTGTTGAGGACCCCGGTCTTGGCGAAGGCGATGTAGAGCGGGATTGCCGGGACATGGGCCGGGATCAGCAGCCCCAGCATGACGAAGGCGAAGAGCGTCTCGCGGCCGCGGAACTGGAGCTTGGCGAGGGCGTAGCCGGCCGGCAGGGCGAAGGCGAGCTGGAAGACGAGGATGCCGAGGCAGACGATGACGCCGTTGAGAAGATAGCGGCCGATCGGCACCTCGGAGAGGACGCGGCCGTAGTTCTTCTGGATGGCGAGCGTCTCGGGGATCAGCGACATGGAGGCGCGCCAGACCTCGTCCAGCGGCTTCAGCGACACCGAGATCATCCACAGATAGGGCATCAGGAAGAGCAGGCCGAGCGCGCTCAGGATGGCGAGGCGCGGCAGGTCGGCGACGAGGCTGCGGTCGGAGGAACCGGGGATCATGGCCGCCTCACCCGTAATGGACGCGCCGGTCGATGAGGCGCGTCTGGATCAGCATCAGGACGACCACCACCGCGAGGAAGACGACGGTGATGGCGGCGGAATAGCCCATGCGGAAATAGGTGAACCCCTCCGTGTACATCGTGTAGAGCAGCACCTCGGAGGCCTTGTTCGGCCCGCCCTGGGTCAGCGTCGCGACGATGTCGAAGACGCGCAGCGAGCGGATCATGGTGATGGTCAGGACGAAGAGCGTGGTGGGGCCGAGCAGCGGCCAGGTCACCGTCCAGAATCGCGACCAGCCGGAGCGCACGCCGTCCACCTCCGCCGCCGCATAGAGGTCGCGCGGAATGGCGGTGAGGCCCGCCATGAACAGCACCATGTTGAAGCCGATCTGCTCCCAGACGCCGATGACGGCGAGGGTCCACATGACGCTGTCGGAGGAGCCGAGCCAGTTCGGCCCGACGATGCCGAGGCCGCGCAGCAGGGCGTTCACCGGGCCGATGGTCGGGTGGAACATGTACTGGAAGGCGGTGGCCATCGCGACCATCAGCGAGACGACCGGCAGGAAAAAGACGGCGCGGAAGAAGGTGCGGCCGCGTCGGCCGCCCTCGATGACGATGGCCAGGGCGAGGCCGCCGATCACCGAGGCCGGCGTGGTCACCGCGACGAAGAAGGCGGTGTTGCGGAACGAGATGACGAAGCCGCGGTCCTCGATCAGCTCGGCGAAATTGGCGAAGCCGACGAAGCGAAGCACCGTGGCGCCGAGCTCGTAATCGGTGAAGGCGATGGCGACGACGGCGAGCGTCGGCACCAGCAGCATGAGCACGAAGGCGATGATGGCAGGGCCGGTGAGCAGCCAGGCGGCGAGCGCCTCGCCCCGGCCGATGGGGTCGGCGCGGTGGGTGGGGGGGGCGAGGGCGGCGGGAAGCGCGAGATCAGACATAGCGCAGCACCCTGACCAGCGGCCCCTCCGCAGCCGGCGACTGGACCTGGCGCGCCGCCTCGGCGCTGATCAGGCCGATCCGGTTACCGGAGGCGTCGAAGGCGAGGAGCCGGCCGGGCAGCGGCGCGACGCAGAGCACCTGACGCGACGGCGTCGCTTCCCAGGCCGAGGGGTCGAGCCGGACGATCAGCGCGGTGCCCGTCGCCTTGTGCTCGCCATAGACGAGGACCTCGGCGCCGAGGAACTCGACGTGGCGGACAGCCAGCGGCAGGCCCTCGGCGGCGGGCACCAGATGTTCGGGGCGGACGCCGGCCTGGATC
>JAEZGJ010000312.1 GCA_023416965.1 Pseudomonadota bacterium | reverse complement strand
CTCTTGCCCGTGGCGACACAGAGCAGCGAGTCGCCGTCCCACATCGTGTGGATCGGGTCGATGGTGCGGGCGAGGCCGTCATGGGCCTGCTGGGCGATCTTCTGGGCCTGGGCCTTGGTCAGCTGGGCGTCTGTCGCGACGATGCCGATAGTGGTCGCCATGCCCGCCTGGAGGGCAGGGGGAAGCTCGCCGCGGAGGATCGCCTGAGTGAGGCCGAGCCGGCGGCGGCCGTCCTCGGTGCGTGTGCCGGCGATCACTTCGCCGGAGCGGGGATCGATGACGTCTCCGACGGCGTTCACCGCGACCAGCGCGCCGACGGTCACCTTGCCGACCTTGACCGAGGCCGTGCCGATGCCGCCCTTCATGGCACGGGCGAGGCCATAGGCCTTGCCGACCGTCGCGCCGGCCCCGGCGCCGACCGATCCCTCGGCCGGGGCTTCCGTCGTTGCGGCGGCGCAGGCCCTGTAGCCCGCCTCCGCGTCCGGCCGGATGCGGTGGTCACCCATGCCGAGGTCGAAGAGGATGGCCGCGGGCACGATGGGCACGCGGGCCGGGCCCGCGGGGAAGCCGATGCCCTTTTCCTCGAGGAATCGCACCGCGCCTGTCGCCGCCTCGAGGCCGAAGGCGCTGCCGCCCGCCAGCATGATCGCATGGACGCGGTCGACGAGGTTGGTCGGGTTGAGGAGGTCGGTCTCCCGGGTGCCCGGGGCGGCGCCGCGCACGTCGACGCCGGCGGTGGCGCCTTCTTCGGTGATGAGAACGGTGCAGCCGGTGGGCCGGCGGGTATCGGTGAAGTGGCCGACCTTGACGCCGGCCACATCGGTGATGGCGCCGCCGAGGGGTGGCATGCGGCCGCCTTGGGCCTGCGCGGCCGCCGGGCCGGCGAGGGCCGAGAGCGCCCCCAGTCCGAAGAGAGCTGCGGTTGCGTCGCGCCGGTCCATGGGTCGCCTCCCCTATGCTTTCCGGCGAAGGCTAGACCTGTCGGGGCGGGCCGTGAAGAGCGGGTGTCACGCCCCCTTCGGCCTGAACGCGACGCAATAGGCCGGGTTCGTCTCCAGCCGCGGACCCTCGATGAGGTCGATGCAATAGGGGATGGCGGGCATCACCGCGTCGAGGCATTCGCGGATCGAGGAGGGCTTTCCGGGAAGGTTGACGATCAGCGAACGGCCGCGGATGCCGGCCGTCTGCCGCGACAGGATGGCGGTGGGCACCACCTTGAGGCTCACCTGGCGCATCAGCTCGCCGAAGCCGGGCATCATCTTCTCGCAGACCGCCTCCGTCGCCTCCGGGGTAACGTCACGGACGGCCGGGCCGGTGCCGCCGGTGGTGAGGATGAGCGGGCAGGCCTCGTGGTCGGCGAGGTCGATCAGCGCCGCCTCGATGGCGTCGCGCTCGTCGGGGATGACGCGGGCGACCGGGTGCCAGGGCGAGGCGAGGAGGTCGGTCAGGGCGGCGACGATGCCCGGCCCCCCCTTGTCCTCGTAGAGGCCGCGGCTGGCGCGATCCGACACGGTGACGACGCCGATGGGGATGGACGGGGTGCTCATGCGCCTCCCTTAGCGCTCGCGGGCGCAAGGCTCAACGCCGCGAAGGCCTCGCGCGTCAGGATCATGTCGATCTGGGTGACCTCGCCGCCGCGGGCCGCGCTCCAGCGCCGGCTTTCGCCCGTACGCACGAAGCCGGCCTTCTCCTGGACCCTCAGCGAAGCGGGATTGTCGGCGAAGGCGCCGGCGGCGAGGCCATCGATGTCCGGTCGGCGGAAGGCGAGGCCGATCATGGCCGTCACCGCCTCGGTGGCGAAGCCGCGGCCCCAGTAGGGCCGGCCGAACCACCATCCCATGGTGGCGCAGCGGTCCTCGCGGGTGACGCTGACCAGGCCAACGAGAGCATGCGGCTCCTTCTGGCGGGCGACGACCAGGGCGAGGGACTCGCCCGTGGCGTTCGAGGCGAGGACGTCGCCGACGAAGGCCGAGGCATGGGCCTCCGTATAAGGATGGGGAACCGCGACCAGCATGCGGGCGACGTCGATGTCACCCGCATAGAGGGCGAGGCGCGGCACGTCGTCGAAGGTCGGCTGACGCAGGACGAGCCGCCGCGTCGCCAGCGGGACGGCACCGAGCCAGGGGGAGGGGCTGGCGGACAACAGGGCCTCCATCATGCGCCCGCCGGTATGGAACCGGCGGGCGACGCGGGCAAGGGGCTGGGGCTCAGGACCGCTCGCCGATGAGGACCTTCGGCGCCGAACGCCTCAGGATGGGGTCGCGCCAGGCCTTGAGGCTCGCCCAGAGCGTGCGGTCCAGGCGGAACTTGTCGACCGGCACCGAGCTCGCCAGCAGCCGGGAGCGGGTGAGGCCCGCGCCGATCCACTGGAAACCGCACTTCTCGATGACGCGCCGGGAGGCGGGATTGACGACGCGGGCGCGGGCTGCGACCGCCTCAGCGCCGCGGTCGGTGAACAGATGGTCGACGACGGCGCGGGCGGCCTCCGTCGCATAGCCGCGGCCCCAATGGGCAGTGCCGAGCCAGTAACCGATTTCGGGATCGCCGAGTTCGGGCATCACGAAACCCGTCGCGCCGACGAGCGCGCCGTTGGTCTTGAGGGTGATGAGAAGGGGATGGTCCTGGGAGGTCCAGGCATTGGCGATCCACGTCTCCGCGTCTTTCGCCGCATAGGGATGCGGGAGATTGGCCGTCATTTCGGCAATCCGCCGGTCGTTGGCCAGCGCCACGACCTGCGGGACGTCCTCGAAACGCGGCACACGGAGAACCAGCCGCTCCGTCTCGAGGACGGGCATACAGCTCTCCAGCAATTCGCCGCCGCAGCGGCCTTCCAGTTCGGTTTCCAGGGCAGTCATGGCAGGTTCCTTCCCTCGCCTGTGGCCGGGCCTGGAACCATTTCCAGGACCGAAAGAAAAAGGGGCGCCGGCTGTCTCGCCTGGCGCCCCTTGATCCTCGATCCTCGATCAGCGGAGCGGCCTGGCGAACTCGCCGGCGGCTCCGATGTCGGTGCCGCCTGTTACTCTGCGGCGGCAATCATCGGAACAACCGACACGTAGGTACGGTTATTCGCTTTCGTTCGGAATTCTACGCGGCCGTCGACGGTCGCGAAGAGCGTGTGGTCCTTGCCGAGCCCGACATTGGTGCCGGGATGGAACTTGGTGCCGCGCTGGCGCACGAGGATGTTCCCCGAGACGACCGACTGGCCGCCGAAGCGCTTCACGCCGAGACGCTGTGCATTCGAATCGCGACCGTTCCGAGACGAGCCGCCTGCTTTTTTGTGAGCCATGAGGAGCTCCCGATTCCGTTATGTCTTATAAGACGTCTGATTCACGAAGATGGCAACAGCAGGACGCCGCTTACCAGTCCTCACCGGATTTCTGCTCGGCCTGATCGGCCTTGGCCCGCGGCGGCTTGCCCGCCAGCAGTTCCTTGGCCTGCTCGACCCACTCCTCGCGCTTGGCGCGGCCGCGGAGCGCGAGCTCCTTGTCCTTCGCCTCGAGGTCGGCATCGGTCCAGGAGGCGATCTGCTCCCAGGTGGTGATGCCGGCGGCGCGCAGCTTCTTCTCGATCGTCGGGCCGATGCCGGCGATCAGCGACAGGTTGGACGAGTCCAGGCTGCCGGCGGCGGGCATGGCGGCGATGCCCTGGGGCTTGGCCTCGGCGGCCGGGACGGCCTTCTTCGGGGCGGCGGCCTTGGAGGACTTGGCGCCGTCGACCAGGATCTCGGAGATGCGGACGATCGTCAGGTCCTGACGATGGCCCTTCTTGCGCTTGGAATTCTGGCGGCGGCGCTTGCGGAAGGAAATGGTCTTGGGGCCGCGGGCCTGGCGGACGATCTCGGCCGCGACCGAGGCGCCGGCCACGAAGGGCGCGCCGATGGTGATGCCGGCATCGCCGCCGACCATGAGAACTTCGGGGAACACCACGACGTCGCCGGCCTCGGCCTCGAGCTTCTCGATGGTGATCGTGTCGGAGGCGGCAACCTTGTACTGTTTGCCGCCGGTCTTGATGACTGCGTACATCGTCTTCGTCCTTGTCTCGACGGGACCTGGCATGCCCCGGAAGGGCTCGGCCGGCCGTCTTCTTGTTTGGTCTTGCCACCCCTGGCGGGGCGGTTGGTCTCAGGTCCGGGGCACAGCGCCGTCCGCAGGCGCACGGGCAGGCTGAAACTCCGGGAGGCGGCTCAATGATGGATAAGGCGGCGGGAGTCAAGGAAAACCCTGCATCGGCGGGGCTTTTTCTCGGTCCCTCCGCCTGCCGCCTCTCGTCGGACGATGGCCGCCGCGCCCCGATTCTCGCCGCGGCGTGAAAGCCGCGCTTGAATGCGCCGCCCCGTTCCGCTATGTCGCGCTTCGCTTCAACAGCCGGCGATGGTCCTCATCCATCGCTCATGCGACCGCGGAGAGGTGGCTGAGTGGTTGAAAGCACCGCACTCGAAATGCGGCATACGGGCAACCGTATCGGGGGTTCGAATCCCTCCCTCTCCGCCAAACGCCTCTGAAAGTGCTGGGAATGTCGCTGCGGGGTAACTTATCCCAACGGCTACCCTAACGCGCCTCCGTCATCGACGTCGTGGAAATTCCACTGGGTTTGCGGGGACTGACCAGTCTGATCTCGAACATCTGCGAGATGGTTGCCGCGCACTAGCTCGGGTGGTGGGCCGAGTTGCGGGTGACCCGGCTCTCGGTCTGCTTCTGGGCCCCCAGCGGAAACTGGGAATGTCCGCTTGGGGCTGAGACGGCTTCGTCGGAAATCAAGAGTTGCGCACCGACCCAATCGATGGGAGGGGAGGTGTCGGCCGCTGGTTACGGGTGACCGACCCCCGACTTTGCTCTATCCAGGCTGAGCTAGTGGCTAGTTGATGGCACTCGGTTGCCTGCCATCGCCAGACGGGAGTTGAACCCGCGACCTAAGCAAAACTGCGAATAAGACCCTTCGTCACAACTCAGAGTGCACCCAGCGCAGGAACTCCTCGGAGATCGCCGGCCCAGGCCCTTCCTGCCTTGTCGCCCACCGCTTCGTTCGCACAGGAGCGTGCTGGGGAATGCGATACGGGCGGGCCCGTTATCGTCGGCGACTTCCGCATCAATGCCGCGCACGAGCTTGCCGCTGTGATCCCCCACCCGAGCAATCCCGACGCGTCCATCAGGCCTCTGTTCGTTTCCCGAGAGCCCGCGCCCGACTGCACAGTCCGAATGGCAGCCCTACGGCTCGACCAGGTCTTTCTTTCGCGTTGGGCGAAGGAGACCCATCCACGGGCGCATGCACGGGCTGCCGCCATCGGGGCCGCAACGATCGTGGTGCTTCGACGCGGGCCAACCGGCATGCCCTTCCTGACGCCGCGGAGTGACCTCCCGCGATCAGCACTCCCGAGTGGCGACATCTGTATCGGCAATATGATCAGGGCCAAGCCTTCGTACGAGCGGGAGGTCGGGCATCCCGTCGTCGCGGGGTGTGGTCGTGGCTGCAGAGCCGACGGGCGAATGCGCGGCTGCGACCTCGTCTATCCGTTATCAGACAAGGTATCACTGCGGATCCAGTTCTTTGCCCCGACGGATGCGGAAATTGACCTTGAGCGCGTCGACCGCGCAGTGCGCGGCATTTTGCCTGAATTCATCCAGCGCATTGAAAAATGGAGGGAAGATGATGCCTTACACCTATTCGACCGCTGAGCTCGCTGCGATCAATACCGCTTGTACCAATGGGGACTAGCAGGCCGCTTGTCCTGCGGAGGGCTAAGTCGACGGTTGATCGAGCAAATTTCGGGAAGCGTGATAGACCCAGACACCGCTGGAGAGACTAATCTGGCGGTCTTCGGAACCGCCAGATCTCCCCCACCCGGAGACGACGGAGCGGCGTGGCGCCGCCCCGTCCCGTGCGCTATTCGGCCGCTTCGGCGAGCGCCGGATAGTCGACGTAACCCTTCTCGCCGCCGCCATAGAGCGTCGTGCGGTCGAGTTCGTTCAGGGGCGCGTCGAGGCGCAGGCGTTCCACCAGGTCCGGATTGGCGATGAAGGCCTTGCCGAAGGCGACGAGGTCGGCCCGGCCTTCGCTGACAGCCTCGATGGCCATGTCGCGGGTATAGCCGTTATTGGCGATATAGGCGCCGGAGAAGGACTTGCGCAGCGCCGCCCAGTCGAACGGCACGTTGTCGCGCGGGCCGCCGGTCGCGCCCTCCACCACGTGGATGAAGGCGATGCCACGCTTCGACAGTTCGGAGACGAAGAGGCCGAAGACCTGGGCCGGGTCGGAAGTGACCGTGTCGTTGGCCGGGCTGACCGGCGAGATGCGGATGCCGAGGCGGGTCCTGGGGAAGACCTTGAGGATGGCGTCGACCACTTCGAGGCCGAACCGCACCCGGTTCTCCGCCGGGCCGCCATAGGCGTCCTGGCGATGGTTGGCGCCGTCCTTGAGGAACTGGTCGATGAGATAGCCGTTCGCGCCGTGGATTTCGACGCCGTCGAAGCCGGCCTTCAGGGCATTGGCGGCCGCATCGGCATATTCGCCGACGACGCCGGGGATCTCGTCGAGGGTCAGGGCCCGCGGCGGCGTGACGTCGGCGAAGCCGCCAGCGATGTAGGTCTTCGACTTCGCGGCGATGGCGGAGGGCGCCACGGGTGCGCCGCCGTTCAGCAGCGATTCGTGCGAGACGCGGCCGACATGCCAGATCTGCGCGAACATGCGCCCGCCGGCGGCGTGGACCGTGTCGGTGACCGTCTTCCAGCCGGCGATCTGGGCCGGGCTGTAGAGGCCGGGGGTCTGCAGATAGCCCTGGCCCTGGGGCGAGACCTGGGTGCCCTCGGAGATGATGAGCCCGGCGCTGGCGCGCTGGCGATAATAGGTGGCGGTGAGTTCGTTGGCGGCGTCGGTGCCGGGCGTCGCCCGGTTGCGGGTGAGCGGCGCCATGACGATGCGGTTGGGCAGCGTCAGGTCGCCGAGGGTGAAGGGCTGGAACAGCGGGCTCGGGTCCTGGCTCATCGGAAGTCTCCTGGATGGACGGATGGCCCGCGGAGGGGCCTTGAGGAAAGGGACGAGGCCGATCTGGGGTCTGTGCTGCAGCGCAGCAAGCCGGGCGGCGAAGGGCGAACGATCACATCAGGGTGTGGTCACCCGGACAGGGCGCGGGCGGCCTCGATGGCCAGCGGCGCAAAGCGCTTGCGGAACTCCTCCGCCGACCAGTCGGCCAGCGATCCCGCGATGTGGATGGCTCCGGCCGGCATGTTGCGCTCCTTCACCACCGCCGCCGCCACCACGATCTCGCCCATCAGCGCCTCTTCCTGCACATAGGCATAGCCGTCACGACGTGCCTCCTCGATGCGCTGGCGGATCAGTGCCGGGTCGACGAGGGTCTTCGGGGTGAGCGGGGCGAGCTTGGAGCGGCGGATGATGTCGTCGGCATGCCGGTCGTCGAGGCAGGCCAGCATGGCGCGCCCGCCGGCGGTGGCGAAGGTCGGCATGCGGCGTCCCGACAGGGTGGCGTAGAAGGTCTCGCGCTTGCTCTGCAGGCGGATGGCATAGAGGATCGTCACGTCGTCGAAGAGGCTGAGATCTACCCGCTCGCCGCAGGTCTTGCGCAGTTCGGTGAGGATCGGCGTCGCCCGCTCGATCAGCGGGTTGGACCGGAGATAGTCGAAGGAACGGTCGAGGATGCGGCGGCCCGGCACCACGCCGGTGCCTGTGGGGGATCGTTCGAGATAGCCGAGCACGAGCAGGGTCTGGACGACGCGCTGCGCCGCGCTCTTGGAAATCTTGGCGCCCTTGGCGACTTCGGCCAGGGAAAGAGGCCGCGGACTGCGGGCGAAGGCCTCGAGCACGTAGAAGGACCTGGCTGCGGACTTCAGGAACAGGCGCTCGTCCACCTCGATAATCGGTTCGCGTTCCGGCGCCTGGTAGCGGCGCTCGAATCCCTGCTGCGTCGACACGTCGATGATCCCCTCGACAGGCGCATGATGCGCCTTTCGGAACGGTTGTATCGATCATCAATACTCATGCAAAGACCAGAGGGCCTTGCGGGCAGCGGCCATGCGCCGGATGCGTTCCGTCAGTCGATATGGGAGAGAGGGCGGCTGACATCCTCGAGGGAGCGGCGCTCCGCCGCCACGCCCCAGCGCAGCATGACGCCGGCGGCTATCACCATGAGCACGGCGCCGAAGACATAGCCGCCGAACAGCGACCAGCGCGAGCCTGTCTCGATCAGCGTGCCGAAGAGCCAGGGGCCGATGATGCCGCCGATGCCGGTGCCGATCGCATAGAAGATCGCGATGGCGAGCGCCCTGAGCTCGAGCGGGAAGGTTTCGCTGACGGTCAGATAGGCGGCGCTGGCGGCGGAGGAGGCGAAGAAGAAGATCACCATCCAGGCGATGGTCTGGGTCTGCGCCGTCAGCATCCCCTCGGCGAACATCCAGCCCGTCGCGGCCAGCAGCAGGCCCGACATGGTGTAGGTCAGGGCGATCATGGGACGGCGGCCCCACGTGTCGAAGAAGCGGCCGAGCACGATGGGGCCGAGCACGTTGCCGAGCGCGAAGGGCAGAATGTACCAGCCGACCTGATTGGCGGCGATGCCGTAGAAATCGGTGAGCACCAGGGCATAGGTGAAGAAGATGGCGTTGTAGAAGAAGGCCTGCGCCGCCATCAGCACGAAGCCGACCGCCGAGCGGCCGCGGTGCCGGTGCAGCAGCGTGTGGAACACGTCCGAGAAGGGCGTGGAGGCCCGCGCCCTCAGCCTGACTTTCGGCAGCGGCGTATCGGGAATGACGTGGCCCTCGGCCCGCATCCGAGCCTCGATGCCGGCGACGATGGCCTCCGCCTCGGCGATGCGGCCGTGGGTCATCAGCCAGCGCGGGCTCTCCGGCAGCCACAGCCGCATGAGGAAGATGACGAGGGCGAGCAGCGCGCCGATGAGGAAGGCGGCGCGCCAGCCGTAATCCGGCGCGAGATAGGCGGGGTCGAGCAGCACGATGGCGCCGACCGCCCCGAGCGCGGCGCCGATCCAGAAGGAGCCGTTGATGACGAGATCGGTCCAGCCGCGCACCCGCGCCGGCACCAGCTCCTGGATCGTGGAATTGATGGCCGCATATTCGCCGCCAATCCCCGCTCCCGTGAGGAAGCGGAAGAGCATGAAGCTCCAGAGGTTCCAGGAGAAGGCGGTGGCGGCGGTGGCCACCAGATAGACCGTGAGCGTGATGAAGAAGAGCTTCTTGCGGCCGAGGCGATCGGTCAGCCAGCCGAAGAACAGCGCGCCGAGCACCGCGCCGGCGAGATAGGCGCTGCCGGCGAGGCCGACGTCGAGGTTGGAGAACTGCAGCACCGGGCTGGCCTTCAGTGCGCCGGCCACCGTCCCGGCGAGCGTCACCTCCAGCCCGTCCAGGATCCAGGTGATGCCGAGCGCGGCGACGACGAGGGTGTGGAACCGGCCCCAGGGCAGGCGGTCGAGCCGCGCGGGAATGTCGGTCTCGATGACCGCACCATCCACCGCCTTCGTCGTCTTCGTCGTCACGCCAGCCTCCTCGAGCCCTTCACGCAACGCGGGCGAAGCCTCCCGGTTTCGCCGGACCGTCGATCAATCGTCGTTGGCGAATTCCTGCACCCGCTGACGCTTGCGCAGCCGCGAGGCGTCGAGAAGGATCTGGCCGGCCCAGCGGTAGACGTTGCGCTCGCGGACATGGCTGCGCATGAGCCGCATGCGCTCGCGCTGCTCCACCTCCGGCATGACCAGGGCGCGGCCGATGGCCTCCGCCATGCCCTGCACGTCGTAGGGGTTGATGATCAGCGCCTCGGAGAGTTCGCTCGACGCGCCGGCGAAGCGAGAGAGGACGAGAACGCCCTGCTCGTCATCGCGGGCGGCGACGAATTCCTTGGCGACCAGGTTCATGCCGTCGTGCAGGCTCGACACGACGCAGATGTCGGCGGCGCGGAAGAGCTCATAGACGTCCTCCGGCTCGTGGTGGCGGATGACGAGGTGGATCGGCTGGTAGCCCTCGCCGCCGTGGCGCTCATTGACCTCCGCCGTGATCCGCAGCGCCTCCTCCTGCAGCGCAGTGTAGCTGGCGAGCTTCGATCGCGTCGGCGCGACGATCTGGATGAAGGTGAAGCGCCCCTTCCATTCCGGTTGGCGAATGAGCAGTTCATCGATCGCCTGCAGCCGGTCGAGGATTCCCTTGGTGTAGTCGAAGCGCTCGATGCCCACTCCGATCTTCATGTCGGGGGGAAGGCCATAGCGCTCGCGCACCGCCTGCCGGCAGGTCTCGACCGGTTGCTGGGACAGGAGGGCTGCCGGCGGCCATTCGATGGAGATCGGATAGGGCCGGACCATCGTCTCCTCGCCGCCGAAAACCACCGATCTGTGCTCGCGGTCGATGCGGCTCTCCATGAACCGGTCCACCGTCTCGAAGAAATTGTTGCAATGGGCCTGGGTGTGGAAGCCGAGCACGGTCGAGCCGAGCAGGCCTGCAATGATCTCCTCCTTCCACGGGCAGATGCCGAAGGCCTCCGCATTGGGCCATGGGATGTGCCAGAAGGTGAGGATGGTCGCCTTGGGCAATTGTTCGCGGATCATCCGCGGCAGCAGCGCGAAGTGATAGTCCTGCACCATGATGACCGGGTCGGGCCGCGTCGCCTCGCTCACCACTGCGTCGGCGAAGCGCTGGTTGACCGCCACATAATGGTTCCAGTCGGCCTCGCGGAAGATGGGGCGGACATAGGCCAGGTGGCAGAGCGGCCAGAGCCCCTCGTTGGCGAGGCCGTAATAATAGCCCTCCTGCTCCTCGTCGGTGATCCAGACGCGACGGAGGCGATAGGCCGGCTTGCCCGGCGGCACGGCCACGTGGTCCTCGGCATCCACGGTCTCCCGGTCGGCAGAGCCGGAGCCGTGGGCGACCCAGACGCCGCCGCAGGCGCGCATGACCGGCTCCAGGGCCGAGACGAGGCCGCTGGCGGGACGCTGCACCACCACCGTGTCACCGTCGCGGTTGTGGATATAGGGCTCGCGGTTGGAGACGACGAAGACCTCCGCGTCCGGCAGCTCCTTCTCCAGGAGGTCCTGCAGCGTCGAAGGTGCCCATTCCACGGTCGCGCCGTCCTCCTGCCGGATCTTCTCGCGAAAATCCCGCAGGAGGCCGCGGATCTCCCGGCTCTCCTCCTGCACCCGCGGATCCATGAGGCTGCGCGAGCGCGCCGGCCGGCCGGCCTTGAGGGCCTGGATGCTGGAGAGCACCGCCCGCATGTAGCGCCGCTGCAGGAGGCCGACGATGAGCGCCGCGACGGCGCCGACGAGCAGCAGCAGGGCGAGCCCGACCACGACCAGATACCAGCGCGCCTCGCCGATGCGGTCGGCTACGAAGCCGAGTTCGTGCAGGATCACGAGATGGGCGGACTGGCCGGCCGCAGCGATGGGGAAGACGCCGATCAGCACCCTCTCCCCGGCGATACGCATGCGGGCAAAGCGGGCGCCGGATTCGGCGGCGCCACCCGCGCCGGGTATCCGGCAGTCGAGGTCGCGCGGCATGCGCGACGTGGCCACCGTGATGCTCCCCTGCGCGTCGCAGAGGCCGAGGGCCATGATCCGCTCGTCGGTGGTCAGGCGCTGGAAGAAGGGAACGAGTTCCTGGGTCTGGCCGGCGATCTCCCGCTCCACCCGGTCGCGGATGGAGTTGAAGACGAGCTCGGACCGCAGCTCGACGTCACGACGCGCCCATTGCTCGATCAGCGAGTTCGACAGCGGCACGAGCGCTGCGAACAGGCCGATCAGGGCCATGACGGCCAGTGCCAGGACGACGGCCCCTCGGGTGAACTGCTTCATCGCGCCTGATCCGGGCCCCGGCCGCCGAAGCGCGACCGCCTTGCCCCCTCCATCTTCCTGCCGGGCCCGCGGGCGGGACGTCCGGACGCCTGTGACATGCCGATCCCCCTTGGGGGACGGCGGCTAGTGGATCCAGTCGCGCGACAGCCGCATGGCCGTCACGATGATCCCGACCATCGAATAGGTCTGCGGGAAATTGCCCCAGAGATCGCCGGTCTCCGGGTCGATGTCCTCCGACAGGAGGCCGACATGGTTGCGCCGCGCCAGCAGCGCCTCGAAGATCTCGCGCGCCTCGTCGACCCGGCCGATGGCGTAGAGCGCATCGGCAAGCCAGAAGGTGCAGATGGTGAAGGAGGTGGAGGGCGTGCCGAAATCGTCGCGCTCGTCGTAGCGCAGCAGGTAGCCCTGCCGCGTCAGCCGCTTCTGCAGCGTCTCCACCGTCCGCACGAAACGCGGATCGCTGGCCTCGACCACGCCGAGTTCGTGCAGCAGCAGCGTGCTGGCATCGGCGCCGCTGCCGTCGAAGCTCGCGGCGAAGAAGCCCTCGGCCTCGTTCCAGGACCGCTCCAGGATGGCGGCGCGGATGCGCTCGGCGTGGGCCTGCCAGTAGTCCTGCCGCACCCGCAGCTCGAGCCGCTCCGCGATCTTTGCCAGCCGGTCGCAGGCGGCGAAGCACATGGCGGCCGAATGGGTGTGGATCGACTGCCGGCCGCGATATTCCCAGATTCCGGCGTCAGGCTCGAAGGCCATGGCGGCCGCCGTCTCGCCCAGCGCCTCCAGCTCGTGGAACAGGGCCGCATCGCCCAGCTTCGGCAGGCGGTGGTCGTAGAACATCTGCGACGCCGCCAGGATCATGCTCCCGGTCACGTCGTGCTGGACCTGTTCGGCCGCGGCATTGCCGATCCGCACCGGGCCGTCGCCGTCGAAGCCGGTCAGGGATTCCGAGATCCATTCGTGCAGGGAATGCTCAGGCACGATGGCATAGACGGGCTTGAGGTAGGGCCCCTTCTCCGTGGCGATGACCGAGCGCATGTAGTCGAGGAAGCGCTCCATGGTCAGGGTGGCGCCCAGCTTGTTGAGCGCATGGACGGTGAAATAGGCGTCGCGCAGCCAGCAGAACCGGTAGTCCCAGTTCCGCCCCGTCCCCGGCGCCTCCGGAATGGAGGTGGTGAGCGCCGCAACGATGGCGCCCGTCTCCTCGCAGGAGCACATTTTCAGTGTCACCGCGGCACGGATCACCGCGTCCTGCCACTCGTAGGGGATGGAGAGGTAGCGCACCCAGTCGAGCCAGTATTGCCGGGTCGAGCGCAGGAAGGCGAACCAGACATCCTCGATGGAGTTCGGGAAGGTCTCGTCGGCATGGATGATCATGGTCATCGGCCTGGTGACGACGAACTGCGCCTCCGACGACAGGTAGGCCACGGGTATGTCCGAGGTGAGCCGCACGGCGCCCGCCTCGGAGACGTACCGGATATGGTTGGACCCGGGGATCGGGCGGCCGTCGTGGCGGCCGTAGGCCATGGTCGGCCGCATCTTCACCCTGACCCGCGGCGTGCCGGCGATCGGCTCGATGCGCCTGAGGATCATCGGCGGGCGGAAGATGCGGTCATACTGCTTGAAGCGCGGCGCGAAATCCGTGACCCGGATGGCCGAGCCGTCGGCTGCCGTCATCACGGTGATGAGGATCGCGGTGTTGCGCTCGTAGGACTGGGTCGATGCGGTCATACCCTCGAGTTCCACCGAGAGGAAACCGCGCTGCGGATCGGGCCCGCCGACGAGGGCCGAGAACAGCGGATCGCCGTCGATCCGCGGCCAGCACGTCCACAGGATCCGGGCCTTCTGGTCGATCAGCGCGGCGATCGTGCTGTTGCCGATGATGGCCATGGGCGGCGGCGCCGGGCGCTGGATGTGGGTCGAGGCGTCTGTCATGGGGCTTGCCTTGATTGTCATCGGCTGTGTGCGGCAAGCGCCGCGATGAAGTCGCGCACCTCGCCGGCATGCCGGAAAGGCTCGTCACCGGAGCGGAAATGCTCGCCGGCGACCTTGAGGCCATATCCGCCCGCCTCCTGGGCGACGGCGAAGGCATCCTCGTCGGCCTTGTCGTCGCCCATCATCACCGGCACGCGGCCGGCATAGGGCGTGCGCCGCATGAACTCGGCGAGAGCCGTGCCCTTCGAGGTGCCGTTGGGGATGATCTCGATGACGGCACGACCGTCCTTGAGGTGATGGTCGAGCTTGAGCCGCTCGATGACCTCCTCGAGGGCGGCACGCAGCCGGCCGCCCGCCGCCGGCACCTGCCGGTAGTGAACCGTGAGGATGGCGCCCTTGTTCTCCAGCCGGAAGCCAGGCTCGGCGGCGACGATCTTCACCACTTCGGCAATGAGGTCGCGCGGCGCCTCGCGCGTCGCTGGCGAGCCGCCGGCCGTGAGGGGGAAGTTGAACTCGATGCCGTGCAGGCCGGAAGCCTCCAGCCCGGCCGCGCCGATATACTCCTCCACCTGCCTGAGGGGGCGGCCGGTGATGATGCCGAGCGCCCCGCCCAGCATCTGCCGCACACGCCCAAGGTTCGTGGCGAGGTCGACGGGAACCATCACCTCTTCCGGCCGTTCGGCGATTTCGACGAGCGTGCCGTCGAAGTCCGAGAAAAGGGCGTATCGGTCCGGCCGGGCGGCGATCTGCGCCATGAGTTCGGCCAGGACTGGATGCGGGCCGGATTTCACGAGCATGCGCAGGCCCCGGCGACGCCGCGGGGAGCCGCGGCCCCGTTCAACCCAGACCTGGACAGCGAAAACCACACGGAGATACCGGCCTCAAGCTCCGACCCAATATCCCGACAACGTCATAGCGGCCGCTCTGTTCCCTCGCCCGCTGCCTGGCCGGTACCCCGGGGGCGGAACGCCGCGACCCATGGCGCGTTGATGGCTCCGTTACGAACAGGGGGCTAACATGGCCAAGGCGGCGGCGACGAAACAGAACGGCAAGGCGAACGGCAACCGCGAGCCGATCGCCGGCCACGGCGCCGAACAGCTGCCGTCGGTCTCGATCTCCAGCTACAATCTCGAACTGCGCGACAAGGAGGGCTTCATCGGCGACCGCGCCAGCAAGCGCGCCTTCTCCGCCAAGCTCGACGAATGGCGCGACAAGCTCGGCAAGCTCGACGCTGACCCCTTCGGCGACGTGGAGACGGCGGAACTGAGCAAGAAACAGCTCGACCGCGCCATGCAGGGCGAGGACAAGGATGCGGCGGCGGTCGTCCACGGCGCCATCGAGGACTTCGCCCAGGAGCTCGCCGGCGTCATTCGCCGGTTCCGCCGCACCAAGGCCTGGCAGAAGGTGGAGCGCATCGCGGTCGGTGGCGGCTTCCGCAACAGCCGCATCGGCGAATTTGCCATCGCCCGCACCAACATCCTGCTCAAGGCTGACGGCATCGACGTCGACCTGAAACCCATCCGCCACCACCCGGACGAGGCCGGGCTGATCGGCGCCGCCCACCTCATGCCGGCCTGGACACTGTCCGGCCACGACGCGATTCTCGCCGTCGACATCGGCGGCACCAATATGAGGGCAGGCGTCGTGGCGCTGCACATGAAGAAGGCCAAGGACCTCTCCAAGGCGGAGGTCTGGAAGTCCGAACTCTGGCGCCATGCGGACGACGAACCGTCCCGCACCGCCGCCATCGACCGCCTCGCTGCCATGATCGAGGATCTGGTCGCCCGCGCCGACAAGGAGGGCCTGAAGCTCGCCCCCGTCATCGGCATCGGCTGTCCCGGCATCATCGACGCCGACGGTTCCATCGACCGCGGCGGCCAGAACCTGCCCGGCGGCAACTGGGAGAGCGAGCACTTCAACCTGCCCGCCGCCCTGGCCAAGGCCATCCCGGAGATCGGCGGCCACGAGACCTTCGTCGTCATGCACAACGACGCCGTGGTCCAGGGCCTCAGCGAGGTTCCCGACATGCAGGACGTCGCCGAATGGGGCGTCGTCACCATCGGCACCGGCCTCGGCAACGCCACCTATGTCAACCGTGGGAAGGAGTAGGGGCGGGCGGGTTCAGCCCCGCGCACCGAAGATGGCGCTGCCCACCCGAACATGGGTCGCGCCCATGGCGATGGCGACGGGATAGTCGGCGCTCATGCCCATGGAGACGGTCTTCAGCCCGTTGCGCCGGGCGATCGTCGTCAGCAGGGCGAAATGCGGCGCCGGCGGCTCGTCGGCGGGAGGAATGCACATGACGCCCTCCACCTCCAGCCCGTAGGTCTCGCGGCAGGTGCGGATGAAGGCGTCGGCCTTCTCGGGCAGCACGCCGCCCTTCTGCGGCTCGGCGCCCGTGTTCACCTGGACGAGGAAGCGCGGGTGGCGGGTGCCGCCGGCCTTCTGGATCTCCTTCTGCAGTTCCTTCGCCAGAGAAGCGCGGTCCAGCGTCTCGATGACGTCGAAGAGGGCGATGGCCTCCTTCGCCTTGTTCGACTGCAGCGGCCCGATCATGTGCACCTGGACGTCCGGATAGCGCTGACGCAGCTCCGGCCATTTGGATTTCGCGTCCTGCACGTAGTTCTCGCCGAAGACGCGCTGTCCCGCCGCGAGCACCGGCTCGATCGCCTCGATGGGAAAGGTCTTCGACACGGCGACCAGCGTCACCGACCCCTCCGGGCGCTTCGCCTCTGCCGTCGCGGCGGCGATGGCGGACTTCACCTCCGCGAGGCAGGATACGGCTTCGGACATGGCGACCTCCTTCAGGGATGTCCCGGCTAGCACGGTGCGGGAGGGAGGACCAGCACGGCCTCCGCATGCGCCAAATCCTTGACCCGCCGGGCCCTTTCGTGTGTTGTCCGCGCTCGCTTTTGCCCTGATTTTCCGGACCTGCCGCCCATCATGTCGACCGAACGCTACAATGCCCGTACCGCCGAGCCCAAGTGGCGCGCGGTCTGGGACGAGAAGGCCATCTTCGAGACGAAGAACGACGATCCGCGGCCGAAATACTACGTCCTCGAGATGTTCCCCTATCCGTCGGGCCGCATCCACATGGGCCATGTGCGCAACTACACGATGGGCGACGTGGTGGCCCGCTACAAGCGCGCCCGCGGCTTCAACGTGCTCCATCCCATGGGCTGGGACGCCTTCGGCCTGCCGGCCGAGAACGCCGCCATGGCCTCCAAGGTCCACCCGAAGGAATGGACCTACGCCAATATCGCCACGATGAAGGCGCAGCTGAAGAGCATGGGCCTGTCGCTGGACTGGTCGCGCGAGCTAGCCACCTGCGATCCCTCCTACTACCGCCACCAGCAGAAGCTCTTTGCCGATTTCATGCGGGGGGGCCTGGTCGAGCGCCGCTCGGCCAAGGTGAACTGGGACCCGGTCGACCAGACCGTGCTCGCCAACGACCAGGTCATCGACGGCCGCGGCTGGCGCTCGGGCGCGCTCGTCGAGCAGCGCGACCTCACCCAGTGGTTCCTGAAGATCACCGACTATTCCGACGACCTGCTGACGGCCCTCGACGGCCTCGACCGCTGGCCCGACAAGGTCCGGCTGATGCAGAAGAACTGGATCGGCCGTTCCGAGGGCCTGATGGTCCGCTGGGCGCTGAAGGCCGGCACCGCGCCGGCCGGCCATTCCGAGCTGGAAATCTACACGACGCGGCCTGACACCCTGTTCGGCGCCGCCTTCATGGCGATCGCGCCTGACCACCCCTTGGCCAAGGCCGCCGCCGAGACCAATCCGGACCTCGCCGCCTTCTCCGAGGAATGCCGCCGCATGGGCACCTCGGTCGCCGCGCTGGAGACGGCGGAAAAGCTCGGCTTCGACACCGGGATCAAGGCGATCCACCCCTTCGACCCCTCGTGGGAAGTGCCGGTCTATGTCGCCAACTTCATCCTGATGGATTACGGCACCGGCGCCATTTTCGGCTGCCCCTCGGGCGACCAGCGCGACATCGAATTCGCCAACAAATACGGCCTGCCCTTCAAGACGGTCGTGAAGCCGACCGATGCGGGCGACGACTTCGCGGTCACCGACACCGCCTATGACGGCGACGGGGTGATGATCAATTCGCGCTTCCTCAACGGGATGACGACCGAGGCCGCCTTCGCCGAGGTCGCCTCGCGCCTGGAGAAGACCACGCTCGGCAATGCCCCCGTCGCTGCCCGCAAGGTTAATTTCCGCCTGCGTGACTGGCTCATCTCGCGCCAGCGCTACTGGGGCTGCCCGATCCCGGTCATCCATTGCGACGATTGCGGCGCGGTGCCCGTTCCCGACGACCAGCTGCCTGTCCTGCTGCCGGACGACGCCGACTTCTCCAAGCCCGGCAACCCGCTCGACCGGCATCCGAGCTGGAAGCATGTTGCCTGCCCCTGCTGCGGCAAACCTGCCCGTCGCGAGACGGACACGATGGACACCTTCGTCGACTCGTCCTGGTATTTCGCCCGCTTCACCGACCCCTGGCGCACCGACACGCCCACCGATCCGGCCGTGGTCGATGCCTGGCTGCCGGTCGACCAGTATATCGGCGGCATCGAGCACGCGATCCTGCACCTGCTCTATTCGCGCTTCTTCACCCGCGCCATGAAGGCGACCGGCCATGCCGGCCTCGACGAGCCGTTCCGCGGCCTGTTCACGCAGGGCATGGTGGTGCACGAGACCTATCGCGGCCCCGACGGCGCCTATGTGACGCCCGCCGAGGTGGTGATCTCCGGCGAGGGCGACCAGCGGCGCGCCGTGCTCAAGGGCTCCAACCAGCCCGTCGAGATCGGCTCCATCGAAAAGATGTCGAAGTCGAAGAAGAATGTCGTGGATCCGGACGACATCATCGACACCTACGGCGCCGACACCGCCCGCTGGTTCATGCTCTCCGACTCGCCGCCCGAACGCGACGTGATCTGGACCGAGGCCGGCGTGGAGGGCGCCAGCCGCTTCGTCCAGCGTCTCTGGCGCATCGTCGGGGAGATCGCCTCGGCCTCCCAGAGCGCGTCTGCCGCCACCTTCGGCGAGGAGGCGACGGCGGTGCGCCGGGCGGCGCACCAGGCCCTCGCGGCAGTGGAGGCCGACGTCGAGCGCCTCGCCTTCAACCGCTGCGTCGCGCATATCTACACCCTCGCCAATACGCTGGCGAAGACGCTCGACACGGTGCGCGGCGGGACGCCCGCGCCGGACATGGCGGCGGCCTTGGCCGAGGCCGGCAGCATCCTGGTGCGGCTCGTCGCGCCGATGATGCCGCACCTCGCCGAGGAATGCTGGCAGGCCCTCGGCCATGCCGGCCTGGTAGCGGAGGAGCCCTGGCCGGTGGTGGATACCGCCATCCTGGTCGAGGACACGATCACTTTGCCGGTTCAGGTGAACGGCAAGAAGCGCGCGGACTTGACGATCCCGCGCGAGGCGGCCCAAAAGGATATCGAGACCGCCGCGATCGCCCTCGACTCCGTGCAGAAGGCGCTGGAAGGCCGGCCCGTGAAGAAGATCATCGTCGTGCCGCAGAGGATCGTGAATGTCGTGGGCTGACACCTCCTTCGCACGGATCGGCCGCCTCCTCGCGGTCTGCGCCTGCTCGGCGGCCCTCGCCGGCTGTTTCACGCCGCTCTATGGCGACCCGACCGTCGTGTCGGGCGGCCGCAATGCCCAGGCTGCGCTGCGCGACCTCGACATTCCGGAGATTCCCGGCCGCAACGGCGTGATCCTGCGCAACGAGCTGATCTACCTGACCCAGGGCGGCGGCGGCCGGGCCGCATCGCCCACCCATGTCCTCAACGTCGCCATCGGCACCGACACGGTGCCGCTGGCCCTCAACACCGCCGCAGGCCGTCCCTCGGCCCAGTCGGTCACGATCGTCGGCTACTACACGATCACCCCCGTCGGCTCGACACAGATCCTGCACCGCGGCTCGGCCTTCGCCACGGCCTCTTTCGACCGCACGGCACAGCGCCTGGCATCTGACCGCGCCGTCATCGAGGCGCAGGAGCGCGCGACCAAGTCGCTCGCCGAAAGCATCGTCACCCAGGTCGCCGGCTGGTACGCGACCCGTCCGAGATGACGGCGTGACCATCCTGAAGGGCGCCGAGATCGACCGTTTCGTCGCCGCCCCCGATGCCGCGCGCCCGGTCATCCTCGTCTACGGCCCCGACGGCGGCCTCGTCTCCGAGCGTGCCCGCGCCATCGCCGGCAAGCTCGCCCCTGATCTCGACGACCCCTTCACCGTCACCCGCATCGATGGCGACACGCTCGCAAGCGATCCCGCGCGGCTCGCCGACGAGGCCGGTACCCTCCCCATGTTCGGCGGTCGCCGCCTCATCTGGGTGAAGGCGGGCGAGAAGCCGATTGCCGCCGCCGTCGGTCCGCTGCTGGCCTCCCCGCCGGAAGGCGCCGCCATCCTCATCGAGGCCGGCGACCTGAAGAAAACCGCGCCGCTGCGCACCGACGCCGAACGTTCCGGCGCCGCCGCGGTCATCCCCTGCTATTCGGACGGCGAGGCGGACCTGAAGCGGCTCATTGCCGAGGAGGCACGGCAGGCGGGGCTCCAGGTGGACCCTCAGGCCGCCACCCTGCTCGTCCAGATGCTCGGCGGCGACCGGGCCGCCTCCCGCGCGGAGATCCGCAAGATCTGCCTTTATTGCCACGGCCAGGGCACGATCACCCCCGCCGACGTGGAGGCCGTGGCTGGCGAGAGCCTCACCCTCGGCGTCGATGCCATCGTCGATGCCGCGCTCGGCGGCCAGCCGGCCGAACTTGATCGCCTGCTGCTGCGGGCCGAAGGCGCCGGCATCGCCATTCCGCAGATCATCTCGGCGACGACCCGCCACGCCATGAGCCTGCACAAGGCCCGCCTCGCCGTGGAGAACGGCACGCCGGCGCGCAGTGCCGCCGAGCGCTTCGAGCCGCCCGTCTTCTTCCGCCGGAAGCTGGCCGTGGAACGGCAGATCGGCCTGTGGACCGCCGAGCGGCTCCACAGGATCATCGTCAGGCTGGCCGAGGCCGGCTTCGAGACGCGCGCCCGCGCCTCCATTGCGCCGACGCTGGCCGGACGCCTGCTCATGTCCATCGCGACGACGGCGCGCCAGGGCGCCCGCGGCTGAGACGCCGAGCGCGGTTTCAGCCCCGGAGGCGCTGGCAGATGTCCTCGAGCTGCTCGAGCGACCGGTAGCGGATGCGCAGTTCACCCCCGGACCCGCGGTGGTCGATGCTCACCGCCATGCCCAGCGCGTCCGACAGGGTCTTCTCCAGCGCTCTGGTGTCGGCGTCCTTCTCGATGCGCTCGCGCTGCTTCGGAGCGCGGCCGGCCTTTTCCGACTGCTCCTGCGTCAGCGCCTCGACCTGGCGGACGTTGAGGCCCTGGTCGATAATCTGGGAAGCGAGCTTGGCCGGATCCTCGACAGCGAGAAGCGCCCTGGCGTGGCCGGCAGTCAGCTGACCCTCGCGCAGCATGCCCTGAACGGGATCGGGAAGCTTCATCAGGCGCAGCGTGTTGGCCACATGGCTGCGGCTCTTGCCGATGATCTTGGCGAGGTCGGTCTGGCTGTAGCCGAACTGCTCGATCAGCTCGTTGTAGCCCATGGCCTCTTCGAGCGGATTGAGATCGGCACGCTGCACGTTCTCGATAATGGCGAGCTCCAGCGCCTCGCGGTCGCCCACCTCGACGAGATGGATCGGCACCTCGTGCAGCTCCGCCCGCTGCGCGGCGCGCCAGCGACGCTCGCCGGCGACGATCTCGTAGGCATCGACGACACCCGCCACGGCGCGCACCACGATGGGCTGGATGATGCCGCGCTCACGGATCGAGTCGGCCAGCTCCTGCAGGTCCTCCTCGCGGAACATGCGGCGCGGATTGCGCGGATTGGCGCGGATGAACTCGATCGGCACCTTGCGCGCGGCGCGGACGCGATCGACCGCCGCCGTCTCCTCGCCGACATCGCCGATGAGCGCGGCGAGACCGCGACCGAGCCGCGACCGGTTGGCATCCTCAGCCATATCTTGTCTCCTTCGGGACGCCAGCGGAACGACCTCGGCCGGCACATCGGAACGCGGGCGAATCGAATCCATGATCAGGCCGCCCGCAGCACGCGTTCGCGCTGGATGATTTCGGAGGCAAGCCGGAGATAGGCTTGGCTGCCGACGCATTTCAGATCGTAGAGCAGCACCGGCTTGCCATAGCTCGGCGCCTCTGACACCCGCACATTCCGCGGGATGATGGTCTGGTAGACCTTGTCACCCATGAACTGCCGGACGTCGTCGACCACCTGGGCCGAGAGATTGTTCCGTGCATCATACATGGTAAGGACGATGCCGTGGATCGTCAGACGCGGATTGAGCGTCGTCTTCACCTGCTCGACCGTCTTGATCAGCTGCGACAGGCCCTCGAGGGCGAAGAACTCGCACTGCAGCGGCACGAGAATGGCATCCGCCGCCGTCATGGCATTGATGGTCAGCAGGTTGAGCGAGGGCGGGCAGTCGATCAGCACATAGCTGTAGTCCCCGCCGAGGCTCTCGACTGCGCGACGCAGGCGGTAGGCCCTGTCGCGGGCGCTGGCGATCTCCAGCTCGACGCCGGACAGGTCCATGGTAGAGGGCGAGATGGACAACCGGGGAACCGACGTCTCCTGGATCGTTTCGGCGAGAGAATGATCCCCCACCAGCACGCTGTAAGTGGACTTGGCCCGCGCCCGACGATCGATGCCGAGGCCCGTCGAGGCGTTACCCTGAGGATCGAGGTCGAGGATCAGCACCCGCTCGCCGATGGCAGCCAGCGCCGTTCCCAGGTTGATGGCGGTGGTGGTCTTGCCCACCCCGCCCTTCTGGTTGGCCAAGGCGAGCACCCGGGGAGCCGAATGGGAAGCGGGCAGGAGCGACATGGGTCACGTCCGATCTGGAGGTCTTGCCGTGCTGTCGGAGAGATCGCTAACCACCAGGATGCGGCCTCGCGTCTCCGTCACGCTCGGGATCGATTGATGGGTGAATCTCCAATATTTAGCGGCCTCCGTCAATTCGGACACCACATCTTGCCCCTTCGGAAAGATTCCGACAGCGCCAGTTTTCAACAGGGGATTGGCGAGACGCAGGAGATCGGTCAGCGGTGCCAGAGCGCGGGCGGTGACGACTTCCGCCTGCAGCGGCTCGCGGCCCACCACGTCCTCGATCCTCTTGGCCCACACCCGCACCGGAACGCGCATCTGCCGCGCCGCCTCCTGGAGGAAGGCGGCCTTGCCGAGCTTGCTCTCGATGCAATGGACTTCCGCGCCCTCACGCCCCTTGAGAGCGGCAGCAATGACCAGGGCAGGGAGACCGCCGCCTGACCCCATGTCAACCCACCGGAGAGCCTCCGGCGCCAGCCGGAGGAGTTGCAGGCTATCGGCCACATGCCGCGTCCACACGGCATCGAGGGTGGAGGCGGAGACGAGGTTCTTGGTCGGATTCCAGCGACGCAAGAGCGAGACGTAGAGCGAGAGGGCTTCCGCCGTTTCACGTGAAACAGGCACGCCGGCCTGATCAGCCGCCTTCAGCGCCTGCTCGACGCTCACGCGGCATTCTCCGACATGGTGCGCCGCGCCCAGACGGCGATGAGGGTCAGGGCTGCCGGGGTCATACCGTCCATGCGGGCCGCCTGGCCGAGAGTGCGGGGTCGCTGAACCCTGAGCTTGGCCCGGATCTCGTTCGACAGGCCGGGAAGAGTATCGAGGTCCAGACTGTCAGGCAGAGCCAGGTTTTCGTCACGCCGCTGCGCATCGATCTCCGCCTGCTGGCGATCGAGATAGACCGAGTAGTGCGCGTCGACCTCCGCCTGCTCGGCAATGGCACGTGGTACGTCACCGAGGTCAGGCCAGACGCGGCAGAGTTCCGCCCAGCCGATATCGGGCCGCGACAGCAATTCGAAGGCAGACCGGCGGATGCCGTCCTGATTGATCACGAGCCCCGCCGCCGCCCCCTGGTTCGGCGTCAGGGTGAGTGACGCCAACCGGCCCCGCAGGGCCTCCAGAGCCTCGATCTTGTGTCGGAAGCGAATCGATCGCTCGTGGCCAACACAGCCCAGATTCAGCCCCAGAGGAGTCAAGCGCTGATCGGCATTGTCCGCGCGCAGCGCGAGGCGGAACTCAGCCCGCGATGTGAACATCCGGTATGGCTCGGTAATCCCGCGGCTGGTCAGATCGTCAATCATGACGCCGAGATAACCCTCATGCCGTCCGACAGTGATCGCCCCCCGCCCGCTCGCCGACAGCGCCGCATTCAGCCCGGCGAGCAGGCCCTGCGCCGCCGCCTCCTCGTAGCCGGTCGTGCCGTTGATCTGCCCGGCCAGGAACAGACCGGGCAGACGCCGCGTCTCCAGCGTCGGATCCAGCTCCCGCGGGTCTACATGGTCATATTCGATGGCATAGCCGAAGCGCTTGATCGCCACCCGCTCGAGGCCAGGGATGGAGCGCAGGAAGGCGGTCTGGACGTCCTCCGGCAGGGAGGTGGAGAGCCCATTGGGATAGACGGTGGGATCGTCGAGCCCCTCGGGCTCAAGGAAGATCTGGTGGCCATCCCGATCGCCGAACCGGACGATCTTGTCCTCCACCGACGGGCAATAGCGCGGGCCGACTCCTTCGATCCGACCCGAATACATGGCGGAGCGGCTGAGGTTATCCCGGATAATGGCGTGGGTTGCAGGAGTCGTGCGCGTGATGCCGCAGGCGATCTGAGGCGTGGCGATCCGGTCGGTCAGGGTCGAAAAAGGTTCCGGGTCCGAATCGGCCTCCTGCATCTCGACCGAGGCCCAGTCGATCGTAGCGCCGTCGAGCCTGGCGGGAGTTCCGGTCTTCAGGCGCCCCAAGGCGAAGCCCGCCGCCTCCAGGCTTCGCGCGAGACCGACGCTCGGCGCATCGCCCTCCCGTCCCGCAGGCCACTGCTTGTCGCCCAGATGAATGACGCCACGCAGGAAGGTGCCGGTGGTGATGACCACGGCTCCCGCCGAGAGGCCTTCGCCGGAAGCCAGGGTCACGCCTGACACCCGCCCATTCTCCTGCATGAGCGCGCTGGCTTCACCGAGAACAATGCTTAGGCCCGGCAGGTCCGCCAGAGCCTCTTGCATGGCGGCCGCATAGAGCTTGCGATCCGCCTGGGTGCGGGGGCCGCGGACGGCAGGACCCTTGCGACGGTTGAGCACGCGGAACTGGATGCCCGCCTGGTCAGCTACCCTGCCCATGAGGCCATCGAGGGCATCGATCTCGCGCACAAGATGACCTTTGCCAAGGCCGCCAATGGCGGGATTGCAGGACATGGCGCCGATCGTCTCAAACCGGTGGGTCACCAGCGCGGTGCGTGCGCCGAGGCGCGCGGCCGCCGCTGCCGCCTCGCAGCCGGCATGGCCGCCGCCGATCACCACAACGTCGTAGTGCCTGTCGCTCATCATCCCTCCTTCTGCGCCTGTCATACCGGTAGGACTGCGGCGGAGCAATCAGGCCGCGCTGCCGATCAAACGTTGCGGCAGCGAATCGACCGTTTCACGTGAAACACCTGTCGGCGCGGCTCACTTGCCGATGCAGAAGGCCGAGAACAGCTGGTCCAGCATGGCTTCGGTCCCCACCCGTCCGCGCGCCCGCCCGAGCGCCGCAAGGCCCTGCCTCAGACGTTCCGCCACCAGTTCCGGCTCCGAATCCCAGTGACTGACAGCCAGAGCATCTGCCAGGGCCTTGGCCAGTTCCTCCACGATCAGCCGATGGCGCCGGTGGACCACGATCGCGGGTTCCCCGCCCGTCCGCTCGGCGGCAAAGGCGGTCAGGGCCTCCACCAGCCGCGCCATGCCCTCCCCTGTCACGGCGGAGACACGGTGAACCGCGGATGGCATCGTCGGGCCCCCGCGATCGATCTGTGTCTGGACCAGCCATACCGCGCCCGAACCCGCCTGGCCCCTGCCCGCGCCTTCTTCGGTGGTGAGCCAGAGCGTCAGGTCGGCGCCGGCGATCCTCTCCCGCGTCCGCCTGATCCCCTCCGCCTCTACGGGGTCAGAGGTCTCGCGCAGCCCCGCCGTATCGACGAGAACGACGGCGGCGCCGGCGAGATCGAGATGAACCTCGAGGCTGTCGCGGGTCGTCCCCGCCTGGGGCGAGACGATGGCGACATCCCGGCGGGCAAGAGCGTTGAGCAGGGTCGACTTGCCGGCATTTGGCGGCCCGGCGATGGCGACCGTCAGCCCGTCCCGGACCCGTTCACCCCTGTCGGCGGAGGCGAGCAGTCTCGCCACCTCTTTCCGGAGCTCGAGGAGATCCCGCCGCGCCGTGTCCAGCGCCGCACCCGTCACGTCGCCCTCGTCGGGAAAGTCGATCGTCGCTTCCACCTGCGCGAGAATGGGCAGAAGCTTGCCCTGAAGCCGGTCGGCCTCGGAGCTCAGACGGCCGGTGAAGAGCCCATAGGCCTGACGCCGCTGCGCCTGCGTCTCGGCCTGAAGCAGGTCCCCTAGCCCCTCCACCTCCGCGAGGTCCAGCCGCCCGTTCTCGAAGGCACGGCGGGTGAATTCACCGGCCTCCGCCGGCCTGACGCCGGTAATCGCGAGCGTCGCGTCGAGCACAGCCGCCACCACGGCGCGGCCGCCATGGACCTGCAGCTCGAGCACATCCTCGCCGGTGAAGCTGTGGGGGGCGGGAAACCAGAGGAGAAGCGCGCGGTCCAGCGGCTCTCGGGACCGCGGATGGACAAGAGTTGCGAGGGTCGCCCGGCGGGGATGGGGAATGCGTCCGGCGAGGCCGGTCGCGACAAGGCCGGCGTCGGGACCGGACACGCGAATGACCGCAACTCCGGAGAGGCCCGGCGGTGTCGAAACCGAAGCGATCGTCCGGGGGGGCATGGCGAGGTCCCGCTGTTTCGCAGGCGAATCGGACGGGCGAGGTCCGATTCGTTTCGCTCCTGAATCGGATCAGGTGTTCATCGAGTCGAAGAAGTCGCTGTTGACCTTGGTCTGCCGGAGCTTGTCGAGCAGGAACTCGATGGCGTCGACCGTGCCCATCGGATTGAGGATGCGGCGCAGCACGTACATCTTCTTGAGAATGTCCGGAGCGACCAGCAGCTCCTCCTTGCGGGTGCCGGAGCGGGTGATGTCGATGGCCGGGAAGGTGCGCTTGTCCGCCACCTTGCGGTCGAGGATGATCTCGGAATTGCCGGTGCCCTTGAACTCCTCGAATATCACCTCGTCCATGCGGCTGCCCGTATCGATCAGCGCCGTGGCGATGATGGTGAGGGAGCCACCCTCCTCGATGTTGCGGGCCGCGCCGAAGAAGCGCTTAGGCCGCTGCAGGGCATTGGCGTCGACGCCGCCGGTGAGAACCTTGCCCGAGGACGGCACCACCGTGTTGTAGGCGCGGCCGAGGCGGGTGATCGAATCGAGCAGGATGACGACGTCGCGGCCGTGCTCCACCAGGCGCTTGGCCTTCTCGATCACCATCTCGGCCACCTGGACGTGGCGCGTCGCCGGCTCGTCGAAGGTCGAGGAAATGACCTCGCCGTTCACCGAGCGCTGCATGTCGGTGACCTCTTCCGGCCGCTCGTCGATGAGCAGCACGATGAGGTAGCATTCCGGGTGGTTGCGGGTGATCGATTGGGCGATGTTCTGCAGCAGCACGGTCTTGCCGGTGCGCGGCGGGGCCACGATGAGGGCGCGCTGACCTTTGCCGAGCGGCACCACCACGTCCATGATTCGCGCCGAATAGTCCTTCTTCGTCGGATCCTCGGCCTCCATCTTCAGCCGCTGGTTCGGGTAGAGAGGCGTCAGATTGTCGAAATTGACCTTGTGGCGGGCCTTTTCCGGCTCCTCGAAATTGATCCGGTTGACCTTCAGCAGAGCGAAGTAGCGCTCGCCTTCCTTCGGCGAGCGGATCTGGCCCTCCACCGTGTCACCGGTACGCAGGCCGAACCGGCGGATCTGCGAGGGCGAGACATAGATGTCGTCGGGGCCGGCGAGATAGTTCGCGTCCGGCGAGCGCAGGTAGCCGAAGCCGTCCTGCAGCACCTCGACCACGCCCTCGCCGATAATGTCGGTCTCCTGCGAAGCGAGCTGCTTGAGGCAGGCGAACATCAGTTCCTGCTTGCGCAGGGTCGAGGCGTTTTCCACCTGCAGCTCCTCCGCGAAGGCGAGGAGCTCCGTCGGGGACTTCGACTTGATGTCCTGGAGTTTGATCTGCTGCATCGGAACCACAAATGGCTGGAACGGCCGGAGGCACGGAACGGAAAACGGGACCGGGCCTGATCAGGGAAGGCGACTGGGTGCAGATCTGGGATCGGGACCTGGGAACGCGGTCGCCGTCCGGGCGCGGGCCATGCTCTTCGGGAGAGCCGCCTCGCAAGACCCTGTCTGCGTGAGGAGGGAATTCCGCAATAAGCCCTGATCCCGGCGATTGCAAGTCCCGCCCGGGCGCTTGCCGCCTCAGAACGGCTTCACGATCACCAGGATGACGATCAGCACCATCAGCGCAGTGGGCACCTCGTTCATCATCCGCCAGAACCCGTGGCCGCGGGTGTTGCGGTCCTGCTCGAACCGGCGCACCGACCCGGCGAAGAAGCCGTGGACGCCGGAGAGCAGAACCACGAGGGCGATCTTGCCGTGCAGCCAGCCACCCCGGAAGCCGAACACCTGCCAGGCCAGCCAGAGACCCGCCACCCAGGTCACGATCATCGCCGGATTGATGATATATTCGAGGAGCTTGCGCTCCATCACCTTGAACGTCTCGGAAGTCTCCGAGCCCGGCGTCGCCTGGCTGTGATAGACGAAGAGCCGGGGCAGGTAGAGCATGCCGGCCATCCAGGAGATCACCGCCAGCACGTGCAGCGTCTTGATCCAGGCGACGGCACCCACCGGCGCCACGGCGCCGAGCAGCAGGACCCCGACGAGCGTGATGACGAGGGAGAGGACCGCGCGGATCATCCGCCGGCGCGGCGTCATGGCCGGATTGGCCGGAGAGCCCTGTTCAACCGTCACTGGTCCGCCCTCCAGGCCCTGACCCGCGCCACCATGCGCTCGACATGGGCGATCGGCGTCGGCGGCAGAATGCCGTGGCCGAGATTGAAGATCAGCCGCCCCGGCCCATAGGCATCGAGCGTCGCATCGACGGCCCGGTCGAGCGCTTCGCCGCCCGCCAGCAGCGCGATCGGATCGACATTGCCCTGAACAGCGACCTGCGGCTGGATCTCACGGGTCACGAAGGCGGCCTCCGCCGTCCAGTCGAGCCCGACCGCATCGGCCCCGGTGCCCGCCACCGTCAGGGCGAGCCGCGAGCCCGCGCCCTTGGGGAAGACGATCACGGGAATGTCCGGCGCAGCCGCCTTCACGCCGGCGACGATCCGGCCGATCGGTTCCACCGACCAGGCCCGGAACTGCGCCTCCGGCAGCACGCCGGCCCAGGTGTCGAAGATCTGCACCGCCTCGACGCCGGCCCGAATCTGGCCGAGGAGATAGGTGATGGACGCTTCGACGATCAGGTCGATCAGCCGAGAAAAGCCTTGCGGGTCGCGATAGGCGAAGAGCCGGGCAGCCACCTGGTCGTCGCCGCCCCGTCCGGCCACCATATAGGTCGCAACCGTCCAGGGCGCCCCGCAGAAGCCGATCAGTGTCGTCGCCGGGGGAAGTTGTTCCCGGATGCGCGCCACCGCCTCATAGACCTTGCCGACGATGGCCTGGTCGAGCTCACCGGACAGACGCGACAGCCCGCCTGCATCCCCCAGCGGATCGAGCCGCGGCCCCTCACCCGCCTCGAAGGCGACCGTCTGTCCCAGCGCATGGGGGACGACCAGAATGTCGGAGAACAGGATGGCGCCGTCGAAGCCGAAGCGGCGCAGCGGCTGGAGCGTCACCTCCGCGGCGAGCTCGGGATTGAAGCAGAGGTCGAGGAAGGAACCGGCCTGCTCCCTCACCTGCCGGTACTCCGGCAGGTAGCGCCCGGCCTGGCGCATCATCCAGATGGGGGGAGAGGCCGCATGGTCGCCCTTCAGGACGGCGAGAAGAGGCTTGTGCACGGTCGCTCCCTGATCCCCTCTTTCCCTTCATACTTGATGAAAGAGAGTCTTCTTCGATTCCTTGACACTGGATTAGGAGAAGACAGATCCCTTCACAAGTTGTCCACTGATCCGCCCGCGGCACATCCGCCTGCCCGGCGGCGGTATGCAGCCATACCGTATGACGCAAGGCATTGATCCAGAGGAGCTTTCCGAAGGGTGTCCTGCCGGGGTGTCAGGCCATCCCGAACTTATCCCCGCATCGGCCGGACAGCACCCCGAACGTTCACGCCTGGGGACGGCTTTGGGATGATCCGGCCCGGCCCCCTTGCGGACAGGCGGCTTCCATGGCCTTTTCCCTTCTCGTCCACAGCCCCGACCGACTTCATACAGAGCGCTGATGCCGCATCGCCGCGAGAGCTACTTCCATCTCCATCTCGTGTCGGACGCCACCGGCGAGACCCTGATGACGGTCGGCCGCGCCGCGGCGGTGCAGTACTCGACCGTCTCGGCCATAGAACACGTCTACCCCCTGGTCCGTTCCCAGAAACAGCTCGATCGCGTGCTGAGCGAGATCGAATCGAGCCCCGGTATCGTCCTCTACACCCTGGTGGACCAGGAACTGACCGACCGGCTGAACGCCAAGTGCAAGGAATTCGGCTGTCCCTGCCTCTCGGTCCTCGCGCCGATCCTGTCAATGTTCCAGAACTATCTCGGCGCCGCTTCGACCCCGCGCGTCGGTGCGCAGCACGTGCTCAACGCCGAATATTTCCAGCGCATCGACGCGCTGAACTACACGATGATGCACGACGACGGGCAGCTTCCCGAGAACTGGGAGGAGGCCGACGTCCTCCTCGTCGGCGTGTCGCGCACCTCGAAGACCCCGACCTCCATCTATCTCGCCAATCGCGGGGTGAAGGCTGCCAACATCCCCCTCGTGCCGGGCATTCCCCTGCCGGACGTCATCTGGACGCTGAAGAAGCCGCTGATCGTCGGACTCTTCGCCAGCCCCGAGCGGATCGTGCAGATCCGCGAGAACCGCATCCTCACCCTCAACGCGCCGCAGGACAGGTCGAGCTATGTCGACCGCGTGGCGGTGGCGGAGGAGATCGCCCAGTCACGCCGGCTCTTCGGCACCAACAACTGGCCGATCATCGACGTCACCCGCCGCTCCATCGAGGAAACGGCGGCCGGCATCATATCGCTCCTCAAGGACCACCGTCGGGCCCTCGACGATAAGGCGCGGGCATGACGCGCCTCATCCTCGCCTCCAAGTCGGCGGCCCGTGCCGCCATGCTGCGTCAGGCCGGCCTCGCCGTCGACCTCGCGCCTGCCGATATCGACGAGCGGGCGCTGGACGAGGCGCTCGCCCGCGAGGGGCGCGACCCCGCCGATATCGCCCGTGCCCTTGGCGAGGCGAAGGCCCTCGCGGTCAGCCGCGTCCATCCGGACGCCCTGGTGATCGGCGCCGACCAGACCCTGGCGCTGGGGCCGCGGCGCTTCTCCAAGCCTGCCGATCTTGCTGCGGCCCGCGACAATCTCCTCGCCCTGCGTGGCCGGACGCACCACCTCCATTCCGGCGTCGCCCTGGCCCGGGGCGGGGCGATCGCCTTCTCGACCGTCGCCTCCGCCGCCATGACCATGCGGTCCTTCTCCGACGCCTTCCTCGACGCCTATCTCGCCGGGGCCGGCGAGCGCCTGCTCTCCTCCGTCGGCTGCTATCAGCTCGAGGCCGAGGGAATTCAGCTCTTCGAGAAGATCGAGGGCGACTATTTCACCATCCTCGGCATGCCGCTCCTGCCGCTCCTCGCCGCCCTCCGCAGCCAGGGGATCGCCGCCACATGATTCGCGCCTGCTGCATCGGGTGGCCGGTCACCCACGTCCGTTCGCCGCTCATCCACGGCTTCTGGCTGAAGCACTACGGCATCGACGGCGACTACGGCCGCGAGGCGGTGGAGCCGGGCAAGGTTGAGGCCTTCCTGCGCAGCCTCGGGGATCGCGGCCTTGCCGGCTGCAACGTCACCATTCCCCACAAGGAGGCCGCCTTCGCCGCCATGGACGAGGTCGACCCCGGCGCGGTGGCGGTCGGTGCCGTGAACACGGTGTGGCTTGATGCCGGCCGCCTCGTCGGCATGAATTCCGACGTGATCGGCTTCCTGAAGAACCTCGACCAGCAGGCACCCGGCTGGGAGGGCGAGGTCGGCCATGCGCTCGTCCTCGGCGCCGGCGGTGCCGCTCGCGGGATCGTCCACGGCCTTCTCTCCCGCGGCGTGCCGGTCGTCACGCTGGCGAATCGATCCCCCGGAAAGGCCGAGGCCATTGCCGCCGGCCATACCCGGGCCGTCCGGCCGCTCGCCTGGCAGGACCTGCCCAAAGCGCTCGGCGCGGCGGACCTCCTCGTCAATACCACCTCCCTGGGGATGGTCGGCCAGCCGCCGCTCGACCTGCCCCTCGAGGGCCTCAGACCCTCCGCGATCGTCTCCGACATTGTCTATGTGCCGCTGGAGACCGACCTGCTCGCCCGCGCCGCGGCGCGCGGCCATCGCACCGTCGAGGGTCTCGGCATGCTGCTCCACCAGGCGGTTCCGGGCTTCGCCCGCTGGTTCGGCGTCACGCCCGAGGTGACGCCGGACCTCCACGCCCATCTCGCCGCCGACATCACGGGGCATTGACCATGTTCGTGCTCGGCCTCACCGGCTCCATCGGCATGGGCAAGTCGACGACCTCAGCCTTCTTCCGGGAGGCCGGCATTCCCGTCCATGATGCCGACGCCACCGTCCACCGGCTCTATGCCGGGGCGGCCGTCGGTCCGATCGGCGAGGCTTTCCCCGGCGTCGTCGTCGGCGGCGTCGTCGATCGTAACCGGCTGGGAGCGGTGGTGCTCGGCGACGGCGCCGCCATGAAGCGGCTCGAGGCCATCGTCCATCCCCTCGTCGGCTTCGCCGAGATCGCCTTCCGCGACCGGATGCGGGCGGCCGGCCACACCCTGGCGGTACTGGACATACCGCTCCTCCTCGAGACCGGCGCGGAGCGGCGGGTCGACGGCGTCGCCGTCATCTCGGCGCCGGCAGACGTGCAGCGCGCCCGCGTCCTCGCCCGGCCCGGTATGACCGCGGAGAAGTTCGCAGCCATCCTCGCCCGTCAGATGCCGGATGTGGACAAGCGCCGGCGGGCTCATTTCGTCATCGAATCGGGTTATGGTCTGGAGGCGGCGCGGCGCCAGGTCGCCGACATCGTCCGGGCCCTTGCCGGCAGCCGCAGGAGCCATTGATGCGCGAGATCATCCTCGACACCGAAACGACCGGTCTCGACCCGCTGCGCGGCGACCGGCTGGTCGAGATCGGCGGGATCGAGCTCATCAATCATTTCCCGACCGGGCGGACCTATCACGTCTATATCAACCCCGAGCGCGACATGCCGGAGGAGGCTTTCCGCGTCCACGGGCTCTCCGCCGAGTTCCTCGCCGACAAGCCGCGTTTCGCCGACCTGGTCGGGGAGTTCTGGTCCTTCATCGCGGATGCGACGCTGGTCATCCACAACGCCTCCTTCGACATGGGCTTCATCAATGCCGAGCTGAAGCGGGCGGGACGGCAGAACTTCCCGATGGACCGGGTGGTCGACACGCTCGCCATGGCCCGCCGCCGGTTCCCGGGATCGCCGGCGAGCCTGGATGCTCTCTGCTCGCGCTTCGGCATCGACAATTCACGCCGGACCCGCCACGGCGCCCTCCTCGACGCCGAGCTTCTGGCGGACGTCTATATCGAGCTGATCGGCGGCCGGCAGGCCTCCTTCGGCCTCGCCGAGGCCGGCAGCGCCACCCGCCGGGCGGCGCGCGGCCAGGCCATCGTGCTCCAGCGCCCCACCCCGCTGGCGCCGCGCCTGACGGAAGAGGACATCCGCGCCCACGCGGCCTTCATCCAGGAACTAGGCGAGAAGGCGGTCTGGTATGACCAACTGCCGCGCCCGGCGGAGGAAGCCGCTGCCTTGACCCCCCGGTGACATACCGATACCAATGACGCCCTCGTGACAGGGCTCGTGGGGAGCTCCTCTTCCTCGGACCGATGATGGTCGACCAGACACCCATGAGCCGTGCAGCCGTCCTCCGCCGCCCCGAGAAGCGGCGCGACGACGACGCCCGCTTCCTCAAGAATTGGCTGAAAAATCCCCTCCGCATGGGCGCCGTGGCGCCGTCGGGGCCGATCCTCGCCCGTCGCATGGCGAGCTATGTCGACCCCACCGGAACCGGCCCCGTCATCGAGCTCGGCCCCGGCACCGGCGCCATCACCGCGGCGCTGGTGGCCCACGGCGTCGATCCCCGGCGCCTCGTGCTGGTCGAATATTCCATCGAGTTCTGCCGTCTCCTGCGCGAGCGCTTTCCGGCCGCGACCATCGTTCACGGCGACGCCTACACGCTGAGCCGGACCCTCTCCGGTCGTCTCGCCGAACCGGCCGACGCCCTTGTCTCGGGGCTGCCGCTGATGACGCGGCCTGAGCCCATCCGCCTGAAGCTCTTGAACGAGGCCCTGGCGCTGATGAAGCCCGGCGCGCCCTTCGTCCAGTTCACCTATTCGGTGACCTCGCCCATCCCCATCAAGGGCGGCGCCTTCACGGCCCATCCGTCCGAGCGGATCTGGCGCAACATCCCCCCCGCCCGCGTCTGGGTCTACCAGCGCTCCTGACGGCTTTCAGGCCGCGACCCGGTAGGCGCGCTGCTGGCCCAGCGCGAAGACCGACATGCGCCCGGGAAAGAGCGACCGGATTGCCGGCGCCCGAATGTCGAGCCCACCTGTGAAGGCGCCGAAGGCGGGCATGACGATCCGCGTTTCACATGAAACGAAAGCCTTGCGGCGCAGGCTGCCGCCGCGCGCGACGACGGTCACGCAGGGGTGGAGATGGCCGGCGATCTCGGCTCCCGTCGGCGCGGCGGTCGGTTCGTGGGCGAATCGAATGGTGCCCTCCACGATCTCCGCGCAGCACTGGCCGGGCAGAGTGCCGTCCAGGGCGGGATCGTGGTTGCCGGCGATCCAGATCCAGTCGCGGCCGGCCTGCAGGCTCCTCAGCACGGCGAGATCCGCCGCGGCCAAGCGCGTGGGTCCGGCCCTGTCGTGAAAGCTGTCGCCGAGCGAGATCACCGCCCTCGGCCGGTAGCGGGCTATGACCGCGGCGAGCGTCGCCAGCGTCTGCGCCGTGTCATAGGGCGGAAGCAGCATGCGCCGGGCCGCCAGCGACGACCCCTTTTCCAGATGCAGATCGGAGACGACGAGCAGCCGGGCCGCCGCACACCAGAGCGCGCCGGAGGCATCGGCGACGAAGGGGCGGCCGGAAAGGTTGATCACGGTCTCGGCGGTCGAAGTCATTCCAGGTCCGAATCGATGCATCAGTCGTCGGGGGTGAGGCCGGCTTCGGCAAGGAGCGAGGCCTCCGCCTCCGCCAGAAGCGCCTCGCCAGCCTCGCCATAGACCGGCTCGCGGCCGATCTCCAGCATGACCGGCACCGCCAGCGGCGAGACCCGTTCGAGGTCACTGTGCACGATTCGCCCGCGGATGCGTGACAGCATCTGACCGAGCCGGCCGATGTCGAGGAGACCGGTCGCCGCGTCTGCCCGCGCCGCGCGGAGCAGCAGGTGGCCAGGCTCGTGCCGGCGCAGCACGTCATAGACGAGGTCGGTGGAGATGGTGACTTGCCGGCCGGTCTTCTCCTTCCCCGGATGGCGCCGCTCGATGAGCCCGGCGATGACCGCGCAGGTGCGGAAGGTCCGCTTCATCATCTGGCTCTCGTCGAGCCAGGCTTCGAGGTCGTCGCCCAGCATGTCCTCGTCGAACAGCGCGTCGACGGAGAGGTCCCCGCGCCGGATGGCGGCGCCGAGATCGGACAGGCCCCAGACGGAGAGGGAATAGTCGTTGGCGACGAAACCCATCGGCCTCAGCCCGCGCCGCTCGAGGCGCCGCGTCAGCAGCATGCCCAGCGTCTGGTGGGCGAGCCGCCCCTCGAAGGGATAGGCGACGAGGTGAAACCGGTCGCCGCGCGGAAAGGTCTCGACCAGAAGCTGGTCGCGCCCCGGAATGAGCGAGACGGCGCGTTGCAGTTCCAGCCATTCGGCGACCTGCTCCGGCAGTTTCCGCCATTCCGCCGGCTCCGACAGCATGCGCCTGACGCCGTCGGCGAGGAAGGTCGAGAGCGGGAACTTGCCGCCGGCATAGGCGGGAACCTTCGGCTCCCGCGAGGCCGAACGCGACACATAGACCTCGTTCTCCACCAGCGCCTCGTAGCGCAGCACCTCGCCGGAGAAGACGAAGGTGTCGCCGGGCACGAGACCCTCGACGAAATATTCCTCGACCTCGCCGAGCACCCGCCCGCCGCGCATCAGCGGTCCGGAGGGTCCGCCCGCGGGCGAACGGGCGCTGCGCACCATCCGCACCTTGAGCATGGGCGATTCGACGATGGTGCCGACATTCATGCGGTAGCGCTGGGCGACCGAGGGATGGGTGACGCGCCACAGACCCTTCTTGTCCTTGCGGATCTTGGCGAAGCGCTCGTAGGACTTCAGCGCATAGCCGCCGGTGGCGACAAAGGCGATCACGTCCTCGAAGGTTGCCTTGTCGAGCGCCGCATAGGGTGCCGCCGACCGCACTTCCTCGTAGAGCTCGCCCTCATCCACCGGACCGGCGCAGGCCATGCCCAGCACGTGCTGGCAGAGCACGTCGAGGGCGCCCGCCCGCAGCGGCTCCGTGTCCTGCGCCCCGCGGTCGATCGCCTCCAGGGCGGCGCGGCACTCCATGACCTCGAACCGGTTGGCCGGCACCAGGACGGCCTGCGAGGGTTCGTCCAGCCGGTGGTTGGCCCGGCCGATCCGCTGCATCAGCCGGCTGGAGCCCTTGGGCGCGCCGATGTTCAGCACGAGGTCCACATCGCCCCAGTCGATGCCGAGATCCAGCGAGGAAGTGCAGACCACCGCCTTCAGTCTGCCCGCCGCCATAGCGTCCTCCACCCGCCGCCGCTGTGCCACGTCGAGCGAGCCGTGATGGAGGGCGATGGGCAGGTTCTCCTCGTTGATGGTCCACAGGAGCTGGAACAGCAGCTCGGCCTGGCTGCGGGTGTTGACGAAGACCAGCGTCGTCCGGTGCGCGCGGATGGCCGCATAGATCTCGCCTGCCGCGTGGCGCGCCGAATGGCCGGCCCAGGGCAGGCGTTCCGCCGTCTCCAAAATCGACACCGCGGGCTTGGCGCCCGCAGCCGCCACGACCACCGCCGCCGGCGGCACCCCGGGCCGATGCGGCGTGAGGAATCGCGCGAGATCGGCGGGATCCTTCACCGTCGCCGACAGGCCGACGGTCTGCAGATCGGGCGCCAGGGTGAAGAGCCGCGCGAGGCCGAGGGCCAGGAGGTCGCCGCGTTTCGAGGTGACGAGGGCGTGAAGCTCGTCCAGAACCACCCGCTTCAGCGAGCCGAACAGATGGGGCGCGTCGGCCGAGGCGAGCAGCAGGGCGAGCTGTTCCGGCGTCGTCAGCAGGATGTCCGGCGGGTCGGAGCGCTGGCGCTGGCGTTTCGAGGCGGGCGTGTCGCCCGTGCGGGTCTCGATGCGGATCGGAAGACCCATGTCCTCCGCCGGCCTGTAGAGGTTGCGGGCGACGTCCACCGCCAGCGCCTTAAGCGGCGAGATGTAGAGCGTGTGCAACCCGCTCCGCCGTGGCGGCGGCATTCGTCCGACAGGTTCGGCCGCAGGCCGTGGCGCCGGCGGTCCCGCCAGGTCCACGAGCGAGGGCAGGAACCCCGCCAGGGTCTTGCCGGCCCCGGTCGGGGCGACAAGCAGGGCGGAGCGACCCTGCCGCGCCAGTCGCAGCAGGTCGAGCTGATGGACGCGCGGCGCCCAGCCGCGGGCCGTGAACCAGGCGCCGAACCTCTCGGGCAGGAGCAGCGCGTCGCTCAGCTCGGCATCATCTTGCGCGGACATGCGACAGAACTAAACAAGAACGACCCGGCGGGGAAGGGTCGGGCGTGCCTCAGGGACAGGCCCAGGGCAGGAAGGTGCTGGCCATGCCGGCATTCATCGCCCGGACGGTGAGGACATTGGCGAGGTCGATCTCCCGCGAGGAGCGCGGGCAGATCCGCTCCGCGCCGGTGCAGCCGCCGGCAATGAACCGGGCATGGGCCGCGAGGAAGTCCCGCGAGAGACCCTCGCGTCCCTGCCGCCGCAGCGCATCGTCCGAGGCCTGGCGATAGCGGTGGCACTTCTCCTCCGCCCAGTTTCGCCCCGGCGCGGTCTGCGCCGAGGCCTGGCCGGCGGCGAGGGCGAGGAGGAGGGCGGCGGCGGCCGGCAGGCGTGCGGAAACGGTCATGCCGCTCCTCTGCCGCCGCCCTGCGGCGGGATCAAGGCCGGCTCAGGCGATCAGCTTCAGGGCCCGGAAACTCGCATGCCCGTCCCGCCCGACGATGATGTGGTCATGGACGGTGATCCCCAGGGGGCGGGCAATGTCGACGATCTGCTGGGTCATCAGGATGTCGGGCCGCGACGGCGTCGGATCGCCCGAGGGATGGTTGTGGACGAGGATGACCGCCGTCGAGGAGAGTTCCAGCGCCCGCTTCACCACCTCGCGCGGATAGACCGGGGTGTGGTCGACCGTCCCTTCCCCCTGCACCTCGTCGGCCAGCAACGCGTTCTTGCGGTCGAGATAGAGCACGCGGAACTGCTCGCGCTCCGAAAAGGCCATGGCGGTGCGGCAATAGTCGATCAGCGCCGTCCAGGACGAGAGCACGGGCCGGCGGGCGATCTCGGCCCGCCCCATGCGCAGCGCCGCCGCATGGACGAGCTTCAGCTCCGTCGTAACCGTCGCGGTCACCCCCTCCACCTCCGCCATGCGGACCTCCGGCGCAGCCAGAACGTCGGCGAAGGAGCCGAACCTCTTGAGAAGCGCCTTGGCGAGGGGCTTCACGTCGCGCCGGGGAATCGCGCGGAACAGCACGAGTTCAAGCAGTTCATAATCCGCCAGCGAATCGGCGCCCGCCTCGCGGAAACGGTTGCGCAGACGCTCGCGGTGGCCGTGGAAATGCGGCGCCTCGGAAAATCCCAGAGGGTCGTCGGCCGCAGGCGCGGTGCTGTCGGTAGCCATGGCTCCATTCCCTTGAGCGACGGTAGCCGACAATGGCCGTTGGCAGCCCTCCGGTTGTTTCCGGATGCAGCGCCATCGGTCCTTCGACGGATCGGCGCCGGCTTGCCCTCGGCGTCCCGGCGGTGGACTGTCGCCGCCGCGAAAAGGAGAGAATGCGATGGGTACGTTCAGGGCTGTCGTCGTCACCAAGACTGAAACCGGCACAAAGGCGGAACTGACCCGCTTCGACGAGGCCGACCTGATGGACGGCGACGTGACGGTGCGGGTCTCCCATTCCACGCTGAACTACAAGGATGGCCTGGCGCTGACCGGCAAGGCGCCGGTCGTGCGTCGCTTCCCGATGATCCCCGGCATCGACTTCGCGGGCATTGTCGAATCCTCCTCCCATGCCGATTTCAAGCCCGGCGACGCCGTCATCCTCAACGGCTGGGGCACCGGCGAGACCCATCTCGGCGCCTATGCCGAGAAGACCCGGGTCAAGGGAGACTGGCTGGTGCCGCTACCGGCCGGCCTCACCGCCGCCGAGGCCATGGCCATCGGCACCGCCGGCTATACCGCCATGCTCTGTGTCATGGCCCTCGAGCGCCACGGCATCACTCCCGAGCGCGGACCGCTGGTCGTCACCGGCGCCGCAGGCGGCGTCGGCTCCGTCGCCACCGCCCTGCTCGCCCGCCGCGGCTACCATGTCGTCGCCTCCACCGGCCGGCCGCAGGAGGCGGACTACCTGAAGTCCCTCGGCGCGGCAGAGATCATCGACCGCGCCGAACTCTCCGGGCCCGGCAGGGCTCTCGGCAAGGAGCGCTGGGCCGGCGGCATCGATTCTGTCGGCTCGCACACGCTCGCCAATGTCCTGTCGATGACACGCTACGGCGGCGCGGTCGCCGCCTGCGGCCTTGCCCAGGGCATGGACCTGCCGACCACCGTGGCGCCCTTCATTCTGCGCGGCGTGTCGCTCCTCGGCGTCGATTCGGTCATGGCGCCGAAGGCGCTGCGGCTCGAGGCCTGGTCGCGACTCGCTGCCGAGCTCGACCGCGAGAGCCTGGCGCGCATCACCTCCACCATTCCGCTCGAAGGGGTGATCGAGGCGGGAAGCGCCATCCTCGAAGGGCGCATCCGCGGCCGCGTCGTGGTCACGATCGACTGACACACTGTTCGGAACGGGCGCCGCATCGCGGCGTTTGTCCGGTCAGGACAGGAACAG
>JAEZGJ010000292.1 GCA_023416965.1 Pseudomonadota bacterium | reverse complement strand
TAGGCGAGGCGCACGCCGGCATGGATGGTGAAATAGTCGACGCCCTGCTCGGCCTGCTCGATCAGCGTGTCGCGGAACAGTTCCCAGGTGAGCTTCACCGGATCGCCGCCGCATTTCTCCAGCGCCTTATAGATCGGCACGGTGCCGATCGGCACCGGCGAGTTGCGGATGATCCATTCGCGGGTGTTGTGGATGTTGCGGCCGGTGGACAGGTCCATGACCGTGTCGGCGCCCCAGCGGATCGACCAGACCAGCTTGTCCACCTCCTCCTCGATGGAGGAGGAGACGGCGGAATTGCCGATATTGGCGTTGATCTTCACCAGGAAGTTGCGGCCGATGATCATCGGCTCGAGCTCGGGGTGGTTGATGTTGGCCGGGATGATGGCGCGGCCGCGGGCGATCTCGGAGCGGACGAACTCCGGGGTGATGAAGGCGGGAATCTCGGCGCCGAAGCTCTCGCCGTCGGCGAGGCGGCCCTCGGCCCCCTCGAGCATCGCCTTGCGGCCGAGGTTCTCGCGCTCGGCGACGTAGATCATCTCCTTGGTGACGATGCCTGCGCGGGCGAATTCGTACTGGGTGATCGGCGCGTCGCCGACGCCGCGCAGGGGCGGGTTGGCCAGCGGGAAGGCGCGGGCGAGATGCTTTCCGGCATGGCCGTTGTCCTCGGGGCGGACTTCGCGGCCCTCATAGGCCTCGACGCCGCCGCGCTCGGCCACCCAGGCGGCGCGGGTGCGCGGCAGGCCCTTCTCCACGTCGATGACGACGGAGGGGTCGGTATAGGGCCCCGACGTGTCGTAGACGACGACGTTCGGCTCGCCGGCGCCCGCCTGGAGCTGGATCTCGCGCAACGGAACGCGCAGGTCCGGCGCCGCTTCGGGCACGGCGAAGATCTTGGTGGAGGCGGCGAGCGGGCCGGTGGTGACGGCGGCCTTGATGTCCTTGACCGGGGCGTTCATGGGGTGCCTCCCTTCAGGCGAATGGGTTCGGCCGGCGGCGCGGGAGCGCGCAGGCATGGGGCGATGCGGGCAGCGGATGTCGTGAAGCCAAGGTGTCCCATCCCTCCGCCGGCATGACCCGGATCAGGTTCAAGGGTCGCCGCGGGGTTCCGGATCGGAACGGTGCAGCCTCTCAGCCCCCTCGTCGGGGCCCCCCTTGGACAGGGTCCAATCTGGACTCTTGGCCGGCGAAGTCAAGCGCGGCGGGTGCGGGGTGGGGATGACCTCAGCCCGCGAGCACGGCCTTCTGCAGCGCCATGAAGGCGCGGGCGCGATGGGAAAGGCCCTGCCCCTGCGGCGGCAGGCCGTGCTTCTCCTCGGCCGTCATCTCGCCGAAGGTCAGCGCCTGGCCGTCGGGCAGGAACATGGGATCGTAGCCGAAGCCCTTGGCGCCGCGCGGCGGCCAGGCGAGCGTGCCGAAGACCCGGCCCTCGAAGATCTGCTGCGAGCCGTCCGGGAAGGTCAGGGCCAGGGCGGAGACGAAATGCGCCCGGGCGCCGGAGGTGGCGACGCCGCGCAGCGCGAGCTCCCGGTCGACCCGCGCCATGGCGGCGGCGAAGTCGCGGGGCTGGCCCGCCCAGTCGGCGGTGAAGGGTCCGGGCGCGCCGTCGAGCGCATCCACGGCGAGGCCGGAATCGTCGGCGATGGCGGCAAGACCGGTGGCATCGGTCGCCGCGCGCGCCTTGATGGCGGCGTTCTCCGCATAGAGCGTGCCGGTCTCGGCCGGTTCGGGCAGGCCGAGTTCGCCCGCCGAGACGAGGTCGATGCCGTGCGGGCCGAGAAGGTCGCGGAATTCGGCGAGCTTGCCGGCATTGTGGGTGGCGACGACCAGCCGCGTGCCGGGCCCGAGCCGGGCGCTCATGCCACCGCCGTCTTCTGCAGGTCGACGAGGCGGGCGCAACCGCCGCGGGCGAGGTCGAGGAGGCCGAGCAGCTCCTCCTGGCTGAAGGGCGTCTTCTCCGCCGTCCCCTGGATCTCGACGATGCCGCCGGAGCCGGTCATGACGAAATTGGCGTCGGTGTCGGCCTCGGAATCCTCGGCATAGTCGAGGTCGAGCACGGCTGTGCCCTGGTAGATGCCGCAGGAGACCGCCGCGACATGGTCGCGGATCGGGTTCACCTTGAGCATGGAGCGGGCGGTCATCCAGGCGATGCAGTCATGGAGGGCCACCCAGGCGCCGGTGATGGCGGCGGTGCGGGTGCCGCCGTCGGCCTGGATCACGTCGCAGTCGATGGTGATCTGCCGCTCGCCGAGAGCCTGGAGGTCGACGATAGTGCGCAGCGAGCGGCCGATGAGGCGCTGGATCTCCTGCGTGCGCCCCGAGGGCTTGCCGGCGGTGGATTCGCGGCGCGTGCGCTCCAGCGTCGCCCGCGGCAGCATGGAATATTCCGCCGTCACCCAGCCGCGGCCCTGGCCGCGCAGCCACGGCGGCGGCTTCTCCTCGAGGGATGCCGTGCAGAGCACGTGAGTATTGCCGAACTTCACGAAGCAGGACCCCTCCGCATAGCGGGCGACGGCACGCTCCAGCGAGACGGGGCGCAGCGCATCGGGGGCGCGTTTGGAGGGACGCATGGCGGATTCCGTTCCACGAGAGGGGATCGGCGGGTCATAGGGCCGAACGGCCGGCGCGGCAAGGACGGGCGGCGCCGGCCGCACGTTCCCGGCATCGGCGGAAATGATGCTTGATCAAAGCCGCCGCTGCCACCAGATTTGCGGCGGAGGTTGCCCCTTGTCCGCCGAAATCCCGCGATCCGACCAGAAGCTGACGGCGCTCGCCAATTCCGCGCTCGCCAAGCTCGACGAACGCTCGCGCGAGATCTTCCGCCAGATCGTCGAGAGCTATCTGGCGACCGGCGAGCCGGTGGGCTCGCGCAACCTGTCGAAGATCCTGCCCATGACCCTGTCGCCGGCCTCGGTGCGCAACGTCATGCAGGACCTCGAGGAGGCCGGCCTCATCTACGCGCCGCACACCTCCGCCGGACGCCTGCCTACGGAGACGGGCCTGCGCTTCTTCGTCGACGCGCTCATGCAGTTCGGTGACCTCGCGGCGGACGAGCGCAATGCCATCGAGGCGCAGGTGGCCGCCTCCGCCCGCGGGCAGTCCTTCGAATCGGTGCTGGCCGACGCCACCCAGCTCCTGTCCGGCCTGTCGCGCGGCGCGGGCGTCGTGCTCACCTCCAAGAGCAACGTCCGGCTGAAACACATCGAATTCGTGCGCATCGAGCCGGAGCGGGCCCTCGTCGTGCTCGTCTCCGAGGACGGGCAGGTGGAGAACCGCATCGTCCCGATCCCGGCGGGACTGCCGCCCTCGGCGCTGGTGGAGGCCTCCAACTTCCTCAACGCCCATATCCGCGGCCGGACCCTGGCGGAAGCGCGGGCCGAGATGCAGAAGAGCCTCGACCAGGCGAGGAGCGATCTCGACGGGCTGACCCAGAAGCTGGTCGAGGCGGGCCTCGCCTCCTGGTCGGGCGGCGAGCCGGCCGAGCGGAAGCTCATCGTCCGCGGACAGGCGAACCTGCTCGGCGACCTTAAGGCGATGGAGGATCTGGAGCGCATCCGGCTGCTCTTCGACGACCTCGAATCCAAGCGCGACCTCGTCGACCTGCTCGGCCGGGCCGAGACGGCGGAGGGCGTGCGCATCTTCATCGGCTCGGAGAACAAGCTGTTCTCGCTGTCGGGCTCCTCCATGGTGGTGGCGCCCTATCGGGACGCCGAGCGCCGCATCGTCGGCGTGCTCGGCGTGATCGGCCCGACGCGGCTGAACTATGCCCGCATCGTGCCGATGGTGGACTACACGGCCCGCGTCCTATCGCGTCTCATCACCTGAGCGGCCTCTGCCTCATTGTCGCCCGGCTGCAATCGGACCATGGTTCCCTGCCGTCGACGGCGGGGACATCTCCCGCCGCGCGCATCCAAGGAGGAGGCCCCGCATGAGCGGAAGGTTCAACTGGAACGAGCTGATGACCAACGACATCGCCAAGGCAAAGGCCTTCTACGGCCAGACCCTGGGGTGGACGTTCGACCCGTTCCCGATGCCGGACGGCGAATACTGGATCGCCAAGGCGCCCGACGGCACGCCGACCGCCGGCATCATGCCGATGGATCCGGAGGACACCGAATCCCAGCCCGGCTGGCTCTCCTACGTGCAGGTCGACGACCTCGACCGGGCGGTCTCGGCCGTGACGAGCAGCGGCGGCCAGGTGCTGCAGGAGCCCCTCGACATCCCCAATGTCGGCCGCATCGCCGTGGTCGAGGACCCGGCGGGCGCCGTGCTCGGCCTGATGAAGCCCGCCGCGGCCCCGCAGAGCTGAGGCTTCGACCCTCGTCGCCATTCGTCGATGGTGCGGGGTCTGCGGATGCCCTCCCCCCGCTTGCGGAGGGGAGGGTGGCCCGAGCGGAGCGGAGGGCCGGGTGGGGGGC
>JAEZGJ010000284.1 GCA_023416965.1 Pseudomonadota bacterium | reverse complement strand
GCTCACGCCACCCGCTCCGCCGCGCGGCTGTCCTCGACGATGACGCCGGAGCGCAGGCGCACCACCCGGTCGCAGCGCTCGGCCAGCGCCCGGTCGTGGGTGACGAGCACGAGCGTGGCGCCGCGCTCGGCCTGTTTGGCGAACATCAGGTCGATGATGGTGCGGCCGGTGGTCTCGTCGAGATTGCCGGTCGGCTCGTCGGCGAAGAGGATGTCGGGGCGCACCGACAGGGCCCGCGCAAGGGCCGTGCGCTGCTGCTCGCCGCCGGACATCTGCGTCGGATAATGGTTGAGGCGGGCGCCGAGCCCGACCGCGTCGAGTTCGTCCGCCGCCCGGTCGAAGGCGTCGCGCACCCCCGCGAGCTCCAGCGGCACGGCGACGTTCTCCAGCGCCGTCATGGTCGGGATGAGGTGGAAGGACTGGAAGACGATGCCGGCATGACGGCCGCGGAAGCGCGCCAGCGCGTCCTCGTCGAGCCCCGTGATGTCGGTGCCGGCGACCGTCACGGTGCCGGAATCCGGCCGTTCAAGCCCCGCCATGACCATGAGGAGCGTCGACTTGCCGGAGCCCGAGGGGCCGACCAGGCCCACCGACTGGCCCGCCGCCACCGACAGCGACAGGCTCTTCAGGATATGGACCCGGGAGGCGCCCCGCCCCAGCGAAAGCTCGACCTTGTCGATGACGATGGCGGGGCGAGCCGGGTGGAGCGGATCGGTCGGCAGGGGCATGTCTCTCAGTCGCTCGCATCGGGCCGCACATTGCGGCATGGCACCTGCGACCCTAGATGGCACCGGTATCGGCCTTTGGGAAGGGAAGCCCCGTGCGACAGTTCGTGATCGGCCTGACGGCCCTCGTCCTCGGCCTCGGCGCCCTTCCGGCGGCGGCCCAGCAGGCGAGACCCGTCACCATCGTCGCCCTCGGCGACAGCCTCACCGCCGGATACGGGCTGGGGCCCGCCGAGGCCTTTCCCGTCCGGCTGGAGGCGGCCTTGAAGGCGAAGGGTCACGCCGTGACGGTCCAGAATGCCGGCGTCTCCGGCGACACGTCCGCGGGCGGCCTCGAGCGGCTCGACTGGGCGGTGGGCGAGGGCGTCGACGCCGTCATCCTCGAACTCGGCGCCAACGACGCCCTGCGCGGCATCGACCCCGCGGTGACCCGGCGCAATCTCGACACCATCATCGGCAGGCTGAAGGAACGGGGCATCACCGTGCTCCTGACCGGCATGCTGGCGCCCCCCAATATGGGCAGCGCCTTCGCGGCGGCGTTCAATCCGATCTTCCCCGAGCTGGCGGCGAAGCACGGCGTGCTCTTCGACCCCTTCTTCCTCGAGGGCGTCGCCGCCGACGCCGCCCTCAACCTCTCCGACGGCATGCATCCCAATGCCAGGGGCGTCGAGGCCGTCGTCCGGCGCATCCTGCCGAAGGTCGAGGAACTGATCGCTGAGGTGCGCTCCCGCCGCGGCGGTTGACGACGGGCCGCCTGCCGCCTACCCACGCCCCTCATTCCCCCCGCAGCATCGGCCTTCAGCATGCAGACCCGTCCCCTCGGCCGCACCGGCCTGTCCGTTCCGGTCATCTGCCTCGGCACCATGACCTTCGGCGAGCAGAACACCGAGGCGGAGGGCCACCGGCAGATGGATTACGCCGTCTCCCGCGGCGTCACCTTCTTCGACACGGCCGAGATGTATGCGGTGCCGCCCAAGGCCGAGACCTACGGCGCCACCGAGCGCATCATCGGCTCCTGGCTGAAGAAGCGCGGCCGGCGCGACGACATCGTCATCGCCTCGAAGGTCGCCGGCGCGGGCGCGATGACCTGGCTGCGTCCCGACGGCGCGCCGACCCGCCTCACCCGCGCACAGATGCAGGTCGCCCTCGACCAGAGCCTGGCGCGGCTCGGCACCGACCATATCGACCTCTACCAGCTGCACTGGCCGGAGCGGCCCGCCCCCTTCGGCGCCAATCCGACCCGCTTCGATCCCGAGGGTTGGGCCCCGCGCGCCGACGAGACGGCGATCGGCGAGCAACTGGAGGCCCTCGACGGCTTCGTCCGGGCCGGCAAGGTGCGCTTCATCGGCCTGTCGAACGAGAGCGCCTGGGGCACCATGACATTCCTGAAGGAGGCGGAGGCGCGTGGCCTGCCGCGGGTGCAGAGCGTGCAGAACGCCTACCACCTCCTGAACCGCACCTTCGAGACCGCCCTCGCCGAGGTCGCGCTGCGCGAACAGGTGGGGCTCCTCGCCTATTCGCCCCTCGCCCAGGGCTTCCTCACCGGCAAATATCTCGATGGCGCGCGTCCCCCCGGCGCCCGCGTCACGCTGTTCGACCGCCAGCAGCGCTACCAGAAGCCGGGCTCGGAGGAGGCCGTCCGCGACTATGTCGCCATCGCCCGGGAGGCCGGCCTCGATCCCGCCGTCATGGCCATCGCCTTCGTGGCGAGCCGCCCCTTCGTCACCTCGGCCATCATCGGCGCCACATCCATGGCGCAGCTGAAGACCGCCATCGACGCCGGCGAGACCGCCCTCTCGCCGGACGTTCTCACGGCCATCGACGCCGTCCACCAGCTCAGGGGCAATCCGGCGCCCTGACGGGCCCGGGCCTTACGGAGAAACCGCTTGGAATCCGCCGGCGGACCGGCTAAACATGGCTCCATAAGATTCGAAGCGGTCCGGGGTCATATCCGCGCGTCGAACGCAACATCAAACAGGTCTGGTGGGGTTTGGTACGTCGGAGCCAGGGCGCGAGGGGCGCCATGAATCCGATCCCGAATGAAGGACGAGGCGCGCAAGAGGCGCGAAGGGCGGGACGCTCCAGCGTCGCCCTGAACCCTGAAGATCGTTGAACTGCCGAACGCGGCAAGGCCGGGCGCAGGGCGCCTGCGAGGTCTGCCTGCGATCAGCCGAAGGATCCGGACGCATCGCTTGGACGCGGGCTCCGCTTGAGGAGGTCGATAAAGGACCGACATGAGAAACAGCAACAACAAGCGCATGCGCGGCCGCAACAACCGCGGCGGCGGCAAGGGCCCCAATCCGCTCTCGCGAAGCTACGAGTCCAACGGGCCGGACGTGAAGATTCGCGGCACGGCCCAGCATGTCGCCGAGAAGTACCTGCAGCTGGCGCGTGACGCCCATTCCTCGGGCGACCCGGTCTCCGCCGAAAGCTACCTTCAGCACGCCGAGCACTATTTCCGCCTCATCGCCGCCGCCCAGGAGGCGCTCCGCCAGCAGCAGGCGCCGCGCGTCGAGGGCCAGCAGGTCGACGACGAGGGTGACGAGGACGACGACGACGATTTCGCCTCCCCCTTCGACAAGCGCTTCGAATCCCCCGTCCAGGCCAAGCCCGAGGTGCCGCAGCAGCAGCCGCGCGACTTCGGCGGCGGCCAGCCCCGGGACTACCAGGGCCAGCGCGATTTCCAGGGTCAGCGCGACTATCAGGGCCAGCGGGACTTCCAGGGCCAGCGCGAGCCCCGCGACTACCAGGGCCAGCGCGACTATCAGGGCCAGAACCGCGGCGACCGCGACCGTGACCGCGACCGTTTTCCCGGCGGCCAGCGCTTCCCCGATCGTCAGGACCGGCAGGACCGGCCCCGTCCGCAGCCTGAGGCCGTCGGCGGTGACCAGCCCGATATCGGCGGCCCGGAGGGCGAGGGCGGCCAGCCCCGCGACGGCCGTCCCTATGAGAGCCGGCGCGAGCGCTTCGAGCGGCGCCGCGCCGAGCGTTTCGCCGAGCGTCAGGCCCGCCGCGAGGCCGGCGGCTTCGAAGGGGATTCCGAGGGCGGCGATCACGCTCCTGCTCCCCAGCCGGCGCCCGCTGCGCGCGAGGACGATGCCGGCCTCGGCCTGCCTTCCTTCATCACCGGCGGCGCTGCCGTGGTGCCCGTCGCGGCCGAGGAGCGTGAAGCGCCCGCGCCCCGCGTGCGCAAGCGCCGCACGCCGCGCGTCGAGGACGATCCGGCCGCCCCGGCCGGCGAGAAGACACCCGCGGCGGAGTAGGCCCGTAACCATTGCAGCAGCGAGGGCGTGCCGAAAGGCGCGCCCTCATGCGTTAGGGGAGCTTGCCCTCGGCCGGCCGGACCGCTAGAGCGCGCCGACACACGAGACGGGGGACCCGACCATGGCGACGCACAAGCTTCTCATCCTGCCCGGCGACGGCATCGGCCCGGAGGTCATGGCCGAGGTCGAGAAGGTCGTCGCCTGGTTCGGCCGGCAGGGCGTCGCCGCCTTCGAGACCGAGCGGGGCCTGGTCGGCGGCAGCGCCTACGACGCCCACGGCGAAGCCATCTCCAATGCCGACATGGCGCTGGCACAGGCGGCTGACGCCGTGCTCTTCGGCGCCGTCGGCGGCCCGAAATGGGCGGACGTTCCCTATTCGAAGCGGCCGGAGGCGGGCCTGCTGCGCCTGCGCAAGGATCTCGGCCTCTTCGCCAACCTGCGGCCTGCCATCTGCTTCCCGGCGCTCGCCGCGGCCTCCTCGCTGAAGCCGGAGGTGGTCGAGGGCCTCGACATCCTCATCGTCCGCGAGCTGACCGGCGGCGTCTATTTCGGCGAGCCGAAGGAGATCGTCACCCTCGAGGACGGCCAGCAGCGCGGCGTCGACACGCAGGTCTACACGACCTCCGAAATCGAGCGCATCACCCGCGTCGCCTTCGAACTGGCGCGCACCCGCCGCAACAAGGTCTCCTCGGCCGAAAAGCACAACGTCATGAAGACCGGCGTGCTGTGGAAGCAGGTGGTGAGCCGCATCCACAAGGCCGAGTTCGCCGACATGGAGCTGGAGCACGTCCTCGCCGACAATTGCGCCATGCAGCTCGTGCGCTGGCCGAAGCAGTACGACGTCATCGTCTGCGACAACCTCTTCGGCGACATCCTCTCGGACGTGGCGGCCATGCTGACGGGCTCGCTCGGCATGCTGCCCTCGGCCTCGCTCGGCGCCGAGGACCCGGCCACCGGCAAGCGCAAGGCGCTCTACGAGCCGGTCCACGGCTCGGCCCCTGACATTGCCGGCAAGGGCGCGGCCAACCCGATCGCGACGATCTCGTCCTTCTCGATGGCGCTGCGCTATTCGTTCAAGGCCATCGAGGCCGCCGACATGCTCGACAAGGCCGTGACCAACGTCCTCGCCTCGGGCCTGCGCACTGCCGACATCCGCTCGGACAACACCCATGTGGTCGGCACCGCCGGCATGGGCGACGCCATCGTCAAGGAACTGCAGCACCTCGCCGGCTGAGCCCGGCCGCGCCGGTGCGGGAGCGGTCCCGCGCCGGTTTCAGGTGCGGAAGTCGACGTTGATGCCGGGCTTGGTCATCTGCTTCGGCTGTTTCGACGTGCCGATCGTCGCCGTGAAGCCCTCGAGCCGCGAGAGGTGCTGGCGTGCCTCGGGCGTCAGCGTCACCGTGACGTTGGCCGTCTTGATCCGCGGCGCCGTCTCGGCGGGCCGCACGGCGCCGGCCGGGGACTGCCCGCCCGCTGCGCCTGTGCCTGTCGGCCCGATTGCGCCCGTACCGATCTGACCGACGGCCATCGCTGCCTCCTCCATCCGACTGTGAGGAGACCATGAACAAACATGGTTAACCGGGCGTAAACGTCCTGAGCGGGACCGGTACGGCTGTCGTCAGAGGCGGTTGAGACGGAGCGGCGCGGGCCGCCCGCCGCGCTCCGAGACGAGCGGGCTTGCCGGCGTCGTGGCGGCGGTCGCAGGGCAGGGATGGCGCGCCAGTTCCGCGCGCGCGAACAGGCCGGCAATGGCGGCGTCGCGCACGCCGACGGTGAACAGCCGGTCGACGAAGCAGGACGCCTCCTGGCGGCTGACGATTTCGGGCCCGCCGCTGCACACCCAGCCGGTGATGCGGATCCCCGCTTCGTTCTCCCGCAAGGCGAAGCCGAGACAGGCCTTGCTGCCCTCGTCCGAGTCGAGCGTCATGTCGGCGGTCTGCATCGGCCCGAATTTGGTGGCGAGCGGAATGGGATTGGCGGCGATCGCCGCCGACAGGCCGAGCTCGGACACGACGCCGCCGAGATCGCTTACGGCGGTCGCCGGTGCCATCTCGCCGCGGTCGACGACGAGCGCGGCATGGCGGCGCATGTCCTCGGCGGAGCCGAAGCGGAAGACCTCGCGCGCCAGCCCGTCGGAGCGCCGGAACATGGCGACCTCCTGGCCGAGCGGCCGCCAGCGCGGTGCGTCGACGTCGAAGCCCCCATGGCGCGCCGTCACCGGCCGCCAGACCGGCTGCGGGTCCGCCGTCTCCTCCGCGATGAGCGTGGGGCGCATCGGCTCCGCAGGCACCGGCCGCTGCGCCGCGAGGTTCCACAGCAGAACGACCGGCAGGCCGGCCATGATGGCGAAGGCGCCGAGGGCGAGCAGGGCCGGACCCGTCCGCCTGTCCCGCAGCCTGACGACCTCTCCAACCGTTGTGCGCAAGACCCGCCCTCCGTTCGACGGGCGAGCCTGACCGCGAAGCGACCACCGCCGGGTTGAGCGGCATGGTTGACGCACGGTAAATGTGCAGCGTGGTGAATGGTTTATGAGCATTCACCGGAGTCGTCGCCTCCAGCGTTGCTGGCGTGCAACACGGTCTCGCCACCTCGCCGCCACAAAGCAAGGAGTCGTTGACTCTCGTTCCGGATTTTCTTCTCTCGACAACTGAAGAGAAACTGCTCGCCCTGCTCTTTCGGCGCGTGACCGCCGGTGGGTATGGGCGGTATGGGAGAGGGTCATGGGACGTCGTTGGGCGCGGCCGCTGGTGGCTGCGGCGTTTGCGCTGTGCGTTGTTAATGGTATTGAGGCACCGCAGGCCTCGGCCCGTGAGGTGGTTCGCCTGAACGTTCAGGCCGAGCCCGGCACCATCATCATCCGCAATTCCGAGCGCCGGCTCTACCTCGTCCAGGGCGACGGCACGGCGATCCGCTACCGCGTCGCAGTCGGGCGCTCCTCGGAGCAGTGGGAGGGCCGCACGATCGTCAACGGCCGCCACGTGCGTCCCGCCTGGTCGCCGCCTGCCGTCGTCCGGCGCGCCAATCCGAACCTGCCGGACGTCATTCCCGGCGGCGCCCCCAACAATCCGATGGGCGAGGGCGCGCTGACGCTCGCCGGCGGCGAATATGCCATCCACGGCACCTCCGCCAGCATGCGCCGCTCGGTCGGCACCGCCGCCTCCTTCGGCTGCTTCCGCATGCTGAACGAGGACGTCGTCGACCTGATGAACCGCGTAGGCGTCGGCGCCACCGTGGTCGTCACGCGCTGAGCCTTTGCCGGCTCAGGGCGCGGCGGCGAACCAGCGCCGCGCCAGGCTGACATCGGCCTGGGTGAGGCCGTGGCCGGCGGGCAGCACCTCATGCTCCACCGCCGAGCCCGCCGCCCGGAGCTGGCCGGCGAGCCTTAAGGCATCCGCCTCCGGCACGATCGGGTCCATCGCGCCCGACAGGATCAGCACCCGCCGGCCGGTCAGGTCGGCGGCAGGCGGTTCGGGCAGCGGCACCATGGCGCGGATGAGCACGGCGCCCTCCAGCACCTCCGGCCGCAGCATCATCATCGCTGCCGCGATGTTCGCGCCGTTGGAGAAGCCGACCGCCACCGGCCTCGGCAGCCTGTGGGCCTCCCGCGCCGCCGCGACGAAATCGGCGAGCTCATGGGCGCGCCGCACCACGTCCTCGTAATCGAAGACGCCCTCGCCCAGGCGGCGGAAGAAGCGCGGCATGCCGTTTTCAAGCACCTTGCCGCGCGGGGAGAGCAGCGCTGCTCCCGGCGCGATCATCTGGCCGAGCGGAAGGAGGTCCGTCTCGTCGCCGCCGGTGCCGTGCAGCAGCAGCAGCGTCCGTCCGCCGGCGGTCTCGCCGGGCACGAAGCGATGGGCGAAATCGGTGTCGGTGAGGGTGGCCATGGTGCGATCTCCTGAAGGTCGGTCCGCCGCGCCCCGAGGCGGGCGCGC
>JAEZGJ010000283.1 GCA_023416965.1 Pseudomonadota bacterium | reverse complement strand
GCGGCCACCTCGGTGCCGCGGGTGGCGCCTCCCGCCGCCGCGACGACGCCGGTGGCCTTCACCGGTCTCGCCGGCGAGCTCCTCGGCCTCCTCGTCAAGGGCTACCTGCTGCAGGTGATCACCCTCGGCATCTACCGGTTCTGGTTCATCACCGACGTGCGCCGCTACTACTGGTCGCACAGCTTCGTCGGGCGCGAGGGGATCGCCTATACGGGCCGCGGCATCGAACTGCTGAAAGGCTTCCTCATCGCCCTCGCCATCCTCGTCCCGATCCAGGCGGCCTCGTTCTTCGTGCTGCTCGGCCTGCCGCAGGCCGAAGTCGTCGTGTCCGCGGTGGTCTTCGTGCTCTACCTGCTGCTCGGCCAGTTCGCCGTCTATGCCGGCCGCCGCTACCGGCTGACCCGCACCTCATTCCGCGGCCTCAGGCTGCGCATGACCGGCTCGGCCTGGTCCTATGCCTTCAAGGCCTTCGGCCTGTGGCTCCTGGTGATCCTGTCCCTCGGCCTCGCCTATCCCTGGGCGGCGACGATCATGGAGCGCCTGAAGATGCGCCAGACCTGGTACGGCGACGCGCAGGGCGACTTCGTCGGGACGGCCGGCGACCTGATCAAGCGCGGCATCCTGATCTGGCTCCTCGCCTTCGGCCTGCCGGCGCTGATGATCGGCTCGGTCCTCATCTCCATCCCGCCGCGGGTCTGGAGCGAGCTCTTCGCCGCCGTCGGGGACGGGACCGTCAGCCGCCAGTCCGCCACGGGCCTCGCCATCGCGGCCCTGACGGGAGCCGGCATCATCTCCATGATCATCCCGATCCTGCTGTTCCCCGCCTTTTCCGCCGTCGTCTATCGCTGGCGCATGAACGGCATCCGCATCGGCGGCGCTGCGCTCGCCTCCAGCTTCACCATCGGCAGTTCCTACCGAGTCTACATCCTCGGCTGCGGCGCCCTGCTCGGCATCCTCTTCCTGGTCGCGGTGGCCGGCGCCATCGTGTTCGGCGGCCTGGCGGCGGCGATCTTCGCCCGCGGCAATCTCGACTTTGAATCCCCTGCCACCGGCATCACCGGCGTCGCCGTGCTGGCGCTCGCCTATCTCCTCGTCATCGGCACGCTGTGGATCGCCAAGCAGCTGTTCATCGACCTCAGGCTGCAGCGGGCCCGGCTCGCCTCGCTCGCCGTCCTCAACCTGTCGGCCCTCGATGGTGTCAGGGCGAACAACGTCGACGCCTCCGCCATGGGCGACAGCCTAGGCGACGCGGTCGATTTCGGGTTCGGCGCCTGATGCCCAGCGTCCGCGCCACCTACTACGACGGGATTGTCAGCCGACGGCAGGACGTGGAGATCTCGCTGCACCCGCAGGGCCTGGCGATCTTCTCCGCGGGGGGGACGCTGCTCACCACCTGGCCCTATGCCGACATCCGTCGCATCGAGGGGTTTCGCGGAACCGGCCTCGCCGTCACCCGGCTGGAGCCCGGCTCCACCGCCGAGCCGCGACTGGAGATCGAGGATGCGGGCGTCGCGGCGGATCTCGCGGCACGCGCGCCGCTCACCCTCACAGGGGCCGCCGGCACGCGCAAGGAACGGCGGGCCGTGGTGGTCTGGGCGCTGGCGGCAGTGGTCTCCCTGCTCGGCCTGGCCTATTGGGGCCTTCCAGCAATTGCCGGCCGCATCGCGCCCCTCGTCCCGGCGAGCGTGGAGGCGCGCCTCGGCGCCGCCATGGACCCGCAGATCCGCGCCGAATTCGGCGGCCCCTCGGGGATGAAGATCTGCACCGCGCCGGCGGGCGTCTCGGCGCTGGCCGAACTCGTCGCCCGCTACGAGAAGCACGCCGACCTGCACGTGCCGCTGAAGGTGGTGGTGGTCGACAATCCGATGGTCAATGCCTTCGCCCTGCCCGGCGGCTACATCTACATCATGCGCGGCCTCATCCAGAAGGCGCGTGGGCCGGACGAGGTCGCCGGCGTGCTCGGCCACGAGATCGGCCACGTCAAGTTCCGCCACGGCCTGCAGTCGGCGATCCAGAGCGGCGGGCTCGGCTTCCTGCTCGGCACGGTGTTCGGCGACTTCGCCGGCGGCACGGCCATTCTCCTCGCCTCGCGCACCCTCCTGTCCAGCGCCTTCTCGCGGGAGGCAGAGCGCCAGGCGGACGCCTTCGGCGTCGACCTCATGCTCAAGGGCGGCGGCAATCCCGAGGGCCTCGCCGGCTTCTTCGGCACGGCCGGCGGAGGCCCCCCCGGCGCGCTCAACTGGCTGACCAGCCACCCAGCCAGCGCCGAGCGCGAGGCCGCCATCCGGCGGCTGGCGCAGAACCGTCCGGTGCTGGCGCCGGCGCTGACGCCCGACCAGTGGCAGGCGCTGCGCGCCATCTGCCAGACGACAGGCTGAGGCGGCCTCCCCCATGCGCCGTGCCCCCCTGGTGGAACCGATCTCGCGCCTTGCGGTGTGGAGCCTCAGGCTGACGCTGGCCGGCCTCGCCGTCATGCTGGTGGCGGTGGTGGCGGCGCGCTCCGACTGGCTGGACGGCCTGCAGGCTGTGGTGGCGCTCGCCATCGGCATCGCCGTCGCCGGCCTCGGCCTCCTCGCCTCGGTGGCGGCAGGCGCCATCATCTGGGTGACCGGCTATCGCGGCGCCCGCCAGGCTGCAGCGGCGGCGCTCCTCGGCCTCGCGGCGACCGCCTATCCGGTGACGCTGGTCGTCATCGGCTGGCGCCTGCCGGCCATGGCCGACATCACCACCGACTTTGCCGATCCACCCGGCTTTGCCATCGCGGCCATGGCGCGGCCGCCGACCGCCAACCCTATCGCCTATGCCCCGCAACTGGCGCAGACGCAGCGCCGGCTCTATCCCGAAATCCGCCCGATCGAGGTGGACCTGCCGGCGGAGAGCGTCAAGACCATCGTCTCCGATCTCGTCGAGGAGCGCCGCTGGACGGTGCTGGACCAGGTCGACTATCGCGGCCCCGACCGCGAGGGGCGGGTCGAGATGGTAACGCGCTCGCTGCTGCTCGGCTTCCGCGATGACATCGTCATCCGCATTCGCTCGGTGAATGGCAGGTCCCGCATCGACATGCGCTCGGCGTCGCGCTACGGACGCCAGGATTTCGGCGTCAACGCCAGGCGAGTGATCGCCGCCCTGGACGAGATGCGAGCGGCGGCGCGCCGGGCCCAGCGCGAGCGATAGGTGACTGACATGAGCATCAAGGCGGCAACCGTTCCCCTCCACGAGGACGAGGTGATCGAGGGGATCCGCCGCTGGGTGACCATCGAGAGCCCCACCTATGACGTCGGCGGCATCGAGGCCGTGCTGGACGCGGTCGAGCAGGATTTCGACGGCCTGCCGGTGGTGATCGACCGGCGGGAGGGGCAGGGCGGCTACGGAGGCGTTCTGAAGGTCTCCACCGCCGAGCCCTCCAACGAGAGACCGATCCTCGTCCTCACCCATATCGACACGGTGCACCCCAAGGGCACGCTGACCGGCCGCCTCCCCTTCCGCCGCGACGGCGACCGCCTCTACGGGCCGGGCCTCTACGACATGAAGGGCGGCGCCTATCTCGCTGTCGCGGGCTACCGCGCCCTTGCCCGGGCGGGCGTGCCGACCGCCCGTCCGGTCACCTTCCTCTTCACCCCCGACGAAGAGGTCGGCAGCCCCACCTCCCGCGCCATCATTGAGGAGGAGGCCGCCAAGGCCGCCTATGTGCTGGTGACCGAGCCTGCCCGCGACGGCGGCCGCATCGTCACGGCCCGCAAGGGCGTCGGCCGCTTCACCATCGCCACCCACGGCCGGCCGGCCCATGCCGGCGCCCGCCACATGGACGGCCGGAGCGCCATCCGCGAGATGGCGCACCAGATCCTCGCCATCGAGGGGATGACCGACTACGCACGAGGGATCACCACCACGGTGGGGCTGATCAAGGGCGGGACGGCGGCCAATGTCACGCCGGAGACCTGCACCGCCGAGATCGACCTGCGCGTGCCGGATCCGACGGTTGGCGAGGAGATGGTCGCGCGTATCCGCGGCCTGAAGAGCGTGGATCCCGACGTGACGCTCACCATCGAGGGCGGCATCAACAGGCCCGCCTATCCGAAGACGGCGATGATCGCCGACATGCTGGAGCGGGCGCAGAAGGTGGCCCATGCCGTGGGCTTCGACCTCGCAGACTGCCCCATGACCGGGGGCGGGTCGGACGGCAATTTCACCGCTGCGCTGGGGGTTCCCACCCTCGACGGTCTCGGCATCGACGGGGCCGGCGCCCATACGCTCGAGGAGTACGGCCTCGTTTCGTCGATCCTTCCGCGAGCCCGCCTGTTGGCCGGATTGATGGAAACCCTCAGGTAAGGAGCCCTGCGCTAAAGCTCACTCCGGATCCCCAGGAGCAGGCGTCGCATGGCCGAGATGTGTGGCAATTGCCGGAACTTTTTCGAACCGCGGACAGGCGGCGTCTGCCGCGCTCATCCGCCGACGGCGCGTGAGGACGGCACGGCGCGCTGGCCGTCCGTCGCGCGCAGCGACTGGTGCGGTGAATATCGGGTCGCTCCGCCGCCCGCCAATCCCGGAATCCGGCGCCTCGTCCCCGCCTGACGTCTTCAGGGGACGGTCGACGACCAGAGGGTCAGGTAGGCCCCGAGCAGAAAGACGGCAGCTCCGAGGCTGGCGATGAGGACCCACAGGACAGGCTTGCCGATCGGGGCAGTGCGCGCGGTATCGGCGTTCAGCACCTGAGAACCGGGCTTGTCCTCGCGCGGCGGCGGCTTCTGCCTGCGATCGGGTTCGACCAGTCTCGTCTCGTCGTCCGCCATCGGTTTCTCCTGTGACCTGGAGAACCAACGCGGCGACCACGGGCGGGTTCCGCCGGGCAGGCCGACGGCAGATCGTCAGGGCTTGATCTCGCCGGATTCCCGAACGAGGGCGGACTGGCCGACGCGCATGCGGAATGTCTCCGCCTCAGCCTCCATATAGGCCGTGTTCACACCGAAGGTGCGGACAACCAGTTCCTTGACCCCGCGCACGAGCACCAGCTTGACCTCGGGCTGCAGATCGCCCTGGTCGATCAGCTGGGCGGCGCGCCCGAGGCAGGCCGTCGCCTCGGCGAAAGCCCGCACCACGAGGGCCCGGCTGACTGCCTCTTCCGGCGCCTGGGCGACACGGTCGAAGAGCGGCACGACGTTGCAGGGTGGCGGCAAGCGGCTGGCCATGGAGGGCACCTCACGGGCGTGGCTGTTTATTGCTCATGACGCTGGGGAATGTCGAGGGCACGCTAGGGCGATCCGGTAAACGGTCTCTTAACATTAACGGCCCGTAGAAGAAAATTCTAGGGAACATTTGGTATGACTGTCAGTCACTTGGACGTGCAGGGCCGGCGGATGCACGTCGGGGTGGCGTCCGGTTCAAGGCCGGCAGCACAGCACTCTTGCACAATCATTGTGCGATGCACCAACGAAAAAGGGCGGCCGTCGGGCCGCCCTTTTCGTTCACGCTGCGGCGGACCCCGCAGGGTCCGCTGGTCGGAGTGGCAGGATTTGAACCTGCGACCCCCACGTCCCGAACGTGGTGCGCTACCAGACTGCGCTACACTCCGCCTCGCGAACAGGCCGCGTGTATAGCGGCGCCTTCGGCCCCGCGCAACCCCATCCGTACCGCCTTTCCACGCCGCATTCCGGCGGCTCGACGGCGGCGCCCGCGAGCCCCTAGACTGGCGGGATGAGCCGCCATTCCTTCGAGGCCGTCGCCTTCGCCGGCGGCGGCAACCGCTGTTATTGGCAGGGCGGGTTCTGGGACGCCCTGAACGCCGTGAGGCCGCAGAGCCCGCGCCTCGTGGTGGCCGTCTCAGCGGGAGCCTTCCAGGCCTGTTTCTCGCTGATCGGCGAGGGCGACCGTGTGCGCCGGATCGTCTTCGACGCCTGCGCCACGATCGAGCGCGAGGTCGAGTGGCGGCGCGTGTTGCGCGGCCGGTCCCCCTTCGTCGTCGGCGGGCTCTACCGCGACCTCATCGCCGACGTCTTCGGCGAACTCGAACTGGCGGCGCTGCGGGCGGCTCCCGAGATCCAGATCCAGGTCACCCATCCTCCCCCCTTCATGCCGCCCCTGGTCGCCGCCTATGCGGCGATCGCCGCCTATCAGGTGGAGAAGGTGATGACCAGGGCTGCCCATTCGCGCGCCGGCCGCCATATCGGCCTCACCGCGAGCTGGATCTCGACCCATGGGCTGGAGAGCCGCGAGGAACTGGTGGCGGCGCTGATGGGCACGGCCACCGTGCCGCCCTTCATGCCGGTCGGCCTCGTGAACGGCCGGCCGGCCCTCGATGGCGGGCTCGTCGACAATCCGCCCGTCGACCGGATCGCGGCGGTTGAGAAGGCGGGCGGACGGACGCTGGTGCTGACGACGCGGGCAGGCCGCCCGATGCCCGTGGTGGAGAACCGCACGGTGGTCCGTCCCTCCGTGCCGATCCTCAGCAGCCGCTTCGCCGTGACCGACGCGGCCGCCATTCGCGCCGCCTACGAACTCGGCCTCAGGGACGGCGAGGCCTTTGCGCGGAGCCTCTAGCGTTCAGCCGCGCGCGTCGAGCCAGCCGGCGAGGTCCATGAACGAGGGCAGGACCACGTCGGCGAGCGCCTCGAAATTCTCCGGGACCAATGGCCCTGACGTGACGCCGACCGCAACCACGCCGGCGGCCCGGGCCGCGTGGATGTCGTGCAGGCTGTCGCCGATCATGGCGACCTCGTGCGGGGCCATGGACCAGGCGTCGAGGAAGGCCTGGATCTGGCCGGGCGCGGGCTTGCGGCCATGGCCGGAATCCCAGCCGACGATGAAATCGAAAAGGTGGTCGATACCGAGCCGCGCCGTCTGGCTGCGGGCGCCGTTCTCGGAATCGTTGGTGACGACGCCCAGGACCAGACCGCGGGCCTTCAGCGCACCGAAGGCGGCGGCGGGGTCGCCAATGGGGGTGAGGCCGGCGAGGCCCTCCTCAACGAAGAGCACGTCCATCTCGTCGGTGACGGCGGCCGAGAAGGGCACGCCGAGGGCCATGGCCCAGAGCGGGCCGTAATCGGCCGAGGAGCCGGCCACCAGCGGCGAGGTGGGGCGGAACCGCATGGCCGCCTCGTCGAAATGGGAGACCTGCATCAGCCGGTCCAGCTTGCCACGGTCGCCGCGGGCCATGCGGTCCATGACCCGGAAGGCGGCCGGGCCCCAGGTCCTGTCGAAATCGACGAAGGTGCCGTCCTTGTCGAAGAGAATCGCGCGAATGGTCATGGGCCGCTCCTAGGCGCGCCATGTGACATGCAGGTTACGGCCGGTCCAGCGGCGCCCGGGCTTGCCTTGGCCGGGGTTGGGGCCTAAGCCCGCCTCGACCACCGATCACGGGCCGTGGAGAGCTCGCCATGCGCTACATCTCGACCCGGGGCGACGCCCCCGTGCTGAATTTCCCCGATGCGCTCCTCGCCGGGCTGGCCCGTGACGGCGGCCTCTACGTGCCAGAGACCTGGCCGACTCTGGCCTCGGCCGACATCGCGGCCCTGTCGGGGCAGCCCTATGCGGAGGTGGCGAAGCGCGTGCTGGCGCCGTTCGTCGACGGCACCATCGAGGCCGCGGCGCTCGAGAGAATGATCGACGAGGCCTATGCGAGCTTCCGACACCCGGCGGTGACGCCGCTGGTTCAACTCTCGTCCAGCGAATGGGTGCTGGAGCTGTTCCACGGACCGACCCTCGCCTTCAAGGACTGCGCCATGCAGCTCCTCGGGCGGCTGATGGACCATGTGCTCAAGGCCAGGGGCCAGCGCGCCACCATCGTCGGCGCCACGTCCGGCGACACGGGCGGTGCGGCTGTGGAGGCCTTCAAGGGGCTCGACCAGGTGGACGTCGTCATCCTCTTTCCGGAGGGGCGGGTGTCGGACGTGCAGCGGCGCATGATGACGACTGTCGATGCGGCCAATGTCCACGCTGTGGCGATCGAGGGAACGTTCGACGACTGCCAGGCCATCGTGAAGGGCCTGTTCAACAACCACGCCTTCCGCGACCGGGTACGCCTGTCCGGCGTCAACTCGATCAACTGGGCGCGCATCGTCGCGCAGGTCGTCTATTACTTCGTCGCCGGAGCCGCTCTCGGCGCCCCGCACCGTGCCGCCCGCTTCGTCGTCCCCACGGGGAATTTCGGCGATGTCTTCGCCGGCTATGTCGCCAAGCGCATGGGCCTGCCGATCTCGGAGCTGGTGGTCGCCACCAACGTCAACGACATCATGGCGCGCACGCTCCACACCGGCCGCTACGAGGTGACGGGGGTGGTGCCGACCTCCTCGCCCTCCATGGACATCCAGGTCTCCTCCAATTTCGAGCGGCTGCTGTTCGACGCCCACGGCCGCGACGCGGAGGCGGTGCGGCGGCTGATGGCGGGCCTCTCCCAGTCGAAGAGCTTCACCATCGCCGAGGGGCCGCTCGCCGCGATGCGTGCCGAATTCGGCGCGGCGCGGGCCGACGAGGCCGAGGTCGCCGCGATGATGAAGGGGACGCTCGCCGATGCCGGCTATCTCCTCGACCCGCACACCGCGGTGGGCATGGTCGCGGCGCGCAAGGTCGAGGCCGACCCGGCCGTGCCGACGGTGGTCCTCTCGACCGCCCATCCCGCGAAATTCCCGGATGCGGTGGAGGCGGCGACTGGAACGCGCCCCGCCCTGCCGCTCTGGCTCGGCAACCTCATGACGCGCGAGGAGCGCATCACCCGCCTGTCGAACGATCAGGCGGCGGTGGAGGCCCATGTGCTGGAGAACACGCGCGCGGCGGTGGCCGGCGCGGCGTAGCGGTCACATCCCGAGATACGCCTTCCTGACGCCGTCGTCGGCGAGGAGCTCCGCGCCCGTGCCGGAGAGGGTCATCCGGCCGTTCTCCAGCACATAGCCGCGGCTGGCGAGCTTCAGCGACACGGCGACGTTCTGCTCGACGAGGACGCAGGTGAGCCCACCTTCGGCGAGATCGCGGATGGTGCGCAGCACGTCCTGCACGACGGTGGGGGCGAGGCCGAGGGATGGCTCGTCGAACATGACGAGTTCCGGCTCGCCCATCAGGCAGCGGCCGATGGCGACCATCTGCTGCTCGCCGCCCGAGAGCGTGCCGGCCGCCTGGCCGGCGCGCTCGAGGAGGCGCGGGAACATGGCGTAGACGCGCTCGAGGTTGCGCGCCTTGTGGCGGCGCGCGCGCGGGATCATGGCGCCCATGGCAAGGTTCTCCGCGACCGACAGGGTCGGGAAGACCTGGCGGCCCTCCGCCACCTGGCCGATGCCGAGATCGCAGACCTCGTGGCTCGGCAGGCCCGTGATGTCGCGGTCCTTGAAGCGGATGATGCCGGAGGCCGGCCGGTGCATGCCGGCGATGGTGCGGATGAGCGAGGTCTTGCCGGCACCGTTGGCGCCGACGATGGCGACGATGGATCGCTCCGGCACCTCGAGCGAGACCCTGTCGAGGGCCTGGGCGTCGCCGTGGAAGACGTCGATGTCGTGGACGAACAGCATCAGAGCGCCTCCGCCCCGAGATAACTCTCCAGCACCTTCGGGTGGCGCGTCACCTCCTCGGGCGTGCCCTCGGCGATGGTGGCGCCATGGTGCAGGACGTGGATGCGCCCCGCCAGGGCCATGGTGGCTCGCATGACGTGCTCGATGAGCAGGATGGTGACGCCGGACCGGTTCACCTCGCGCAGGATGGCGACGATGCGGTCGACCTCGGTCGGCCGCAGCCCTGCCATGACCTCGTCGAGGAGGAGGAGCCGCGGCCCCGTCGCAAGCGCGCGGGCGCATTCGAGGCGCTTGCGGTCCGGCAGGGTCAGCGACTTCGCCCTGGCGTCGCGCCGGTCCCACAGGTCGAGCTGGCGCAGCACCTCGCCGGCCTTCACCCGCGCCGCCTCCATGTCGGGGGCGCGCATCATGGCGCCGATCGTGGCGTTCTCCATCACGGTCAGCTCGGGGAAGGGCCGGACGATCTGGAACGTACGCACGAGGCCGCGGCGGCAGAGCTCATGGGGCGGCAGGCCGTCGGCGCGCTCGCCTGCGAAGGTGATGGAGCCGGCATCGGGCGCCATGGCCCCGGCGATCATGTTGAAGAGCGTGGTCTTGCCGGCACCGTTGGGGCCGATCACCGCGAAGATCTCGCCCTCCTCCACGGAGAGGGAGACCGCGTCCACGGCGGTGAGGCCGCGGAAGCGCTTGGTCACGCCGCGGACGTCGAGGAGCGTGGTCATTCCCGGCCCTCCGGAATGCCGAGCTTCTTCTTCAGCCAGGGCCAGACGCCGTTCGGCGCGTACCAGATGATCACCATCAGCGCGGCGCCGTAGAAGACGAGGTTGACGCCGGGAATGGCGCGCCCGGCGATCTTCTCGACGAGGGCAATGAGGGTCTGGCCGAGGGGGGTCAGGATGAAGGCGCCGATGACGGGGCCGAACAGCGTGCCGAGTCCGCCGATGATCGGCGCCAGGATCATCTCGATGGAGCGGGCGATGTCGAAGGTCTGACTGGGAAAGAGGTTGTTCTGGTAGAAGGCGTAGACGACGCCCGCCACCGCCGTCATGGCGGCCGAAAGCACCACCGCCGCCATCTTGGCGCGGAAGACGTCGATGCCGAGGGCCCGGGCGGCCTCCGCATCCTCGCGCACGGCGAGCCAGGCATGGCCGAGTCGCGAGCGGCGCAGCGCCGCGCAGATCACGAAGGCGAGGATCATCATGGCGAGGCCGACATAGTAGAACAGCATCGGTCCGCCGCGCAGGTTCACCGGGCTGGCCTGGGCCGAGACGGGAATGAAGAAGCCGGCGGCCCCGCCGACGAAGGACCAGTTGTCGAAGCCGATGCGGGCGACCTCGGCGAAGGCGATGGTGAGCAGGGCGAAATAGACGCCCTCGATGCCGAAGCGGAAACCGAGCCAGCCGATGACGGCGCCGAAGGCCATGGCCACCAGCATGGCGGGCACGATGGCGATGGCCGGCGAGATGCCGAACTTCACCCAGAGCAGCGCGCCGATATAGCCGCCGAGGCCCACATGGAGCGCGTGGCCGAGGGAGAGCTGGCCGCAAAAGCCCATCATGATGTTCCAGGCCTGGCCGACGGTGGCGAACCAGAAGATCAGGAAGAAGACCGAGAGCAGGTAGCGGTCGAGCACGGCCGGGGCCGCCAGCAGCACGGCGACGAAGACGGCGAGCAGGACGAGGGCGCGGCGCGGCGCCTCGTCCACCAGGCGGGCGAGGGTTGCGAAGGGGCTCATGCGCGCTTTCCCAACAGGCCCTGCGGGCGGAGCGTCAGGACGAGGACCAGGAGGCCGAAGGAGGCCATGGTCTTCATCGAGGGCGCGATGAGGACCGAGGCCATGGCCTCGGCGATGCCGATGAGCAGTCCGCCGACGATGGCCCCGGTCATGGAGCCCATGCCGCCGATGATGACGATGGTGAAGGCGAGCAGCGTGAAGGCCGGCGCGATCATCGGCGTCGCGTCCGTCAGCGTCACCATCAGCGCGCCGGCGGCCCCCACACAGGCGAGGCCGAGGCCGAAGGTGAGCGCATAGAGCTTCTTCACATCGAGGCCGACCACCGCCGCGCCGACCAGATTGTCGGCGCAGGCGCGGATGGCCACGCCCGTATCGGTGAAGCGGAAGAAGGCGAAGAGGAGCGCGGCGACCGCGAGGGCGGCGGCGGCGGCATAGGCGCGGACCTTGTCGACGATCACCACACCGATCTCCCAACTGTCGAAGGAATAGGGAAGGTTGGCGCTGCGGGCGTCAGGCCCGAAGATCATCAGCGTGCCGTTGACCATGATGATGGCGAGGCCGACCAGCAGGATGAACTGCTCGTGCTCGGGGCGCGACACGAAGGGATTGATGAGCGTGCGCTGGAGGCCGTAGCCGATGACGAAGAAGGCCAGGGCGATCGGAAGCATCGCCAGGAAGGGATCGATGCCGAAGGAGCGGAAGAGCACGAAGGCCGCATACATGGCGACGACGGCGAATTCGCCATGGGCGAAGTTGACGACCCGGACGACGCCGAAAATGACCGACAGGCCGAGGGCCATCAGCCCGTAGACGAGGCCCGTCAGGACGCCCTGGACGAGGACATTTGCATAGAGTGACCAGAGCATGCGGGCCGAGGGTCCGTTGAGAGACGACAGACGCAGTTACCCTGTCGCTGATCCTGCGGCAACCACCGGGGTCGCGTTGCGACCCGGCGGCAACAGGGTGACTCAGCTCCGCCCCTGCCAGGCCGGCAGCGGCAGGACCGGCTCTGCCAGCGCCACGTCCTTCGGCAGGACGACGGTCGGCACGCGCTTGAGGTTCTGCACCAGGGCCGATCCGATGTTCGGGTTCTGGCCCTTGGCGTCGAAGGTGATGGGGCCGCCGATCATGACGTGGTCGGCGATGTTGGTCGCCTTCACCGCCTCCATGAGCTGCGGGCCGTTGGTGGTGCCGGCGCGCTTGAAGGCGTCGGCGGCGATCAGCAGGCCCTCGAAAGCGAAGCCGGCATTGAAGCTATCGACGGCGAAGCGGTTGTTCGGGTTCGCCTTGGCGAAGGACTTCTCGAAGGCCTGGGTGACGCTGGACTTCGGGTTGGCCCAGGGCAGGCCGAAGAGCACGAAATCGGCCAGCGGGCCGAGAGCCTGGTAGAACTCCTCGTCGTAGAAGCCGGGCGACCCGGGCGAGATGATCGCCTTGGGCTGGAAGCGCTGGCGCACCATGTCGCGCACCATCTTGATGGCGTCGGAGGCGCGGGTGACGCACATGACGAGGTCTGGATTGATCGAGCGGATCTTGGTGACCTCGACCGAGAGGTCCTGGGCGCGCGGATCGTAGGCGATCTTCTCGACCAGCTCGATCGGCAGGCCGACACGCGGCCAGATGGCGTCCATGGCATTGCGCTGGGCGGTGCCGAACGTGTCGTTGGCGTGCAGGAACACCGCCTTCTCGAACTTGATGGACTTGGCGTCCATCACGTCCTTGATGAGGCGCAGGCCGTTGGTGACGAGCTGGCCGCCGGTCTGGAAGTTGCGGACGAGGAACTTGTAGCCCTGCTCGGTGATCTGGGGAGCGGCCGCGACGTTGACCACGAAGGGCACCTGACGCTGCTCGGTCACCTGGGCGATGGCGAGGGTATGGCCGGAATCGAAGGCGCCGGTGAGGACGTGGCAGCCGTCGTTGATGGCGCGCTCGGCCTGGGTGCGGGCGACGTCGGCATTGGACTCTGTGTCGATGTGGACGATCTCGACGTTGTAGCCCAGCTCCTTCAGCAGGTCGGGTGCCGCGAGCACGCCGCGGTGCATGGACTGGCCGGCCTGGGCGAAGAAGCCGGAGCGCGGCAGCAGCGAGCCGATCTTGAGCGTGCGCGCCTGGGCCTTCACCACGGCGGGGGCGGCGAGCGTCGCGGCAGCGCCGGCCAGGACGGTGCGGCGGGTGAAGCGGGTTGTTCTGGTCATGGTGTCCTCCCTCGGTCCGCGGCCCGACCGCGATGTGGCGGCGATCTTAGCCAAAAGCCGCCGGAGGGGAAGGCGGGCGCGACGCATGGTCCCTCCCCCGAAAGGAACGCCCGGTCAGGCGGGCGTCTTGTGCTCGAAGCGGCAGATGTCGGCGATCAGGCAGCGCGGGCAGTCGGGCTTCGCCGCCTTGCAGACGTAGCGGCCGTGCAGGATGAGCCAGTGGTGGGCGTGCAGGCGGTAGGCGTCGGGCACGACCTTCTCGAGCCCGAGCTCCACCGCCAGCGGCGTCTTGCCGACGGCGAGGCCGGTGCGGTTGGCGACGCGGAAGAGATGGGTGTCCACCGCGATGGTGGGCATGCCGAAGGCCATGTTGAGGACGACGTTCGCCGTCTTGCGGCCGACGCCCGGCAGCTTCTCCAGCGCCTCCCGATCGGCCGGCACCTCGCCGCCATGCTCGGCGATGAGGCGCTCCGACAGGGCGATGACGTTCTTCGCCTTGGTGCGGAAAAGGCCGATGGTCTTGATGTAGCCGATCAGCGCCTCCTCGCCGAGGGCGACCATCTTCTCCGGCGTGTCGGCGACCTTGAACAGGGCGCGCGTCGCCTTGTTGACGCCGACGTCGGTGGCCTGGGCGGACAGCGCCACGGCGACGAGCAGCGTATAGGCGTTGACGCTCTCCAGCTCGCCCTTCGGCTCCGGCTCGACCTGGTGGAAGCGGAAGAAGATCGCCTCGACTTCCGCCGGCGTCAGCGCATCCCGCTTGCGGCGCTTGGCGGCGGCCATCGCCGCGGCGAGATTGGCGATGGCCTTGGCGGGGCGCTTCGGCGGCACCTTCGCGGTGGTGGACCGGTCTGACTTCCTGGGACTGGTCGGAGCGCGCATGGAGGTCGTATAGTCACAGGCGATGAGCACCGGCAATACAGACGCAGCCATGGTTCACGACGGCGCGGAGGAGGCTCCTCTCTTCGCGGCGCTGCTGACGCCGCACCGCTCCATGGGCTGGCCCGGCTTCATCGCTGTCATGACGGCGGTCGGGGCCGTGAATCTCGTCGGCGCGGTGATCTTCACGTCCATCGGCGCCTGGCCGGTCCTCCCCTTCCTAGGGCTGGAC
>JAEZGJ010000207.1 GCA_023416965.1 Pseudomonadota bacterium | reverse complement strand
GGCGCGGGCGGGCGGCGTGGCGCAATCGGCCTTCGATCTCGGTTTGCGCTATGCCCAAGAGCGCGTCCAGTTCGGCAAGCCGCTGATCGCCTTCCCGCGCGTCGCCGACAAGATCGCGATGATGGCGGTGGAGGTGATGATCGCCCGCCAGCTCACCTATTTCTCCGCCCGCCAGAAGGACCTCGACCGGCGCTGCGACCTCGAGGCCGGCATGGCCAAGCTCCTCGGTGCCCGCGTCGCCTGGGCGGCGGCGGACAACGCGCTGCAGATCCATGGCGGCAACGGCTTCGCGCTGGAATATCCGGTGTCCAGAGTGCTCTGCGACGCGCGCATCCTCAACATCTTCGAGGGCGCCGCCGAGATTCAGGCGCAGGTGATCGCCCGGCGTTTGCTCGACGGGGGGAACTGACCCTCAGGCGTTGGCGGCCCTCAGGGCCCGGTCGATGTCGGCATAGAGGTCATCGACGGCTTCAAGGCCCACGGACAGGCGCAGGAGGTCCGTCGGGCATGGCGAGCCGGCGCCCTCGATGGAGGCGCGGTGCTCGATGAGGCTCTCGACGCCGCCGAGCGATGTGGCGCGCTTCCACAATTCCACGCGGGCCGCGGTGGAGACCGCCGCCTGTTCCCCGGCCTTCACGCGGATCGACATCATGCCGCCGAATCCGCCCTGCATCTGGCGCGCCGCGAGGGCGTGCTGGGGATGGGAGGCGAGCCCCGGATAGAGCACGTCGGCCACCATGGCGTGGCCCTTCAGCTTCTCGGCCAAGGCGAGGGCCGCCTTCGCCTGGGCCTCGACGCGCACATGCAGGGTGCGCATGCCGCGCATCAGCAGGAAGGCCTCGAAGGGGCCGAGGATCTGGCCGTGCATGGAACGCACGCGGCGGACCTTCGCCCAGAACTCGTTGACCTCGCGGGTCACCAGCGCCCCGGCCACGACGTCGGAATGGCCGTTGAGGTACTTGGTCGCGGCATGCATGACGATGTCGGCGCCGAGCGTCAGCGGCCGCGTGAAGACCGGCGTCGCCACGGTGGAATCGACCGCGCAAATGGCGCCGGCGGCATGGGCGATCTCGGCGATCGAAGCGATGTCGGAAACGGTCCAGAGCGGGTTGGAGGGCGTCTCCAGCCAGACGAGCTTCGTGCGGCCCGGCTCGACCGCAGCCTTCACGGCGGCGAGATCCGTCGTGTCGACGAAGGTCGTGGTGTAGCCGTAGGCCGGGGCGTCGCTCATCAGCCAGTTGCGCAGCGCCCAGTACATGACCGTGGGCGCGACGATATGGGCGCCGGCGGGCAGGGCCATGACCACGGCGGTGGCGGCCGACATGCCGGAGCCGAGGAGCAGGGCCTCGGGGCCCTCTTCCAGCGCGGCGAGAAGCGCCTCGCACTGGCGGACCGTCTGGTTGTCGGGGCGACCATAGACGAAGCCGTTGCGGTACTGGTTGTCGGGGTCGCGGATGAAGGTGGTGGCGACATGGATGGGCGTCACCACCGCGTGGGTCTCGCCCTCCTCCCAGCCGAGAGCCTGGGCGGCGAGCGTGCGGGGCTGGAGGCCGGTCGGCTTGGCGGTCATGGCGGATAAGGATCCCGGGTGAGGCGGCGAACCCGCCGCGCGGGTTCCATCATCCGCAACTACAATTCCTTTATCGTGGAATCAAGCGGTGGCGGGGCGACGCGGGCACGATGGCAGCTTTCGCCGCGCGGGGCTAACATGCGTTCATGTTCATCCCCCTCGCCGACCAGAACCCGCACCGACACATCACGGCGCCCTACGTCACCTTCGCGCTGATCGGCCTCAACGTGGCGCTGTTCCTCGTCACGACGGGGCTGGTGCCGGAGCGCTATGCCACCGCCAACATGCTGGGGCTGGGGCTCATCCCGGCGGTGGTCACCGACCAGGCGCAACTGGCGCCGCATCTGGCGATTGTGCCGACCTGGGCGACCTGGGTCACCTACATGTTCATGCACGGGGGCTGGATGCATCTCATCGGCAACATGCTGTTCCTGTGGGTCTTCGCCGACAATATCGAGGACGCCATGGGGCACTGGCGCTTCCTCGTCTTCTACCTCCTCTGCGGGCTGATCGGCGGCGGCGCCCACCTGCTGCTCCATCCGGCCTCGCAGGCGCCCCTCGTCGGCGCCTCGGGCGCGGTGTCGGGCGTGCTCGCCGCCTATCTGCTGCTCTATCCGCGCGTCAGGGTCTTCGGCCTCGTCCTCAACATCTTCCCGCTGACCATTCCGGTCTGGCTGGCGCTCGGCACCTGGGTGATGCTGCAGGTCTATCACCTGTTCACGACACAGGGCGGCGCCACGGCGTGGTGGGCGCATGTGGGCGGCCTCCTCGCCGGCGCGGCGCTGGTCGGCCTGATGAAGAAGCGCGACATCGTCTTCTTCAGCCACGAACGGCAATTGCCGGTGACGGTGCCGCGCATTCCCCTGCGGTTCGGATGATCCCGGCCTTCTTTGCCTCAGGTGATGTTTCGCCTAAACAGGCGGGAACCATTGGCCCGCACGCGCGTTGGGTATCGATTCGGGGGGAGCGCATGGGGAGCGTCGGACAGGTCAGCGCCGTTGGCGGCACGGGTGGTCGCCTGCGCCCCGCCGTGCGCTTTTTCGACACGCTTTCGCCCGAAGGCCGCCTCGCCCGGACATCACTGGTGGTGGTATCGGCCGGGTCCCGCCGGCAGCCACCCCACGCCGTGATGGTCGCCAGCTCCCATACCGACGCCCTTCCGCAGCGCTGCCATCCGCCGGGATGGGCAGCGGGCCGCGCCGTGGCGGCGTCCTGACGCGAGGATCTGAGTTTCGTGGACGTCGCCCCGCTCGTCTCGGCCTATCGCTACCGGTTCCACGTGCTCGACGTCTATGGCGGACGCATGGGCGGCCTCACCCGCCCGGCGGGCACCATCGAGGACGCCCTGCGCCAGGCGGCGGCCGAACTGAAGGTCGTCGCCGATCCGCCCGCACAGCTGAAGCGCCTCGCCCACCGGATCAATGCAGAGACGCGGGCGGCCCTGCGCGACGTCATCGCCCGGGCCGAGAACGATCTCGCCATCGCGATCACCCGCTTCGGCACCGATATCGGCGCGCCGCCCACCGGCCCGCATATCGACCTCAGGGCCTCGCTGGACGGGCTCGACCGCGCCTATCGGGCGAGCGACCCGGCGCCCGACGACTTCGATGGCTGGTACGACCAGCTCGACGCGCAGATCTCGCATCTCTCGGCGCTGGTCCAGCTCGAGAAGGAGCTGGAGATCGCCCGCGGCGGCGGCCCCTCGGTGCGGGTGCCGGACCCCTCCCCGCGGCGGCTGAAATGGCTGCTCGTGGTGCTGGTCGTCGCGGCTGTGGCGGCCCTCGGCATTGCCGGCCTCACCACCTTCAACCAGCCGGCGGGCGAGGCCGCGGCACCGCCGCCGGTGCAGCAGGCGGGCGGTGCGGAGCAGCCCCGCCTCGTGCGCACCGTGCCCATCACCCTCTCGCCGCCGACGGCGGAGAGCGCGCCAGCGCCCGCCGCGGCCACCGCTGCCGGCTGCCGGACGCTCGACATGGAAGTCTCGCCCGGCGGCGCGACGCTGGTCGACGCGCCGCTCGGCGGCCAGCCGGTCGTCCGCCTCGAGGCAGGAGAAAAGGTGCAGCTTCGCCAGGTGGTCGAGCTCGGGCCGAACCGGCTCATCGAGGTGGAGGTGCCGGCGCGCTCGGCGCGCGGCTTCCTCGGCGAGCGGGAGGCCCGCCTGCCGGTGATGACCTGGACCTGCGATCGCTAAAGGCCCGTCAGATCCCGGCGATCTGGTCCATGGCGCGGGCGAGCCTGACGTCCCTGGCGGTGAGCCCGCCGGCGTCGTGGGTGGAGAGCGTCACCTCGACGGTGCGGTAGACGTTGAACCATTCGGGATGGTGGTCCATTGCCTCGGCGACCAGAGCAACGCGGCTCATGAAGCCCCAGGCCTCGGAGAAGTCGCGGAAGGCGAAGCGGCGGGTGATGGCGTCCCGCCCCTCGACGGCGATCCAGCCGGGAAGGGAGGCCATGGCCTCGCGTCGCTCCTCGTCGGTCAGCCTGCCGGTCATGCCGCTCTCCCGCCTTTCGATCCTGCCCCCGCCCCGGCCGCGGCCCAAAAAAACGGGCCGGCGCAACAGCGCCGGCCCGCACGTTCGCGTCGGAGGGGATGACCGAACGTTTCCATCGGCAGGACCGATGGCGCTCGACGGGTCATACGGAGCCCCGGGGGGCTGGGGGGCTGAAAAGTCCGGGGCAGCGCCGACCGCGTCGAGGCAACGGGGTCAGGCTCGCCCCCGGTCTTGACCCCAGAGGGGCCGAAATGGGGCGGTATGGTGGCATGTCTCACCGGCGCGTGATCGGGCTGAGCGCCTGTCAGGCCGGCTGGCTGCAGGGCAGGATCTGCGGCGGGTGGCCGGTGGCCTCGAGAAAGGCGACCAGATCCCGGCGGGCGATGGAGGTGGTCGCCGTATTCTCGAGCGGATGATAGTTGAGGATCTCGTGCTCCATCATTGCCGCGTCGAGGATGACGGTGACGCGGCCCGCCGTGTCGGCGTTGGCGCCGAAGGGGGTGACGGAGCCCGGCTTCACGCCCCAGACCTCCTCCAGGAGTTCGCCGGAGCCGAAGGAGAGGCGACCGGAGGCGCCGATGACCTCGTGCAGGCGCTTGAGGTCGATCACCGCGTCGCCGAGGGCGACGACGAGGAAGAGCCGCCCCTTCTTGTCCTTGAGGAAGAGGTTCTTGGTGTGGCCGCCGGGGATCTGCTCCTTCACGTGCCGGCTCGCGGCGACGGTGAAGACCGCCTCGTGCTCGTGGGTGGTTGTGGCGATGCCGAGGCGGTCGAGCAGGGCGAAGAGGGCGGCGCGGCGCGCGGCGATGTCGGTCATGGGCGGGGTCTGCGTCAGGTGCCGAGGGCTGTGCGGATCAGCCTGAGGGCGTCCTCGCTCGCCCATTCGGCCGGGCCGGCGAGGAAGCCGAGCTCGCAGCCGTTGGCGTCGATGAGGAGCGTGGTCGGCATGCCGAAGGCGCGGCCGGCGGTCTTCAGGTCCTGGAAGATGCGGGCGGAGTGATCGGCATAATGCGCCATGTGGCGGATGCCGTTCTCGGTGAGCCAGGTGGCGGCCCTCTCCGGATTGCGCGTGTCGATGTTGACCGCCACGACCTCGAACCTGTCGCCGCCGAGGGTCTGCTGCAGGCGGTCGAGGGCCGGCATCTCGTGGCGGCACGGGGCGCACCATGTCGCCCAGAGGTTGAGGAGCACGGTGCGGCCGCGGAAGTCGGCGAGCCGGAGCTCGCGGCCGTCGGGCGCCTTGAAGGCGAGGTTCGGCGCGATCATCGGCGCCTCCGTCACCTTGAAGGCGGCAAGCTCGCCGCGCGCCAGCGGCATGAGGCCGGCGGCCACCGTCCGCGCCGCGGTGCATGCCTGCGCGGACGCATTGCGCGCGGGGCCGCCTGTCCAGTAGAAGGCCACAGCGCCGGCGCACAGCCCGATCAGTCCTGCCGCGAGGATGGTCATTCTGGCGCGGGACAACAGCGACTTCCTTCTTCCTTCGGGGACGAGACGATGACCGAAGCCGACAAAGCCGGCAATTCCATGTGGGGCGGCCGCTATGCCTCAGGTCCGGCCGCCGTGATGGAGGACATCAACGTCTCGATCGATTTCGACAAGCGCCTGTATAGGCAGGACATCGCCGGCTCGAAAGCCCATGTCGCCATGCTGGCCGAACAAGGCATCGTGAGCCGCGCTGACGAAGCCGCGATCACGAAGGGGCTCGACCAGGTCCTTGCCGAGATCGAGGGGGGCACCTTCACCTTCAAGCGCAGCCTCGAGGACATCCACATGAACGTGGAGGCGCGGCTCGCCGAGATCATCGGCGCACCGGCCGGGCGCCTCCACACCGCCCGCTCGCGCAACGACCAGGTGGCGACCGACTTCCGCCTCTGGGTGCGCGACGCCGCCGACGGGCTTGACGCACAGCTCAAGGACCTGCAGAAGGCGCTGGCGGAAAAGGCCCTCGCCGAGGCCGCCACGGTCATGCCCGGCTTCACCCACCTGCAGGTGGCCCAGCCGACCACTTTCGGCCACCACCTCATGGCCTATGTGGAGATGGTCGGGCGCGACCGCGGCCGGATCGCCGACGCCCGCCGGAGGCTCAACGAAAGCCCGCTGGGAGCGGCGGCCCTCTGTGGCACCTCCTTCCCCATCGACCGGCACATGACGGCGGCGGCGCTGGGCTTCGACCGCCCCACCGCCAATTCGCTCGATTCGGTTGCCGACCGCGACTTCGTCATGGAGGTGCTGGCGGCGGCGACGATCACGGCGGTGCACCTGTCACGCCTCGCCGAGGAGATCGTCATCTGGTGCTCCTCGCCCTTCTCCTTCGTGAAGCTGTCGGATGCCTTCTCCACCGGCTCCTCGATCATGCCGCAGAAGCGCAACCCCGACGCGGCGGAACTGGTGCGCGCCAAGGTCGGCCGCATCCTCGGCGCCTTCAACGCCATCGTCGTGGTGCTGAAGGGCCTGCCGCTGACCTACCAGAAGGACATGCAGGAGGATAAGGAGCCGACCATGGACGCGCTCTCCTCGCTGTCCCTTGCGATCGCCGCGACTGCCGGCATGGTGCGGGACATGGAGGCCAATGCGCCTGTCATGAAGAAGGCGGCGGGCCAGGGCTATTCCACCGCCACGGACCTCGCGGACTGGTGCGTGCGCTCCCTCGGCATCCCCTTCCGGGAGAGCCACCACATCGCCGCGCGGGCCGTGGGCCTCGCCTCGCAGAAGGGCCTGCCACTGCACAAGCTCACCCTCGCCGACATGCAGACGGTGGACAAGCGCATCACGGCGGACGTGTTCTCGGTGCTGTCGGTGGCTAAATCTGTGGCGAGCCGGGTCAGCTATGGCGGCACCGCGCCGAAGAACGTGCGCATGCAGGCGAAGCGCTGGCTGAAGAAGCTCGGCTGAGCGGGGCCGGTCAGGCCGGCTTTTCTGGAAAGAAGACCCCACCCGCACCCTCCCCTCGCTCACGCGAGGAGAGGGGGACTTCCACCTCGCGCCTTACCCTGATCGGTCGTGCCTGGCTCCGCCGTGATCGTGACGTGAAACGTCAAAGTCACCCTCCCCTCGCGCGAGCGAGGGGAGGGTGCGGGTGGGGCATGGTCGCCCGGCGCGCCCCGTTCGAAAAAATCCCGAACCCTTCTTGAACCTTTTCCCCGCCTCCCGACACCCAAGGTCACGCCGCCGCGCAAGGCCGCGGCGATCAACCGGGGGAGGCGATCCATGTTCGTGCAGTTCGAGATTCGAAAGTCGGCTCTCACGCTCCTTGCTGCCGCAGCCATCTCGACCGTCGCAGGGATCGCCTCCTCCGCTCACGCCTCGTCGCTGGCCGGGAGCGCCCGCCTCGCCGGCCCCGCCCTGTCGTCGCAGAGTGAATACGGCACCCACGAGGACGCCGCCGGCACGGGCCATCGCCTCACCCGGCCGGCCAACCGCTTCCAAGGCTCCGCCGGCGCGCCCGGCCCGACCACGGGCACCCTCCAGGGGCCGTGAGCCCACTCCACCGCGCGTGAAAAAGGCCGGGTCGCCCCGGCCTCCTTTCGTTCCAGCGGATTCCCTCAGAGCCCCAGCTTCTTCCTGCGCTGGGCGAGGGTGCGCAGGCGCAGGGCGTTGAGCTTGATGAAGCCCTGGGCGTCGCGGTGGTCGTAGGCGACGGCGCCCTCCTCGAAGGTCACCAGCTCCTTGTCGTAGAGCGAATAGGGGCTCTCGCGGCCGACCACGATGACGTTGCCCTTGTAGAGCTTCAGCCGGACCGTGCCGGTGACATACTGCTGCGACTTGTCGATGAGGCCCTGCAGCAGCTCGCGCTCGGGCGAGAACCAGAAGCCGTTGTAGATGAGCTCGGCATATTTCGGCATGAGCTCGTCCTTCAGATGCGCCGCGCCGCGGTCGAGCGTGATGCTCTCGATGGCGCGGTGGGCGTAGTAGAGGATCGTGCCGCCGGGCGTCTCGTACATACCGCGCGACTTCATGCCGACGAAGCGGTTCTCGACGAGGTCGAGGCGGCCGATGCCGTTGACCTTGCCGAGCTCGTTGAGCCTGGTGAGGATGGTCGCCGGCGACATCGCCTTGCCGTCGATGCCGACGGCATCGCCCTCCTTGAAGTCGATGGTGATGTAGGTCGGCTTGTCCGGCGCGCTCTCCGGGCCGTCGGTGCGCGAATAGACGTAGTCCGGCACCTCCTCGGCGGGATCCTCCAGCACCATGCCCTCGGACGAGGCGTGGAGCAGGTTGGCGTCGACGGAGAAGGGCGCCTCGCCGCGCTTGTTCTTGGCGATCGGGATCTGGTGCTGTTCGGCGAATTCGATGAGCTTCGTCCGGCTCGACAGGTCCCATTCGCGCCAGGGGGCGATGACGGTCACGTCCGGCTTCAGGGCGTAATAGGAGAGTTCGAAGCGGACCTGGTCGTTGCCCTTGCCGGTGGCGCCGTGGGAGACGGCGTCGGCGCCGACGGCCTCGGCGATCTCGATCTGGCGCTTGGCGATGAGCGGCCGGGCGATGGAGGTGCCGAGGAGATAGAGGCCCTCGTACATGGCGTTGGCGCGGAACATCGGGAAGACGTAGTCCTTCACGAAGGTCTCGCGCAGGTCGTCCATGAAGATGTTCTCGGGCTTGATGCCGAGCAGCAGCGCCTTGTCGCGCGCCGGCCCCAGTTCCTCGCCCTGGCCGAGCTCGGCGGTGAAGGTGACGACCTCGCAGCCATAGGTCGTCTGCAGCCACTTCAGGATGATGGAGGTGTCGAGGCCGCCGGAATAGGCGAGGACGACTTTCTTGACGGACTTCTGCGCGGCCATGAGCGGGTTTTCCAGGGCAGTCGGAGGGGGTTGCGTCGGCTTAAAGAAGCTGCGGGCAAGAGGCAAGACGCCGCGCCGTCAGGCGCGGGCGCCGAAGAGGCGGCGGAGCGGCGCGCCCATGGCGGCGAGGCGGTCGGCGAGGGCGGCCTCGGTCGGCGCCCGGACCCGCCGGTAGAACCAGTGGTAGCCGAAGGCGACGATGAGCAGGGTGAGGAGCGTGGCGATGAGCGTGTCGGAGAGGAAATGGCCGCCGAAGGCCATGCGCAGGCCGGAGACGACGACGGTATAGGCGCCCGCCGCCGCGCGCAGCGGCAGCCTCGCCGGCGGCGGGGCGCGGAGGGCG
>JAEZGJ010000122.1 GCA_023416965.1 Pseudomonadota bacterium | reverse complement strand
CCTCCGCCCTCGCCCGGCACGGCGCCTGCGAGCGCGTCGACCCCGGCGGCGAGGAGGCGGCGGTCGCCCCCCTGTCCGTGGCGGCCCTCGGCATCGATCCCGCCGTCGCCCTCACCCGCGCCGGGCTGAAGACGATCGGCGATCTCAGCTCCAGGCCGGGCGACATCCTCGTCGCCCGTTTCGGGACCCTGCTGGCGACACGGCTGCGCCGGGTCACCGGCCGCGAGGACACCCGCCTGACGCCGCGCCGGGCGGTGGCCGCCTGCATGGTCGAGCGCCGCTTCGCCGAGCCGGTGGGACGGCGCGAGGACCTCCTCGGCGCCCTCGGCCTCATCCTTGGCACGGCCGGCGCGACGCTGGAGGAGCGCGGCGAGGGGGGACGGCTGTTCGAGGCGAGCTTCTTCCGCACCGACAGCGTGGTGCGCCGCATCGCGGTGGAGACGGGAGAGCCCTCGCGCGACGCGGCGGCGCTCTCCCGCCTCTTCGCCGAGAAGATGCACCTCCTCGACGATCCCTCCGATCCCGGCTTCGGCTTCGACCTGATCCGCCTCGCCGTGCTGCGCACGGAAGCGCAGGCGCAGCGCCAGACCCGCCTCGACGGCCGCGGCGAGGCCGACCGCGAGACCGTCGCCCTCATCGACCGGCTGGTCGCCCGCTTCGGCCGCGACAGCGTCGTGCGCCTCCTCGACCGCCACTCCCACATCCCCGAGCGGGCCGAGACCATGCGCCCCGCCATCGCCGTGGGGGCGTCACCCGCCTGGGCCGCCCCGCGTGCGGCGCGGCCCCTCACCCGTCCCCTCCAGCTCTTCGACCCGCCGCAGCCCATCGAGACCCTCGCCGAGGTGCCGGACGGGCCGCCGGCAACCTTCCACTGGCGCCGCACCACCCACCAGATCGCCCGCGCCGAAGGCCCCGAGCGCATCGCCACCGAATGGTGGCGCGACGGCGAGAGCGCCCTGACGCGCGACTATTACTGCCTCGAGGATCGCGAGGGCCGCCGCTTCTGGGTCTTCCGCCAAGGCCTCTACGGGACCGAGACGACAGCGCCGCGCTGGTTCGTCCACGGGCTCTTCGCGTGAGCCGCCCATGGCCTCCCCTCAACCGGCCTATGCCGAACTTGCCACCCACACGAATTTCTCCTTCCTGCGCGGCGCCTCCCACGCCCGCGACCTCGTGCTGACCGCCCTCGCCCTCGGCCATTCCGGCATCGGCATCGCCGACCGCAACACGGTCGCGGGCGTGGTGCGCGCCCATGCCTTCCTGAAGGAGATCCGCACCGACGGCCTCATTCCCCCGGACAAGGTGAAGGAGGGCTCCTCGCCCGGCGAATTCGTCTGGGTCGACACGCCCCAGGCCGGCGCCCTCGGCTTCTCGCCGGAGGCCTTCAGGGCAGCGGCGGAGCGCTTCAAGCTCGCCGTGGGCACCCGCTTCGTCTTCTGCGACGGCTCCCCCGAGGTCATCGCCTATCCGGCCAACCGGAAGGGCTGGGGTCGCATCTGCCGGCTGCTCACCACCGGCAACCTGCGGGCCGGCAAGGGCGAGTGCCGCCTCACCCTCGACGATCTCGTCGCCGACACCCGCGACCTCCTGCTCATCCTGATGCCGGGGGAAGACGAGGCGGGCCTCGAAGTCCCGCTCCGCGCCCTCGCACGCGCCGCCCCCGGCCAGCTCTGGCTCGGCGCCGCCATGGGCCGCAACGGCGAGGACCGCCGCCGCCTCTTCCGCCTGCGCTCCCTCGGCGCGGCGGCGGGCGTGCCGCTGATCGCCGTCAACGACGTGCTCTACCACGACCCCGGCCAGCGTGACCTGCAGGACGTGCTCACCTGCATTCGCGAGGGCGTCACCATCGAGGGGGCGGGCTTCCGTCTCGCCGCCAATGCCGAGCGCCACCTGAAGCCGGGCCACGAGATGGCGCGGCTCTTCCGCGACTGCCCGGAGGCCCTCGTGGAGACGCAGCATCTGCTGGCGCTTATGGAGTTCTCGCTGGCCGAACTGAAATATGAATATCCGGAGGAGCCGGTGCCGCCGGGCTGGACGCCCCAGGGCTGGCTCGAAAAGATCACCTGGGAGCGGGCCGTCCACCGCTATGGCGGCGAGGTGCCGGCAAAGGTGGAGAAGCTCCTCGCCGAGGAACTCGCCCTCATCGCCAGGCTCGACTATGCCCGCTACTTCCTCACCATCGTCGACATCGTCCGCGTCGCCGAGGACAAGGGCATCCTCTGCCAGGGCCGCGGCTCCGCCGCCAATTCCGCCGTCTGCTACGTGCTCGGCATCACGGCGGTGGACCCCAACGACCACGACCTGCTCTTCGCCCGCTTCATCTCGACGGAACGGCGCGAGCCGCCGGACATCGACGTGGACTTCGAACACGAGCGGCGCGAGGAGGTCATCCAGCACATCTATGCCCGCTACGGGCGCGAGCGGGCCGGCATCGCCGCCACCGTCATCAGCTACCGGCCGCGCAGCGCCATCCGCGAGGTCGGCAAGGCGCTCGGCCTCACCGAGGACGTCACGGGGCGCCTCGCCGGCATGGTCTGGGGTTCCTGGGGCACGGCCATCGGCGACGACTATGTACGCCAGGCGGGGCTCGACCCTTCCAATCCGCTGATCCGCCGCGCGGTGGGCCTTGCCGAGCGCCTCATCGGCTTTCCCCGCCACCTCTCCCAGCATGTCGGCGGCTTCGTGCTCACCGGCGCGCGGCTGGACGAGACGGTTCCCATCGGCAATGCGGCCATGGCCGACCGCACCTTCATCGAATGGGACAAGGACGACATCGACGCCCTCGGCCTGATGAAGGTCGACGTCCTGGCGCTGGGCATGCTCACCTGCATCCGCAAGGCCTTCGCCCTGCTGCGCGAGACGGGCGGGCCGGACCTCGACCTCTTCAACGTGCCGCCGGGCGACCCCGCCGTCTACGACATGCTGTGCCGGGGCGATTCCATCGGCGTCTTCCAGGTCGAGAGCCGGGCGCAGATCAACATGCTGCCGCGCCTCAAGCCCCGCAATCTCTACGACCTCGTCATCCAGGTCGCCATCGTCCGCCCGGGCCCCATCGAGGGCGACATGGTCCATCCCTATTTGAAGCGGCGGAGCGGCCTCGAACCGGTCGTCTATCCCTCGCCCGCCCCGGGTCACGGCGATCCTGACGAGCTCTACCAGGTGCTCAGCAAGACCTGCGGCGTGCCCCTGTTCCAGGAACAGGCCATGCGCCTCGCCATGGTGGCGGCGAAATTCACTGCCGACGAGGCCAACGGCCTGCGCCGCGCCATGGCGACCTTCCGCAATGTCGGCACGATCGGCCGGTTCGAGAAGCTGATGACGGGCCGCATGGTGGCGCGCGGCTACGACCCCGCCTTCGCCCAGCGCTGCTTCGATCAGATCAAGGGCTTCGGCAGCTACGGCTTTCCCGAAAGCCACGCCGCCTCCTTCGCCAAGCTCGTCTACATCTCCTCCTGGATCAAATGCCACCACCCCGCGATCTTCGCCTGCGCCCTCCTCAATGCCCAGCCCATGGGCTTCTATGCGCCGGCCCAGATCGTCCGCGACGCACGCGAGCACGGCGTCGAGGTCCGCGCCGTCGACGTCAATGCCAGCCTTTGGGACAACGGCCTCGAGCCGGGACGGGACGGCCATGCCCTGCGCCTCGGCTTCCGCCAGCTCGACGGCTTCCACGAGGCCTGGGCCGACAGGCTGGTGGCGGCGCGCACACGGCTCTTCGCCGACGTGGAGGACCTCGCCCGCCGCTGCGGCCTGCCCGCAAGGGCCCTGCACATCCTCGCCGATGCCGACGCCTTCCGCTCCATCGGCCTCGACCGTCGCGAGGCGCTATGGGCGGTGCGCCGCCTGCCCGACGACAGGCCGCTGCCGCTCTTCGCCGCGGCCGACGCCCGCGAGCTCGGCGAGGAGGCCGACGCCCGGCTCCCCGCCATGCCGCTGTCGGAGCACGTCGTCGCCGACTACCAGACGGCGCGGCTGTCGCTGAAGGCCCACCCCCTCCAGTTCCTGCGGGAGAGCCTCGCCGCCGAGGGCATTTGGACCTGCGCCGCGATATCAGCCGCCGCCAACGGTACGCGGGCCAGGGCCGCCGGCGTCGTGCTGGTGCGCCAGCGGCCGGGCAAGGGCACCGCCATCTTCATCACGCTGGAGGACGAGACCGGCATCACCAACGTGGTGCTCTGGGCCCGCCGGATGGAGCGCTTCCGCCGCGCCATCATGGGCGCGCGGCTGCTCATGGTGGAGGGCCTGGTGCAGCGCAGCCCCGAGGGCGTGGTCCACCTCATGGCCGAGGACATCATCGACCGCACTGCCGATCTGCAGAGCCTGTCGGAGGACCCGATGCGCGACAGCCTCGCCCGCGCCGACGAGGTGTCACGGCCGCAATACCCCCGGACCGGCGGCCGCCACCCGCGCGACGTCAGGGTGCTGCCGAAGTCACGCGACTTCCACTGACCGCGCCGGGGCCGCGTCGATCGGCGCCACGTCGAAGGCGTGCGGTGCCTCGCCGCGCCGCCAGATGTCGACCATGCCTTCGTAGGCGCGGCCGAGATGCTCGGCGAAGCGCACGGGATCGAACAAGGGAACGCTGTCCCGGCCCCGCAGCAGCGCCTCGCGCAGCGCCTGCGCCGTGCCGGGATCGTTGCCGATGGCGATGGCCTTGGCCTTGTACTCGTCGAAGCTCCCGGCGATGAGCTGTTCCATGCCCGCCGCCCTCAGGATGCTGCCCGAGACGCGCGAGACGAAGCTGCGGCCCGACAGGGCGAGCAGCGGCGCGCCCATCCACAGGGCGTCGCTCGCCGTCGTGTGCGAGCCGACGGGGAAGGTGTCGAGCGCGAGATCGACGAGCCGATAGCGGGCGAGGTGATACTCGTTGTCCATCACCGGCCCGAAGACCAGGCGGGTGGGGTCGACGCCGTGGGCCTCCGCCCGCGCGCGCAGGCGCTCGCCGATCACCGGGTCCTTGGACAGGAGCCAGAGCACCGAGCCGGGCACACCCTTGAGGATGTCCATCCAGGCGGCGAAGAGCGTACCGCCCACCTTGTAGACGTGGTTGAACGAGGCGAAGACGAAGCCCGTCTCCGGCAGCCCGACCATCTCCCGGGTCGGCGTCTCCACCACCGTGCGGCTGCGCCGGTTGGGCTGGTAGCAGTCCGGCAGCCGCACCACGGCTTCCGAATAGTCCGCCTCGGCCCCCGGCGGGATGATGAAGGGATCGGCGATGATGTAGTCGGTCTCGGCAAGGCCATAGGTGCCGGGATAGCCGAGCCAGTTCACCTGGATCGGCGCCGCCCGGTACTTCAGCAGGCTGAGCCGCGAGCCCCCCGTATAGCCCTTCAGGTCGACGAGAACATGAATGCCGTCGCGGCGGACCATCGCGGCGATCTCGTCGTCGGCGAGGTCGGCCACATCCTCGAAACGGTCGAACGCTGCCCTCGCCCGCACGCGTTCGGCATCTTCCGGCACGCTGTCATAGGAATAGGCGACGATCTCGAAACGGCTGCGGTCGGTGCGCTCCAGCGTCTCGACCAGGAGCTTCATGGTCGCGTGATTGTGGAAGTCGTTCGAGAAATAGCCGATCCGCAGTCGCTCGCCTGCGCGGGGCGCGGTCGGCAGGGGCATTGCGAGCGGCTCGGTCGGACCCGCGAGTGCCCGCGCGCGGCGCTCGGAGGAAGCGCGCTGAACGCCCGGATCATCCGTCATCGCCAGGACCATGAACGGCGACAGCCCGGCCTTGCCCACCGTCTCCGACAGCGGCTCCAGCGCGGCGACGATCTCCTCTGCAAAGTCCATGTCCGCGACATGGTTCGCCGAATGGGCGACGGTCGTCAGCAGTGCCGCGTGATCAGGCATGCGCTCACGGAGAATCCGCCCGAGATCGACGACCTGCTGGTGCGCCTGCGCATCGTAGAGGAGATCCACCAGACGCGTCAGCACGTCAAGTCGCGCGCCGGTGGCGGAAGCCAGCGCCGCCTGGGCCTGGACCGCGCCGAGCTTGTCCTCGGAGGCCATGAGGGCCATGATCTTGAACATCGCCGCCCAGTGGTCGTCGGGAACCAGCGCCAGCACCCTGTCGGCTCCGGCAATGGCTTCGCGATGCCGCCCGGACTGGACGTGCTGACCGACGTCGTAGAGGTGGAGAACGGCGCTCAGATCCTCGAGCCGCATGCCCAGCGCGAAGGCGGCTTCGGTGACTGCACCGGCGCTCTGGAACACCGGCCCGAGGGGCAGCCAGACATGCGCGGCCCTGTCGGCCGACAGGGCCCGCTTCGCGAGGGCCAGCGCACCGTCGTAGTCGGCCCTGGCCATGGCGATCATCATGCTGACGGCGTCGATCTTCGGGTGGCGGGCGAGCCGTTCCAGATGGGCGACGATCTGCGCCGCGCTGTCGAAATTCCCGGCGCGAGCCATGCACCATGCAAAGCTGAGAAAGGCATCGGCCCGGGCAGGATCGTTGCGGGCCAGCGAGAGCCAGAGCTGGCTCGCCGCCATCAGATCCCCGCGCGACAGGTGGGCTGCCGCCAGGGCGTCGATCGTGTCCGGGTCCGTCTGCCCGCTGTGACGCGCGATGAAATCGGAGGCGTCGTCCTGGACCGCCAGGGCCCGCGCCGCGAGATCGCGGTGAGCGGCGACATCGGGTTGTGCCAGGCCGAGCTGCCTCGCGATGCGCAGCGTGATGGAGGCTTCGCCGCGGACGAGGGCCGCCTCAGCGGATCGCGTGGCATAATCCACCGCGTGTCTCAGCGTGCGGTCATCCAGGGGACGGGCCCATTCCAGTGTTCTGGCCATTCTCGTCTCCGGCGCCGACAGATTCGCAGGGGCGCGACGGCGCCCGCGGGGGCACTCTTGGCGAGGATGGTTAACAGAGCGCTAATCCGGTGCGCTAAACCGAAAAGGGCGGCCCGAGGGCCGCCCTTCC
>JAEZGJ010000144.1 GCA_023416965.1 Pseudomonadota bacterium | reverse complement strand
TCACCAGCACGGCCTTGTCCTTGTAGAAGAAGCCGTCGCAGGTGGCGCAGGCCGACACGCCGAAGCCGCGGAACTTCTGCTCGGACGGGAGGTCCAGCCATTTCGCCTGGGCACCGGTGCAGATGATCAGCGCCTCGGCCTCGTAGACGTCCCCGGACTCGCAGGTGATGCGGAAGGGGCGCTGCTTGAGGTCGACCGAGGAGACGTGGTCGGAGACGATGCGGGTGCCGACATGGGCCGCCTGCTTCTCCATCTGCTCCATGAGCCAGGGGCCCTGGATCACGTCGGCAAATCCTGGATAGTTCTCGACGTCGGTGGTGATGGTCAGCTGGCCGCCGGGCTGGATGCCCTGGATCAGCACGGGCTTCAGCATGGCGCGGGCGGCATAGATCGCGGCAGTATAGCCGGCCGGTCCCGAACCGATGATGACGACGCGCTCGCGATGGGTGCCCATGATGTCCGGCCGCGGGATAGGAGAGGTGGAAAAGTTCCCTGCGGGCCGGCAATTTGGAACAGCCATGCGCATGGCGCAAGGCTCATTCCTGCGACTTCTTCAACTTGTCAACGAAATGCGTTGATGGAAAGCGTCACAAAACTGAATGAGACGCATCGCATGGCGATACTGACGGGGCGTCACGCGATGCATCCGGGCTTTCTCAGGCCGCCTTGCCGGTGATCATCCGGATGAACTTCTTGAAGCGGCTGGAGCGGGCGTGGCGTCCCTGTTCGTGGTCCACCACGGACTGGCTCGTCACCCAGTTCATCTGGATCGCGCGGCGCTTGCCGGCGAAGGGCTCGTGTCCGTGCCAGGACTTGTCCGAGCGGCGGAAGACCAGCAGCGTGCCCCCGTCGGGCGGGATTTCCGCCGCATAATCGTTGAGGTCGGTGCCGTTGTTGAGGACGCGCAGCCGGCCGCCGTCCGAATCCCAGGCATCGTTCATGTAGAGCAGGACGGTGATGATCTTGGTCTCGGAATCGGTATGGATCTTGCCGTCCGTCGCCCGGGTGAAGCCGCGCACCGTGTACATGGTCGGCCGGCCCGTGAGGTCGATGCCGAACTTGTCCTCGATCGCCTTCCGGAACGGCTCCTGGTCCAGCTCCTCCATCAGCGCCTTGAAGTCCCCCCGGATGTCGAGAACGGAGGGCGGGTGCGAACCGGGGCCGGGCACGTCCGGATAGTCCTTGAGCACGTCCTGCAGGCGATCGGCCCGGACGAAATTGGGAACCACCAGGTAGTCGTAGGGAACGGTCTCCAGCGGAGTGGCGCGCAGGCGCTCAATATCGATAAAGCTCATCAGGGCCTCGCAGGGGCTTGCAATGCTTCGACTGTATGGCCGGGACCGGGGGGGCGTGTCCACGCGCGGGCCGGCGGCGGGTGCGCCTGCTCGCGATCCTGTCGTGCCGGGGGGATGCGGCGAAATTTTGTTGCGCACGCGGGGGTGCTGGGCTATCCGGCAGGTACCGCGCCGCAACCTGCCGCCACAGTGGAGACGTGCCCCGTGAAGGCCCGCCTGGACGCCATCGACTGGAAGATTCTCCGGGAGCTCCAGGCCGACGGGCGCATCACCAACGTGGAGCTGGCGAGCCGCGTCGGGATTTCCGCACCCCCGTGCCTCAGGCGCGTGCGCGCACTGGAGAAAATGGGCGTCATCCGCGGCTATCGCGCGCTCCTCGCCACCGAGAAGCTCGGCTACGGCGTCACCGTCTTCGCCATGGTGCACCTGGCAAGCCAGGCCGAGGCCGACCTCAACGCCTTCGCCGAGAAGGTCCGCCACTGGCCGATCATCCGCGAATGCCACACGGTGTCGGGCGATTTCGACTTCGTGATGAAATGCGTCGCCCCCGACCTCGCGAGCTTCCAGCATTTCGTCTCCGACCTCACCGCGACGCCCAATGTGCGCAACGTGCGTACCGTGCTCACCCTCGGCCAGGTCAAGGACGAGGCGGCGGTTCCCCTCGAGATTGCGCCCGCCGACTGAGGGGCGGCCGGGCAGGGGACCAGCAGATGGACGGCATGATGACGACGATCCTGGGCGAACCCGGCGACCGGCTGACCATCGCCCTTTCCGACGGGTCCATGTCCGGCCTGCGCTGGGGCCCCGAGCGCATGCCCCCCGATCTCCTCTTCCTCCACGCCAACGGCTTCAACGCCGCGACCTACGGGCCGCTCCTCGCCCCGCTCGCCGGCGAGCGCAGCCTCGTCGCCCTCGACATGCGCGGCCACGGCCTCTCCGAGCTGCCGGCGGACCCGGCGCGGATGACCAACTGGAACACCTATGCCGACGACCTCGTCGAGGTCCTCGACCGCATCGTGCCGGAGGGCGCCCGCCCGCCCGTGCTCGCCGGCCATTCGATGGGCTCGGTCGCGGCCCTGCTCGCGGCCGTGCGGCGTCCCCAGCGCGTGCGCGCGCTCGTCCTCCTCGACCCCGTGATGATGCACCCCTGGTTCTGGCTCTTTGCGCGGACACCCTGGGGCGCGGCGCGCATGCGCCGCTTCGACCTCGCCGTCGGTGCGGCCAAGCGCCGCGCCGTCTTCTCCTCGAAGGAGGAGGCGGTGGCGACTTATCGCACGCGGAAAACCTTCGCGTCGTGGCAGCCGGGCTTCCTCGAGGGCTACGTGGATGGCGGATTCGTCGAGGATCCCGCGGGCGTGCGCCTCGCCTGCGCGCCCGCATGGGAGGCGGCCAATTTCGCCACTCAGACGCAGAACCCCTGGGGCGCCCTCAGGCGCCTGCGCGTGCCCGTGACCGTGCTGGCCGGCAGCAACCGCTCGACCGTCTATGGCGGTGCCGAGCGGATCGCGCGCGTGGTCCCGCATGCGCGCGTGCAGACCCTTCCCGACACCACCCACTTCTTCCCCATGGAACGCCCTGACCGGGTCCGGCAGGTGCTGGCGGAGACACTCGCGCAGTCGTGATCGTCCGTGGGCGATCGTGATCGCGTTGTTGAAACTTTAGCCATGATTTCCGCGTAGGTAGCGGCGCGTCGATCGTGCAGCCGTGCATCCGTCCGTTAGTCACCGCCTACCTTTGGTTTCCATGCCCGCTCCGCTGTCCTTCGGCTCCTGGTTCTGGCTCGGCGCCTCGCCCGCCTCGGCGGTGCGGGTCGAGCGGGACGTGCGTGTCGACGTTTTCCGCGGCCTGTCGCTGCTGATCATCTTCATCGACCACGTCGCCGGCAACGTGCTGATCCGCATCACCCCGACCTCGCTGGGCTTTTCCGATGCGGCGGAGTACTTCGTTCTTCTGGCCGGCTTTTCCGCCGCGCTGGCCTACGGCACGGTGATGGATCGCCGCAGCCTGGTCACCGGCACGGCCCAGGTCATCGCCCGCATCTGGAAGCTCTACCTCGCCCATCTCGGCCTGTTCGTCTTCACCGCCGTCGCCGTGGCATTCATGGCCGTCCGCTTCGGCAATCCCGTCTATTACGAGCACGTCTCAATCCTGCCCTTCTTCCAGGATCCCGCCACGACGCTGCTGCAGACGGCAGCCCTCGTCTTCCTGCCGAACTACCTCGACATATTGCCGCTCTACATCGTCCTCCTCGCCATGCTGCCGGTGCTCTGGCTGCTCGCCCGCATCGCGCCGGCGGTCGTGCTCGCTGCCTCCGCCGGTCTGTATGGTGCCTCCTGGGCCTTCGACCTCGCCATTCCCAACATGTCGACGGGGGGCGCCTGGTTCTTCAATCCCTTCGCGTGGCAGCTGCTCTTCACCACCGGCCTCGTCGCCGGCCAGGCGGTGCTGCGCGGCGTCGTCCTGCCGCGCTCGCCCCTGATCACCGCAATAGCCGCCGCCATCGTGCTGTTCGGCCTCGTCAGCGCCGCCCCCTGGGCCGTGATTGCCGGCTTCGAGGGCCTGATCCTGCCTGACGACTGGCGCCTCGATCTCGACAAGACCAACCTGTCCCTGTGGCGCTTCGCGCACGCCCTGTCGCTTGCCTATCTGGTCGCAGCCCATGTGCCCCGCACCGCCGCCTGGCTCGCCTCGGCGCCAGCCCGGCTGCTCGAACAGGCCGGCCGCCACTCATTGCCGCTGTTCTGCTTCGGCGTCATCCTGTCGCTGCTCGGCACCTTCGCCTTCACCGAGATCGGCCGCGGCCCGGCGATGCAGGTCCTCGTCAACGTTGCCGGCATCGCCCTCTTGCTCGGTACGGCCGCTGTGCTTGAATGGTACAAGGGTGCGATTGCCAAGGTGCCGGCAAAGGTTGCTGCCAACGTGAGCGAGGTGAAGCCCGCGTGAGACTCCTCCGGCCGCTCCGTGTGCTGGGGCCGTGCCTGGCCCTGATGGGTCTCCTCGGGCCCTCGGCCAAGGGGTCGGAACCCCGTCTGTCGGCGGAGGTGTCCTGTCCCGTTGCTGCGCCCCTGCGCGGCTTCGCCGCGGACCTGCCGCGAGCGCGGAGCGCCATCGCGGACGGCCAGAAGCTGACCATCGTCGCGCTCGGCTCGTCCTCGACGCTGGGGACGGGTGCCTCGTCCGAGGAGCATTCCTATCCCGCGGTCCTGCGGCGGGAACTCGCCGCGCTGCTGCAGGGGCACGAGATCGACGTGATCAATGCGGGCGTCGGCGGCAACTCGGCTCACCAGATGTACCAGCGCATCGAGTCGGACGTCCTGTCCGAGCAGCCGCAACTCGTCGTCTGGCAGACGGGAGTCTTCGACGCGATCCACGACATCGGCATCGAGAAGTTCAAGCGCATCCTCCGCAAGGGCATTGCCATGATCCGTGACGGCGGGGCCGACGTCCTGCTGATGGACCAGCTGCCGCTGCCGCGGGCCGACCGTTTTCCGGCCTATGCCGGCTATGTCGCTGCCTTGCATGAGGTCGCGGCGGAAACGGGGACGCCTGTCTTCCGGCGCAGCGATCTCTTCGCCGTGCTTCTTACCGAGGGCCGACTGCGCCAGGACGAGATGCTGCCGACAGCGGGCGACAACCTCGTGGACGGAAGCTACCATTGCCTCGGCGTCAATCTGGCGCGGACGCTAGCCGAGAAGCTGTCGCCGCGCGCAGTGCCGGCCCGTCCCTGACGTTTTCAGGAGACCGGCAGGCTGAGCTTGACCACCAGTCCGGACGGGCTGTTGTCGGCGAAGGCGATGGCGCCGCCATGCGCTTCCATCACCGAGCGCGCGATCGTCAGTCCCAGGCCGAAGCCGTCAGTCTCGTTCATGGTGCGCGCGTCCTCGCCGCGGACGAAAGGCTCCAGCATGGCGGAGCGCCGGGCGGCAGGAATACCGGGACCACGGTCGGCGACCGCGATCACCGCCATGGAACCCTCGCGTGTGAGCGACAACTCTGCTGCCCCGCCATATTTGATGGCATTGTCCACCACGTTGGCCACCGCGCGCTCCACGTCCAGGGGCCGGCCGCGCACGGGGAGGCGCGCAGAAACCTGCATCGTCACGGGTTTGCCCAGGTCCGCATAGCCGTCGGCTATGGTCTGTAACAGGCTCTGGAGGTCGAAGTTGGTGCTGGCCGCGTCGCTGCGGCCGTCGCGGAGATGGGTGAGGGCGCTCTGCACCAGAGCGTCCATCTGGTCGAGGTCGGCCAGCATCCGCGTCCGCTCCGGGCTGTCCTCCAGCATCTCGGCGCGCAGCCGCAGGCGAGTGATGGGCGTCCTCAGGTCGTGCCCCACCGCCGCCAACGTCCTGGTCCGGTCGTCCACCAGCCGCGTGATGCGCTCCTGCATCCGGTTCAGGGCCCGGGCCACGGTGCGGATTTCCCGAGGGCCGCTCTCGGGCAGTGGCTCCACGGTGTGCCCGGGGCCATAGGATTCCACGGTGGCCTCGATGGCGCGCAGCGGCTTGGTCAGCGACAGGGCTGCCCAGGAGCCGAGGAGCGCGAGGCTCACCAGCACGAAGATGATCGTCACCCGAACCGGTCCTCCGCCCGGGGGCTGCGGCGGCCTGTCCCGCATGATGGTCATGGCCACAGGCGTGCCGTCCCTCAGTACGATGATGATCTGCACGCGTTGCCCGTCGGGGTCGCCGGGGGCCTGAAGCGTGTCGCCGACCTTGAAGCTGTCTCCCAGCAGCCGACGCAGGTGCATCGAGCGCGGATCGGGCACCCGGGGCGTTGCGGGCGCCTCGGCGGCGGGCAGGTCGATACTGATATCGGTAGCACTGGCGCGGATGCGGGCGAGCGCCTGTGGCCGCTCTGCCTGAGGCGTGACGTCGAGGATGCGGATCAGGCCCGCGATGCGCCCGGTCGTCTCCGCTGGATGTTCCGGAGAATCGAACCGCGACCACAGCAGCGACACCAGGACGCTGGCGTGCAGGGCGGCGACGGACAGGATGACGAGCAGGGCGATCTGGCCGGCGATGCTGTCGGGAAGGAACCGCGTCCAGATCGATCCGGCCCGGCCCGGCATCATTGCGCCTCGACGTCCGGGGTGAACATGTAGCCGCCGGATCTCACGGTCTTGATGAGGTCGGGCCGCTGGGGATCGGTCTCGATCTTGCGGCGCAGGCGAACCACGAGGATGTCGATACTGCGTTCGTTCGGGCCTGCTGCCCGGCCCTGGGTCAGGTCGATCAACTGGTCGCGGCTGAGCAGGCGGCCGGGCCGCTGGCAGAAGACGCGCAGCAGGTCGAACTCGCCGTCGGTGACCGAGACCCGGGCGCCGCCGGGATCCGTCAGGCTGCGGCGCAACGCATCAAGGGTCCAGCCGTGGAAGCTGAACCGATGGGCGGAGTCGGCCGGCGGCCCGTCCTGCCGCCCGTTGGACCGGCGCAGCACCGCCCGCACCCGGGCGAGCAACTCGCGGGAGGGGAAGGGCTTGACCAGGTAGTCGTCGGCGCCGAGTTCGAGGCCGAGGATCCGGTCGAGTTCCTCCCCCTTGGCCGACACCATGATGATCGGCAGCTTGGTTTGCGCCCGCAGCCGGCGGCAGATCGACAGGCCGTCCTCCTTGGGCAGCATGATGTCCAGGATGATGAGGTCGATGCGGCTGTCGGCCAGGATCTTGTCCATCTCGGCCGTCGCCGGCGGTGGAGACGCGGAAGTCACTGGACTTCAGGAACCGGGCCATCAGGCCGCGAATCTCGCGGTCGTCCTCGACGATGAGAATGTGGGGTTCGCTCGACATGGCAGACCGATAGGTGAGGGCAAGCGGGGGGAGAAACGGAAATTTGTTTCCCTGTGTTTCGCTTGCCGGAAGCGGAAATAGTCCGAAACCAAGTGGGCGGCGGCGCTAAGATCGCATTAAGCATATCGGCGCGTCCTGCCGGTGTCAGTGTAGTCCTGTCACCGCCACCGAAGGAGGCACCCATGACGACGACGATCTCATCGTCCTCGTACGCCGCGCAGCGACCCTCGCCGCGCGACATGCTGCAGAATACCCTCGCCGCACAGGTTTCGTCCGGCGAGGTGTCCTCATCCGACGCGAGCGCTCTCTCGTCGGCGCTCGACCAGATCGACCAGGCGATGAAGGCGGAGCGCGGCAGCTTCTCCTCCACGCGCACGGCGCCGCCAAGCCCCGAGGAGGCGCAGTCCAAGATCGACAGACTCATTGCCGAGCAGGTCGAGGCCGGTACGCTCACCGAGGAGCAGGCGGCCGAGCTCAAGGAGATCTTCTCCGAGACCTTCGCCAACGGTCCCGGCGGCGGCCGTGGTCCCGGCGGTCCGCCCCCCGGCCCTCCTCCGGGGGATGAGAGCGAGAGCTCCGGCACCACCAGCCTCACCATCACCACCAACGATTCGGCGGTGAGCACCGCGCTGCAGGAGTTCCTCAAGCAGCTGCAGGAGAAGCTCGGATCAGGCTACGGCACGTCCGGCCAGTTGACCTCGGGGTCCTCGACCTCCCTGCTGTTCGACGTCTCGGCCTGACCTGCCAGCCGCCGCGCCGGGGTGCGGCGGCCTTCCTCTCCGCGACACGGGACCTCGCTCCGGTGTCGTCGTCGCGGCTTCCCATCGGCGGGAAAGCCGTCTATAGGGGCCGCTTAATCACGCGACCCGATGTTCAGGGGATGCGGTTGCGGGAGGCTGGCTCGAAGCGGGTCCGGCCTCTTTTTTTGCGCCGCGCGTCCCCGAAGATCCAGACGAGCCTTCAAAGGGCCGGAGCCTCATGCCGAAACGCACCGACATCTCCTCCATCCTGATCATCGGCGCCGGCCCGATCGTCATCGGCCAGGCCTGCGAGTTCGACTATTCCGGCACGCAGGCTGTGAAGGCGCTGAAGGAGGAGGGCTACCGGATCGTGCTGGTCAACTCCAACCCCGCGACCATCATGACCGATCCGGACATGGCCGACGCCACCTATGTCGAGCCGATCACCCCTGAGATCGTCGCCAAGATCATCGAGAAGGAACGCAACGTCGTTCCCGGCGGCTTCGCCCTGCTGCCGACCATGGGCGGCCAGACCGCACTCAACACGGCCCTCAAGCTCGAGGAGATGGGCGTTCTCGCCAGGTTCGACGTCGAGATGATCGGCGCCAAGGCCGACGCCATCGACAAGGCGGAGAATCGCGAGCGCTTTCGCCAGGCCATGACCAAGATCGGCCTGCAGACGCCGAAGAGCCACGTCGTGCAGTCCCTGGGCGCGGCCCTTGACGTTCTCGACGACATCGGCCTGCCCGCCATCATCCGCCCCTCCTTCACCATGGGTGGCACGGGCGGCGGCATCGCCTACAACAAGGCGGAATTCATCGAGATCTGCGAGCGCGGCCTCGATGCCTCGCCGACCACCGAAGTTCTCGTCGAGGAGAGCGTCCTCGGCTGGAAGGAGTTCGAGATGGAGGTGGTGCGCGACCGCGCCGACAACGCCATCATCGTCTGCTCGATCGAGAATCTCGATCCGATGGGCGTCCATACCGGCGATTCCATCACCATCGCGCCGGCGCTGACGCTGACCGACAAGGAATACCAGATGATGCGCGACGCCTCGATCCGCGTCCTGCGCGAGATCGGGGTGGAGACCGGGGGCTCCAACGTCCAGTTCGCCGTGAACCCGGCCGACGGCCGCCTCGTCGTCATCGAGATGAACCCGCGCGTGTCGCGTTCCTCGGCGCTCGCCTCCAAGGCGACGGGCTTTCCCATCGCCAAGGTCGCCGCCAAACTCGCCGTCGGCTACACGCTGGACGAGGTGAAGAACGATATCACCGGCGGCGCCACTCCGGCCTCCTTCGAGCCGACCATCGACTACATCGTCACCAAGGTGCCGCGCTTCGCATTCGAGAAGTTCCCCGGCGCCGATCCGGTGCTGACGACCTCGATGAAGTCGGTCGGCGAGGTCATGGCCATCGGCCGCACCTTCCAGGAATCGCTGCAGAAGGCCATGCGCGGCCTCGAGACGGGCCTCACCGGCCTCGACGAGATCGAGATCGAGGGCCTCGGCAAGGGCGACGACAAGAACGCCATCCGCGCCGCCCTCGGCACGCCGACGCCGGACCGCCTCCTGAAGGTCGTCCAGGCCATGCGGCTCGGCATCTCCAACGAGGAGATCCATTCCTACTGCCGCATCGATCCCTGGTTCCTTGAGCAGATCCGCGGCATCGTCGACATGGAGGCCGAGGTGCGGGCCAAGGGCGTGCCGACGAGTGCCGGCGCCCTGCGCCGCCTCAAGGCCATGGGCTTCTCCGATGCCCGCCTCGCCGTGCTCACCGACAGGACCGAGGCGGAGGTGGCCAAGGCGCGCCGGGCTCTCGGGGTGCGCCCGGCCTACAAGCGCATCGACACCTGCGCGGCGGAGTTCTCCTCGCCCACCGCCTATATGTACTCGACCTACGAGGCGCCCTTTGCCGGCGCGCTCGCTGACGAATCGCAGCCCTCGGATCGGGAGAAGGTCGTCATCCTCGGCGGCGGCCCGAACCGCATCGGCCAGGGCATCGAGTTCGACTATTGCTGCTGCCACGCCTGTTTCGCGCTCTCGGACGCCGGATTCGAGACGATCATGATCAACTGCAACCCTGAGACGGTCTCCACCGACTACGACACCTCCGATCGGCTCTATTTCGAGAGCCTGACGGCCGAGGACGTCATCGAGATCCTGGAGCGCGAGAAGCAGAAGGGCACGCTGAAGGGCGTCATCGTCCAGTTCGGCGGTCAGACGCCGCTGAAGCTCGCCCGCGCGCTCGAGGAAGCGGACATCCCGATCCTCGGCACCTCGCCGGACGCCATCGACCTCGCCGAGGACCGCGACCGGTTCAAGCGACTCCTTGACAAGCTCGGCCTGAAGCAGCCGAAGAACGGCATCGCCTATTCGGTCGAGCAGGCGCGGCTCATTGCCGCCGAGCTCGGCTATCCGCTGGTCGTGCGCCCGTCCTACGTGCTCGGCGGCCGCGCCATGCAGATCATCCGCGAGGAGGGACAGCTCGGCGACTACCTGCTCGGCACCCTGCCGGAACTCGTGCCCGCCGACGTCAAGGCGCGCTATCCCAACGACAAGACCGGCCAGATCAACACGGTCCTCGGCAAGAACCCGCTGCTCTTCGACCGCTACCTCTCCGACGCCATCGAGGTGGACGTCGACTGCCTCGCCGACGGCAAGACCAGCTATGTCGCCGGCATCATGGAGCATATCGAGGAGGCCGGCATCCATTCCGGCGACAGCGCCTGCTCGCTGCCGCCCTATTCGCTTCCCGGGCCCATGCTGGCCGAGCTCGAGCGCCAGACGAAGGCGTTGGCCCTCGCCCTTGACGTCGGCGGCCTGATGAACGTCCAGTACGCCATCAAGGACGGCGAGATCTACGTGCTGGAGGTCAATCCGCGCGCCTCCCGCACCGTGCCCTTCGTCGCCAAGGTGGTGGGCGAGCCCATCGCCAAGATCGCCTCGCGCATCATGGCCGGCGAGAGCCTCGACTCCTTCGGCCTGAAGCCGAAGGTCCTCGACCATGTCGGCGTCAAGGAGGCGGTCTTCCCCTTCGCCCGCTTCCCCGGCGTCGACGTGCTGCTCGGACCCGAGATGCGCTCCACCGGCGAGGTCATGGGCCTGGACCGCACCTTCGCCACCGCCTTCGCCAAGAGCCAGCTCGGTGCGGGGACCATCGTACCCGTCTCCGGCACGGTCTTCGTCTCGGTGCGCGACGACGACAAGCCGCGCATCCTGGAGGCCATCCGCATGCTGCACGGCCTCGGCTTCAGGATCATCGCCACCTCCGGCAACCAGCGCTATCTCGTCGAGCAGGGCATTCCCTGCGGCAAGATCAACAAGGTGCTGGAGGGCCGGCCGCACATCGTCGACGCGCTGAAGAACGGCGAGGTCCAGCTCGTCTTCAACACGACGGAGGGCGCCCAGGCACTGTCGGACTCCCGGTCCCTGCGCCGCGCGGCCCTCTTGCAGAAGGTTCCCTATTACACCACTCTGGCAGGTGCTGTGGCCGCCGCACAGGGCATCAAGGCCTATCTCGAGGGGGACCTCGAGGTGCGCGCGCTGCAGAGCTATTTCGGCAAGGCCTGATCTCCCGGCCCGCCGGAACACGCAAGAGTCCACCATGAAGGTTCGCGGGGCCGGCGTCCTCGGCCCGCGGACCTTTATTCGTCATTGAAAGGCAAGGGCGAGCATCATGGAAAAGGTTCCGATGACCGTCGGCGGTTTCGCCAAGCTCGAAGCCGAGCTGAAGGAGCGCCAGCAGGTCGAGCGCCCGCGCATCATCGCGGCAATCTCGGAGGCGCGCTCCCACGGCGATCTCTCGGAAAACGCCGAATACCACTCCGCCAAGGAGCAGCAGTCGCTCAACGAGGGCCGCATCGCCGAACTCGAGAGCCTGATCGCGCGCGCCGAGGTGATCGACGTCACCAAGCTCTCCGGTGACACGGTGAAGTTCGGCGCCACGGTGAAGCTCGTCAACGAGGACACCGAGGAGGAGCGCGTCTGGCAGATCGTCGGCGACAGCGAGGCCGACGCCAAGGCCGGCCGCATCTCCATCTCCTCGCCGCTCGCCCGCGCCCTGATCGGCAAGGCTGCCGGCAGCGTCGTCGAGGTCAACACGCCGAAGGGCGCCCAGAGCTACGAGGTCCTGGAAATCCGCTGGGGCTGACCGCCTCCCGCATGACGGCACGGCAGCAAGGCGCCGCCCGGCAGGGCGGCGCCTTCGTCGTTCGCGTGCACTGTCGTTGAAACGATCTCGACCGGGCCTCGCGGAGGGACTGAAACGCTGCGGGGCGATGATGGCGCCAGCAGGAGAGGACGTTCCGCCATGACGAGACCTTGCCCGACCGACTGCCCCGACCGCCCCGACCGCCGCCAGGCGCTTCGCCTGGGCCTTGTGGCCGCGCTCGCCGTCGCAGCGCCTGCATGGGCGCAGGACCGCGCCGCGCCCGACCCGGCGCTGCAGGCGGCCATCGCCAAGTCCAACGCCTATACCGAATTGCTCAACCGCACCCTCAGGGCGGTCGACTCGTGGAACCGCTACCGCAGCTGGGTCGACATGCGTCGCGGCCCGACCGGCCGCGAGCGCTACATCACCTACGGGCTCTACAGCCTCTATGACGTGCGCGGCGAGATCGAGAAGGCCGGGCAGGCCGTGATCCAGGAGCCGGCCATGCCGGACCTCGACGACGCCATCCGCCGCTACATCCAGTCCTATTCGGCCCTGGCGCCGCTGATCACCCGCGCCAACGTCTATTACGAGCGCAAGGATTACCAGGACGATGGCGCGGCCCTCGGCCGCGAGCTGCACCGCGAGCTGGTCCCGGCTGCGGAGGCCTTCCTGAAGGACCGCGCCGAGGTCGAGCAGCACATGCGCGCCATGCGCGCCGATCTCGATGTGCGCGAACTCGCCGACATCGAGCGGCGCGAGGGGCGCTCGGCGCGCTGGAACGTGCGCAACGTCATGATCGCGGCGCGGGCGGTGATGGACCTCATGCCATCGGACGCCCGGCCGGTCGTCGATCTCGCCGCTTTCGACGCGGCGATCGGGCGCTATGCGGCGGCGCTGCGCGAGCTGGACAAGCTCAAGGAGACCGATCCCTCCGGCGCCTCCATCATCGACGGCCAGGCCGGCTCCTGGCTCGGCAGCCTGCGCGAATACCGCCAGAAGCTCGGCCGTGCCCGCGGGGACGCCCGCCGCGCGGGGGGCCACGAACGCATGTGGATCGTCAACAACTACAACATGATGGTCAGCATGGCGCAGACCCGTCTGCGGGTCGGTCGCTAGGGCAGGCGTCGCTCACGCAGGCGTGAGCAGAGGCGGAGGTCCGGCCCGCGCCGGCCGGCGTTACACTGACCGACACGCCGACCATCAGGGAGACGACCATGCTGAACCGACGCACGATCCTCGCCGGCATCCCCGCGACGGCCCTGCTTGCGGGGTCCGCCGCCGCCCATCACGGCTGGGGTGGCTTCGACCGCGACAAGGTGCTGGACCATTCGGGCGTGGTCGCCCGCTCCACCTATGCCAACCCCCACGGCACGCTCCACATGCAGAAGGACGGCCGGGAGCTCACCATCGAGCTGGCGCCGACCTCTCGCATGCAGGCCCGCGGCCTGACGGCGGAGGACATCGCCGCGGGGAAGACCGTGCGGGTCTATGCCTACCAGAACCGCGGCAATCCCGCCGTCTACCGCGCCGAGTGGGTCGAGGTGGCGGGCCGCCGCGTCGAACTCAGGTAAAGGCGATCCAGCGGCCGAGACCGATCGCCGCGAGCCACAGGCCGAGGGAGCCGAAGCCGCTTACGCGGGCCGCCGGACGGTCGAGCAGGGCAGGAAGCCCCATGCGGCGGGCCGCGGCCTCGAAGGCGAGGGCATTGGCGAGCGCGAGGGCGACCACCGCCAGCTTGGCGAGGAAGGTCGGATTGGCGAGATATTCGTCGGGCCGGGCCGAAGCCAGCAGGATGCCCGTCGGCACGGCGAGGCCCGCCCCGAGCTTCGCCGTGCTGCGCAGGACCGAGAGCGCGCCGCTATCCAGCCCGCGCAGGAGCCCCGCCAGCCGGAGATCCACGAGGGCGATGGGGCCGAAGAGCAGGGCGATGCCGACGACGTGCAGGCCCGAGACGGCGGCATAGACGGGTGTCGAGAGGGCGACGCCGGTGATCCGGCCGAGATCGGTCCAGAGGCCGACCAGCGCCTCCACCGGCGTCAGCCGAGCAGCTGCTTGACGAGCGGGCTCGCCTTGCCGAAGTCCATCTGGCCGGCATAGCGGGCCTTCAGCTCGCCCATCACCTTGCCCATGTCCTTCACGCCCGCGGCGCCCGTCTCGGCGATGACGGCGGCGATGGCTGCCTTCGCCTCGGCCTCGTCCATCTGCTTCGGCAGGAAGGCGGAGATGATGGCGATCTCGGCATTCTCCTGCTCGGCGAGCTCCGGGCGGCCGCCGTCCACATACATGCGGGCGCTCTCCTGGCGCTGCTTCACCATCTTCTGGAGGAGCTGCAGGATCTCGTCGTCGGAAATCGGCCCCTTGCCGGAGCCACGCGCCTCGATGTCCTTGTCCTTCAGCGCCGCCTGGATCATGCGGATCGTGCCGAGGCGCGGCTTGTCGCCGGCCTTCATGGCCTCCTTCAGATCGCTGGTGAAACGGTCGCGCAGCATGGCGGAAGATCCTCGGATGGGGACGCGGGCGCCGTTCCGGGCTCGGAGGGAGCAGGGCAGGGCCGGCAGCGTCGAAGAAGCCGGGGCGGCGGTGGATTTCGGCGGGCCGGAGCCCGCATTCCTTTTGACCGACGCCCAAGTCGTCGCTATGTAGGCGCCTCATGACACACAGACAAGACGAATCCGGCTGGACAGATCCCAAGCCGACGGCCCTGCTCGTCCTCGCGGACGGCACGGTGATCGAAGGTTTCGGCCTCGGAGCGGAAGGCATCGCCGACGGCGAGGTCTGCTTCAACACGGCCATGACCGGCTATCAGGAGATCCTCACCGATCCCTCCTATGCCGGCCAGATCATCACCTTCACCTTTCCCCATATCGGCAATGTCGGCGCCAACGACGAGGATATCGAGACGGTCAACATGGCCGGCGCCTCGGGCGTGCGCGGCGTGGTGCTGAAGGCGGCGATCACCAGCCCGTCGAACTACCGCTCCGGCGGGCATTTCGACCTCTGGCTGAAGCGTCGCGGCATTGTCGGGCTCTGCGGGGTCGATACCCGCGCGCTCACCGCGCTCATCCGCGAGAAGGGCATGCCCAATGCCGTCATCGCCCATTCGCCGAGCGGCGAGTTCGACGTCCAGGCGCTGAAGCGCCGCGCTGCGAGCCTCCCGCCCATGGACGGGCTCGATCTCGTGCCCGGCGTCACCTCCAGCCAGCGCTATCCCTGGTCGGAGACGGTCTGGGAATGGGACGAGGGTTACGGCACGGCCGGCGAGCCGCGCTTCCACGTCGTGGCCCTCGACTACGGGGTGAAGCGCAACATCCTGCGCCTGCTCGCCAATGCCGGCTGCAAGGTCACGGTCGTCCCGGCCAGTGCCACGGCCGAGGAGGTCATGGCGCTGAAGCCGGACGGCGTCTTCCTGTCGAACGGCCCCGGCGACCCCGCCGCGACGGGCGATTACGCGGTGCCGGTGATCCGCGCGGTCCTCGACAAGCAGATCCCGACCTTCGGCATCTGCCTCGGCCACCAGATGCTGGGTCTCGCCGTCGGGGCCAAGACCAAGAAGATGCACCAGGGCCATCACGGGGCGAACCACCCGGTGAAGGACATGGACACCGGCAAGGTGGAGATCACCTCGATGAACCACGGTTTCGCCGTGGACGAGGCGACGCTGCCGGCCAATGCCCGGCCGACCCATATCAGCCTCTTCGACGGCTCCAATGCCGGCATCGCGTTGACAGACAAGCCGGCCTTCTCGGTGCAGTACCACCCCGAGGCCAGCCCGGGGCCGATGGACAGCCACTATCTCTTCGACAGGTTCGTGGCGATGATGGAAAAGGCGAAGGCCAAGGCTCCGGCCTGAGCTGGGCCTGCGCTTATCCACGTTATCCACAGGCCGTCCGGAACCGCCCCGACTGGCGGGCGCGATCCGGCGAAAATAAAAGAGAAAGCCTCGCAACATGTTGCGAGGCTTTCTTCATGCGAAATCACGCGGCGCGGTTTACTGCCGGGCGATGCGCACGCGACCGACGCCTCGCTGGATCAGGCCGATTTTCCGCGCCGCGCCGCGCGACACGTCGACAATGCGGCCGCGCACGAAGGGGCCGCGGTCGACGATCGTTACGGCGGTCGACCGGCCATTGGCGAGATTGGTCACCGTGATGACGGAGCCGCAGGGCAGCGAGCGGTGGGCGGCGGTCATGGCCTCGGGATTGTGGCGCCCGCCGCAGGCGGTGCGGCCGGGGAGCTGGTACCATGAGGCGAGGCCGACGCCATCGGCGGCACGGACCTCCCCGGACGGGGCGAGGGCGAAAAAGGCGGCGCCGATCGCGGCGAGGCGAAGCGAAAACGTCATCGGTGGGGGTCTCAGCTCTCGGGCGGCCGAACTCGGCTCCACCCGGGTGGGTTCCAGCGGCCGGGACGAAGTCACGCCGGCCGCCAAGCGACCTGCCACCCCCTAGGGACGAATTGGGACGAGAATGGGGCCCGCAGTGTGCGGACTCCCGCAGGCGCGGCCTATTGCGACACGCTGGTGGTGCAGCGGCCGTTGACGCAGGTGGTCGTTTCGGTCCGGCAAACGTTGTTCACGCAGTTGCGCCGCGTCGAGGTGCTCCTGTTCTCCTGGACGGAGACGGAGGTTGGCGGACGGCCGGTCAGGGTCGGCCTCGGCGGCTGCGTGGTGGGAGGCATCGGCCTCGGAGATGTGACCGTGCTCGGATACATGCGCGGTCCGCCGCCGGGGAACAGCACCGAGGGGTGGGCCGGGCGCGGCGGCGGCGGAGGCCTGAGGGCCGTGATCATCGCCTGGCGGTTCCGCTCGGCCTCGGCCCGGGCCACCGC
>JAEZGJ010000116.1 GCA_023416965.1 Pseudomonadota bacterium | reverse complement strand
TCGCGCCGCCCGACTCGGCAAGCACCTTCGTGATCGCAGCCGTCAGGGACGTCTTGCCATGGTCGACGTGACCAATCGTGCCGATGTTGCAATGCGGCTTCGTGCGTTCGAACTTTTCCTTGGCCATCGGTCGTGGTCCTTCGGCTGCCAAAATACGGGCGTGCCCGCGGTGGGCGGTCGGTTACGGGTTTTCGCAGTTCTGTTCAAGTGCAAATTGGAGGAGAGGGCGCGACATGGCGCGCGGGCGGGCCGATCCGTCCGTATGGCGCGGATCCCGGGAACGCGCAGCACTTGCGTCCTGGCCGGCCGCTCTTCAAGATTGCCGGGCCGCCTCGCGCCGGCCCATGATCCCGTCCGCCACCGTCAGGGAGCGCCATGACCGCGTCCGCCGCGCCCCGCGCAACAGAGCCTGCGCGCATCGGCGCCATCGCGACCCTGCCGCTCTTCCACAAGCTGCGCGGACGGCGCGTGGTGCTGGCCGGCGACAGCGAGGGCGCCGCATGGAAGGCGGAACTGCTCGCCGCGGCCGGCGCCGACCTCCACGTCTTCGCGCCCGCCGCTCCCCGCCGATTCCACCCCGTTGCGGCCTCCGAAGGCGGCGCCGTGCACGTCCACGGGCGGCCCTGGGAGCCCGGCGACCTCGCCGGGGCCGCGCTCGCCGTCGCCGATGTCGAGACCGACGAGGAGGCGGCGGCCTTCGCGGCGGCCGCCCATGCCGCCGGCGCCGTCGTCAACGTGGTCGACCGTCCCGCCTATTGCGACGCCCAGTTCGGGGCCCTCGTCAACCGCTCGCCGCTGCTCGTCGCCATCTCCACGGACGGAGCGGCGCCGGTCTTCGGCCAGGCGGTGCGCGCCCGCATCGAGGCGCTGCTGCCGCAGGGTCTGCAGGCCTGGGCACAGGCGGCACGCGACTGGCGGCCGCTGGTGCAGGCGCGGGGCGCCGCCTTCGCCCTCCGCCGCGCCTTCTGGCAGCGCTTCACCGACCTCGCCTTCGCCGCGCCCGAACGCGTCCCTGCGGAAGCCGACAGGGACGCGCTTCTCGCCGATCTCGACCGCCAGCAGGCGGCACCGGCGGAGGGGCGCGTGCTGCTCGTCGGCGCCGGCCCGGGCGATCCCGACCTCCTGACGCTGAAGGCTCTGCGCGCCCTGCAATCCGCCGACGTCATCCTCTACGACAACCTCATCACCGGAGGCGTGCTGGAGCTTGCCCGCCGCGAGGCCCGCCGCGTCGCCGTCGGCAAGGTCGGCCACGGGCCCTCGGTCAGCCAGGCCGACATCAACGAGCTCATGGTCTCGCTCGCCCGCGAGGGGCGCACGGTGGTGCGCCTGAAGAGCGGCGACCCCGCCATTTTCGGGCGCGCCAACGAGGAGATGGCGGCCTGCCGCGCGGCGGGGGTGCCCTTCGCCATCGTGCCGGGAATCACCGCCGCCCAAGGCGCCGCCTCGGTGCTCGGCCTGTCGCTGACCGACCGCGACTTCGCCCAGCGCCTGCAATTCGTCACCGGCCACAGCCGCAAGGGCGAGTTGCCGGAGAGCATCAACTGGTCCGCCATCGCCGATCCGGCGGCGACAACGATCATCTACATGCCGCGCCACACGCTGCGCCGGTTTGCCGCGCGGGCCATGGATTCAGGCCTGGACGGTGCCACCCCTGCCCTCGCCATCGCCGCCGCGACGCGGCCCGAGGAGGTTCACGTCGCCGCCGCCATCGCCGACCTTCCGGACGAGGTGGAGGACCTGCCGGCGGCCCTCCCGGTCCTGGTGATCATCGGAGAGGCGGTGCGGGCGCCCTGCGCGGCGGGCGCCGCCGCGGCGGACGCCGCCGTGCCCGCCTGACCGCCGCTCGCATGGATGCCCATCTCAAAGCCCTGGAGGCGGAAGCCATCGCCATCCTGCGGGAGGCGCGGGCACGATTCGCACGGCCGGTTTTGCTCTATTCGATCGGCAAGGACTCTTCGGTCCTCCATCACCTGGCACGCAAGGCCTTTGCCCCGGCGCGGCTGCCCATGCCGCTCATGCACGTCGACACGACCTGGAAGTTCCGCGAGATGGTCGTCTTCCGCGACGCGCTGGTGGCGCGGACCGGCGCCGAGCTGATCGTCGCCACCAACCACGAGGCCATAGCCGGCGGCATGAACCCCTTCGACGTCGACGCCTCCACCTATACGGCGGCGATGAAGACGGTGCCGCTCCGCGAGGCGATCGACCGCCACGGCTTCGATGTGGCCATCGGCGGCGCCCGCCGGGACGAAGAGCGCTCCCGGGCCAAGGAGCGGGTCTTCTCGCTGCGCGAGCCCGGCCATGTCTGGGACCCGCGCCACCAGAGGCCGGAATTCTTCGGGCTCTACAACACGCTGCTGGAGCCCGGCGCCACCATGCGCTGCTTCCCCCTGTCGAACTGGACCGAGCTGGACGTGTGGCGCTACATCCTCGCCGAGGGCATTCCGGTCGTGCCGCTCTATTTTGCCGCCCCGCGTCCGGTCGTTCGCCGTGGCGGGCAGATGATCATGGTCGACGACGCCCGTTTCAGGCTGCAGCCCGGGGAGAGGGTGGAGACCGCGACAGTCCGTTTTCGCACCCTCGGCTGCTATCCGTTGACGGCGGCCGTCGAGTCGGCCGCCGCAGACGTGCCGGCCGTCATCGCCGAGCTGCTGGCGACGCGCAGCTCCGAGCGCGTCGGCCGCATCATCGACCATGTCGGCTCGTCGATGGAGGACAAGAAGCGCGAGGGCTATTTCTGATGGCCTCCGCTTCCGCGCCCGGCGCGCTTCCCGACCCACTCGGCCTGCCGCGCCTGCGCTTCATGACATGTGGTGCGGTGGACGACGGCAAGAGCACGCTGATCGGCCGCCTGCTCTACGAATCGGGCGCAGTCTTCGAGGACCATCTCGCCGAGGCGTTGCGGGCCGGCCCGACGGGGGAGCTCGACCTCTCCTTCCTCGTCGACGGCCTCAAGGCCGAGCGCGAGCAGGGTATCACCATCGACGTCGCCTATCGCTATTTCGCCACCCCCCGCCGCTCGTTCCTGATCGCCGACGCGCCTGGCCACGAGCAGTATACCCGCAACCAGGCCGCCGCCGCCTCGCAGACGCAGCTGGCCGTGGTGGTGGTATCGGCCCGCGACGGCGTCCAGCCGCAGACACGCCGGCACATGGCCATCGCAGCGCTGTTCGGCGTGGGCGACGTCGTCGTGGCGGTGAACAAGATGGACCTGGTCGGGCGGGAGCAGGCGCCCTTCGCCGCGATCGCCGCGGAGCTGAAGGCGCTGGCCGCCAGCCTCGGCCTCAGGGTGGCCGCGCTCGTGCCGGTTTCCGCCCGCCACGGCGACAATGTCGTCTCCCGCAGCGCCGCCATGGACTGGCATTCCGGACCCACCCTGCTGGAGGCGCTGGAGACCTTCGTGCCGGAAGCGCCGCCTTCCGGCGACGGCGGCGCGCTGCTCCCCGTGGCGCTGACCGGCCGGCTCGACGGCGGCGGCCGCGTGTCCTTCGGCGAGGTTGCCGCGGGGCGCATCACCCGCGGCCAGGTGCTGCGCAGCGACGGCGGTTTCGAGGCGACGGTGACGGGCCTCTGGTCAGCGGGCGAGCCGGTGGAGGACGCCCGCGGGGGAGAGGCCGTGGCGGGCGCCTTGGCGCCAGAACTCGATCTCGGCCGCGGCTCCGTCCTGTCCGGCGGGCGGCAGGTGCCGCTCGCCACGCAGTTGCGGATCCGCTTCGTATGGCTGTCGCCGGAGCCTCTGCATCCACGCCGCAGCTACGACGTGGAGATCGGCACCGCCCGCGGCGGTGCGACGGTGACGCGTCTCGAGGGCCGGCTCGACCTCAACGCCCTCGCGGTGACGGCGCTCGATGCGGACCTTGCCGCCAACGACATTGCGGTGGCGCGGCTGCAGCTGGCGACGCCCCTGCCCGTCCTCGCCTTCGCGGAGAACCGCCGGCTCGGTGCCTTCATCCTCATCGACCGCGCGAGCCGCCGCACCGTCGCCGCCGGAATCGTGCTCTCGATCGAACGGCAGAACCGCGACACCCCGTGGCAGGCGATGGCCATCACGCCGGCCGACAGGGCCCGCGCCATGGGCCAGAGGCCGCGGGTGGTCTGGCTCACCGGCCTTTCCGGGGCCGGCAAGAGCACCATCGCCGACCTCGTCGACCGCAGGCTCCACGCCCTCGGTCGGCACGCAGCAGTGCTCGACGGCGACAACCTTCGCCAGGGGCTCGCCGCCGACCTCGGCTTCTCCGACGCCGACCGCAGCGAGAATGTCCGCCGCATCGCGCATGTTGCGGCGCTCATGGCCGATGCCGGGCTGATCGTCGTGGTGGCGCTGATCTCGCCCTTCCGCGCCGACCGGGAGAGGGCACGGGAGACGGTCGGCACCGACCGCTTCGTCGAGGTCTTCGTCGATGCGCCGCTGGAGGTCTGCCGGAGCCGCGACCCGAAGGGCATGTATGCGCGGGCGATAGCGGGCTCGCTGCCCCGCTTCACCGGCATCGGGAACGCCTACGAGGCTCCCGACGCTCCGGACCTGCGGCTGGAGACCCAGCACCTCTCGGCCGAAGACTGCGCGGAACGGATCCTCGCCCATCTCGACGCGATGTGGCCACAGGATTGACGGAGCCGACGGGGAACTGGAGCGGGTAGCGGGAATCGAACCCGCGTATTCAGCTTGGAAGGCTGCTGCTCTACCATTGAGCTATACCCGCGCCGAGACGGCGAGTGACCACATTTGCGCGGCGGGATCAAGAGGCGCCGGTCTGCCGTGCACCGACGGCGCTTGTGGCGCGGCCGAGTTGCCGGCTTGATCCTTGACCCCGCATCGGTGCCCGTGCGGATCCTCGACCGGTAGCGTCCGCCCGCTTCATGCCCGATCCCGCCCTGCTCAAGCCCGACAGCATCCGCCTCCTGCCGCTGGCGGCGCCACTGGCGCTGACCCAGATCATCGGCTGGGGAACGACCTTCTGGCTGCCGCCCATGCTCGCCGGGCCGCTGGCGCGCGAGCTCGCCATGCCGACCGAGGCGATCTTCGGCGGGGTCACGGTGATGCTGCTGGTCGGCGCAGTCGTGGCGCCGCGTTTCGGCCGCCTGGTGGACGCCCATGGAGCACGCTGGCCGATGGTGGCGGGGTCGCTGTTCCTCACCCTCGCCCTCCTCGCCATCGCCCATGCTCAGGGAACGAAGACCTACCTCCTCGGCTGGATGCTGATCGGCCTCGGCATGCCGCTCGTGCTGACCCAGGCGCCGGCCGCCGCCATCGCGCAGATGGCCGGGCCCAAGGCGCGGCAGGCGATCGGCTTGCTCATGCTCCTCGGCGGCCTGTCCTCCAGCGTGTTCTGGCCGCTCGGCACCGTGCTGGAGCCGGCGCTCGGCTGGCGCGGCATGTGCCTCGTCTTCGCAGCCCTCAACCTCGCTGTCTGCGCCCCGGTCCACGCCATTTTCGTGGCGCCGCTGGCGCGCGCGGAGGATCGCCCGGCGCGCCATGCCGCCGGCACGCCGCCATCACCGGCACTGGCCCCGGAGCGGCGGCGCGCCGCCTTCATCCTCATGGCCGGCACCTTCTCGCTGACCGGCTTCATCTCCTGGGGACTTCCACTGCAGCTCGTCGAACTGCTGCGCATGTCTGGTCATCCCCTGGCCTTCGCCGTCTTCGTCGGCAGCCTGATGGGGCCGGCCCAGGTGGCGTCGCGCCTCGCCGAGATGACCTTCGGCCGCGCCGTCGGCATCCTGACCGTCGGCCTCATCGCGACCGCACTGATGCCCTTCGCCATGCTCCTGCCGGTCTTCGGACCGGCCTCGGCGCCGGCTGCAGTGGCCTTCGTCCTCGCCTTCGGCCTGTCGGCGGGCGCCATGACCGTGGTGCGCAACGTCGCCCCCCTCGCCCTGTTCGGCAAGGAGACCTACGCGACCATGAGCGGGCGGCTGAACCTGCCCCTCAATGTCGCCTTCGCCATGTCGCCCATGGTCTTCGCCTTCCTGATGCGTCAGGCCGGACCGACCGCGACGCTGCTGTTCGCCTTCGGGACGGCGCTGGTGGCGCTCGGCATCATGGCTATGCTGCAGCGGCGCTTCGGCCGCGACGCCCTCGCCTGAGGCGCGAAGCGCGAGGCGCGGCAGGACCACCCGTTTGACGATAGTTGCATCTGCAACTAAATGGATGAGGCGACAAGACCCGGAGGAACCCCATGACCCTGCAATATGTGACGGGCTTCGTGCCCACCGACGGCCGCGGCGGCGGCACGCTCCAGTACATGTCGGGCTTCGGAAATTCCTTCGAGACGGAGGCCCTGCCCGGCGCCCTGCCGATCGGCCGCAACTCGCCGCAGAAATGCAATTACGGCCTTTATGCCGAGCAGCTCTCGGGCTCGCCGTTCACCGCGCCGCAGGCGACCAACCAGCGCTCCTGGCTCTACCGCATCCGCCCCTCGGTGAAACATTCGGGCCGGTACAGGAAGGTGGACAAGGGCCTGATGCGCACCGCTCCCGAGGCGCGGGCCGAGAGCGACCTGCCGATCGACCAGCTGCGCTGGGACCCGACCCCGATTCCGGCCGACCCCGTCACCTTCGTCAACGGCCTGTGGACGGTGACGACGGCGGGGGATTCCGACACGCAGGTCGGCATGGCCGCCCATGTGCTGGTCGTCACCCGCTCCATGGCCAACGAATACATGTTCAACGCCGACGGCGAGTTCCTCGTGGTGGCCCAGGAGAACAGGCTGCGCTTCCGCACCGAGTTCGGGGTCATCGAGATCGAGCCCGGCGAGATCTGCATCATTCCGCGCGGCGTTGTCTTCAAGGTCGAGCTCGTCGACGGCCCGGCCCGCGCCTATGTCTGCGAGAACTACGGCGGCGCCTTCACCGTGCCTGACCGCGGACCCATCGGCGCCAATTGCCTGGCCAATTCCCGCGACTTCCTCACCCCCGTCGCCGCCTATGAGGACCGCGAGGAGCCCTCGACCATCTATGCCAAGTGGGGCGGCGAGCTCTATGCCGCGGCCATCGACCAGTCACCGCTCGACGTCGCCGCCTGGCACGGCAACTACTACCCCTACAAATACGACCTCAGGCACTTCTCGCCGGTCGGGCCAATCCTCTTCGACCATGCCGACCCCTCGATCTTCACCGTGATGACCGCGCCCTCGGAGACGCCGGGCACCGCCAATGTCGACTTCGTCATCTTCCCCGAGCGGTGGATGGTGGGCGAGAACACGTTCCGGCCGCCGTGGTACCACCGCAACCTGATGAGCGAGTTCATGGGGCTGATCTACGGCGTCTACGACGCCAAGCCCGAGGGCTTCGTGCCCGGCGGAATGAGCCTGCACAATTGCATGCTGCCGCACGGACCGGACACGCCGGCCTTCGAACATGCGAGCAATGTGGAGCTGAAGCCCACCAAGCTGACCGGGACCATGGCCTTCATGTTCGAGACGCGCTTTCCCCAGCGGGTGACGAAATGGGCGAGCGAGCTGTCGACGCTGCAGCCAAACTACACCGACTGCTGGAAGGACCTGAAGAAGCACTTCGACCCGACGCGCAAAGAGCCGAAATAGCCGGCAGCGGGCAGTCGGAAACAGGCAGTCGGACCAGTCTCGGCCGCTCCGACTGCCGGCTTGCGATTGCCCGACTGCCCGACTTCTCTCAGCTCACCACCGGCAGGTCGACGATGTCATAGGCGTGGGCGATTGTGCGCTTCAGCACCGGGTCGACCAGTTCCATCTCGAAGCGCGAGGCCGGGCGGATGCCGCCGATGGCGCCGAGCGTGCCGCCGAACATGAGGGTCGCCGGCAGCAGCGTGTCGCGGCCGGTCCATTTGGCGATGAGGTCGGCGGGCGGGCGCAGTTGGGCGAGCGGCCCCTCCTGATAGAGCACGCGTTCGCCGCCGATGACCGCGTGGGCGCGCAGCGTGAGCTGGTCCCAGTGCGGCGCCACCTCCTCGTATTTCCACAGGATGGTGCCGACCGGCTTGGCGCACATCTGCTTCGACAGGGCGATGCCGTAGGTCTCGGCCTTGCGGTCGGTATGGTCGGACCCGACGGTCACCCAGAGGCCGTCGGCGAGCGACAGGATGACCGGCTCGATCTCGCCGGAGGAATCGGGCCCGAGCACCTCGACGCGCCGGCTCTGCGTCACCAGCGCGGCGGCGCCGCGGTAGAAGACGGGCACGGAGGACGGCGGCGGCACGCCGATGGCGGCAAGTTCGTGGATATGGTGCTGGATCGCGGCTTCGTCGCGGCCGGCCCAGCCGGCGACGACCAGGGTCTCGAGTTCGACGGCGATGCGGTCGGAGCGGCCGGCAGCGTGGCGGGTGAAGGTCAGCATGGCGGGAAAGATCCTCGAGGGCGACGCAGAGGGATAGCGCGAGAGCGGCCGCACCGCCATGGGCCTGTTGCGGAGCGGTCCCGCCGCAGGGCTGCAAGGCAGGCCCGCTAAGCTTAACGACGACCGGCTGTTGCCGCCGCCGGGGCCATGCGGTTTGATCCGCGCCGACGTCTTTTGAGAGGGGACACCATCATGCAGCCGATGAGCGCCGGCATCACCAAGGCCGGAACCGGAATCGACGGGATCGTCTGGAACATTCTCGGCCAGACCTATGTGCCCAAGCAGGTCAGCGAGACCTCCATGTCCTGGCACGCGACCTTTCCGCCCGGCACCTTCGTGCCGCCGCACATCCACCCGACCCAGGACGAGTTCATCTACATGCTCGAGGGCCGCTTCGACCTCGTGCTGGAGGGCAAGGAATTCGTGGCGACCGCCGGCGACCTCATCCGCCTGCCCATGGGCCTCTCGCACGGCATCTTCAACAAGACCGACCAGCCGGTGAAGTGCTTCTTCTGGGTCTCGCCGACCCGCAAGCTCTACGACCTGTTCTGGGGCATCCATTCCCTGCCCGAGCAGAACCCGGACGCGGTGGTGGCGCTCTCCGCCAAGCACGAGGTCGTGTTCCTGCCGCCGCCGCCCGGCGCGTGATCAGGAGGGCGTCGCCCGCGCCTGCGCAAAGGTGACGAGGGCGACGCCGATGACGACAATGACGGCGCCCGCCCAGGTGGCGGGCGCATAGCTTTCGCCGAGGATGAACGTGCCGGCGACGAGCCCGACCGCCGCCGCCGCGTAGCCGATCTGGCTGAGATAGACCGGCCCGCCCACCTGCTGCAGGCGGAAGAACATGGCGAGATTGGCGCCGGTGGCGACGATCTGCGCGGTGATGAGCCCCGGAACGCCGAGCACCCCGGCCAGGCCCTGGAGCCCCTCCCCCGACGCGAAGACGGCCGCGAAGAGCAGCGCCGCCGCGACGATGTTGATGGCGGAGGCGAGCGACAGGGAATCGGCCCCCGCCGGCCAGTTGTGCGAGCGGTAGACATTGCCCGAGGCGAGGCAGACGGGAATGCAGAGCGCCAGCAGCACCCAACCGATGGACGGGTCACTGCCGGCGCCGTCGCCGCGGAAGGCGATGATGACCAGCACGCCGGCAAGACCCACGATGATGCCGGCGACCCCGAGGAGCGGCGGCACGCGCCGCGCCACGAGGGATGCGATGGTGAGCGTCAGGATCGGCGAGAGGGCGAACATCATGCCCGCCAGGCCTGCGCCGATCTTCGGGATCACCACGAAGATGATGAGGTTCGGCACCACGAAGGAGACCAGCGCGGCGACGAGGTAATAGACCCGGTAACGCGGCGACGGCGCACGCCCCCGCGCCACTGCGCCGATGGTCAGGAGGATGCTGGCGCCGAGCGTCGAGACGAAGACCCACGAGGCCGGCTGCACGCCTGCGGCGGCCGCCAGCTTCTGCAGCGGCAGTGTCGCGCCGAGGCAGATCCCGCAGCCGAGAAGGAGGAGCGCGGCCTCGCGCATGCGACTCGCAGCCATCACAGGCCCTTGGCGCGGCGGCGGTCAGGACAGGGGCGGTGGCTCCACGGCGGCACCGAAGGTGAGGCGGTTGCCGTCGGGATCGCGGACTGAGGTCTCGCGCATGCCATAGGAGAAATCCTCGGGGGCGATCTCGATGGGGCATCCCATCGCGACGAGCCCCGCATGGAGCGCGTCGACATCATCGACATAAATGTAGATGCTCGACGTGCCGAGCCCCGCCGGGTCTTGGCTGGCCGGCATCAGGTGCAGGGATGCGGCGTCGCGCTCGACGATCGCATAGGCCGGCGGCTCGCCCATGCCGAACTGCAGACGAAAGCCGAGCCGGTCGCGGTAGAAAGCGAGGCTCGCCGGCACGTCGCGCACCGTGAAAACCGCGCTGAAACCGGTCAGCCTCCCCCGCCCCGCCATGATCCCTCGTCACGCCGCCTTGCGGTTCACCTTCTCCTGCGAGAAGCCGGCCGTCGAGGCATAGCCGCGCACGATGGCCTTGCGCTCGTCGAAGGACAGCACCGTGTCGATGTCGGTGAAGCCTTCCGGCGCCCGCTCCTCCACCGCGTCGATGACGCCCTCGGGGCCGCCCTTGCGGTTCATGCGGACGATCTCGGCGGTGGGCGGCAGGCGCTCGCGCTCATAGGCCCAGAGCGCCTGGACCGGATGCTCGGCCGCGACCAGCAGGTCGGCGAGGCAGCGGGCGTCGAGGATCGCCTGCGAGGCGCCGTTGGAGCCGACCGGGTACATTGGATGGGCGGCATCCCCGAGCAGCGTGACGCGCCCGTGGCTCCAGCGCGGCAGCGCATCGCGGTCGCACATCGGATATTCCCAGAACTCGGGCGTCGCCTCGATCATCCGGCGGGCGTCGAGATAGGGCAGCGAGAAGCGCTTGAGGTAGGGCATGATGTCCTCGAACCGGCCGGGACGCGACCAGTCCTCGCGGCGCGGCGGCGTCGCGTTGTTCTCTCCGATCTTGGCGGCGATGGCCCAGTTGGTGAGCTTGCGCCCCGGCGCGAGGCCCTCGGCGATCGGATAGATCACCAGCTTGGCGCTCATGCCGCCGGCGATCACCATGGAACGGCCGGTGAGGAAATCCGGCCAGTCCAGCGCCCCGCGCCAGAGCATGATGCCGTTCCACGCCGGCGGCCCCTCGTTCGGGAAAAGCGACCGGCGCACGGTGGAGTGGATGCCGTCGGCGCCGATCAGCACGTCCCCGTGGGCGGTGCGGACATGGCGGCCCTCGCGGTCGAAGAACCAGGCGGTGACGCCGCTCTCGTCCTGCTTCCAGGCGCCGAGGCGGTGGCCGGTGAAGATGCGGCTCTCGCCGAGCCGCGCGCGGACGGCCTGGTGGATGACGGTCTGCAGCCGGCCGCGGTGAATCGAGAACTGCGGCACGTCGAAGCCGGCCTCGATGCCGCGCGGCTCGCGCCAGATCTCCTGGCCGAAACGGTTGGTGTAGATCAGCTCGTGGGTGCGAATGGCGACGTCGTCGAGCCGCGGCAGGAGGCCGAGGCCCGCGAGTTCCTTGATGGCGTGCGGCAGGGTGTTGATGCCAACCCCGAGTTCCCGGATTTCGGCGGCCTGCTCATAGACCTCGCAGCCGATGCCGCGCTCGGCGAACATGAGGGCGGTGGTCAGTCCCCCGACACCGCCGCCGACGATGATGGCCTTCATGGAACACTCCCGACGCGAAGGCGAAAAAACGTGCGGGGATCATGGCTTGGGCCGAAGGGCGAAGCAAGGCCGGAAGCCCTCGCGGCCGGCGCGGAGGGGGCCTGCGGCGATGCGACCTCGCGGTAAGGTTACGCCTGGTGCGCCCGCAGCCTTCCGCTGCGTCCAAGCCCCGTGTAGAGACGCGCCATGATCAGGTCCACAGCCCTCGCCAACGCCTCTCCGGACGACACCGCCCTGTGGCGCGACCACGAGGGGCGGCCGACCTTCCGCCATCGGCCCAAGCTCATCGGTCCCGAGATCAGCTTCACCATTGAGGATCGCGACCTCGCCTGGTCGGACGGGCGCTCCTCCGGCCGGCTGCCGCTGCATCAGATCGAGAGCGTCCGCCTCGTCTTCCGCCCGGCCAATCTCTACACCCGCCGCTACCGGCTGGAGGTGCGCCAGCGCCTCGGCAAGACCATCTGGTTCTCCAACGTCTCCTGGCGCGGCATGGTGGAGATCGAGGCCCATGACGCGCCCTTCGCCGCCTTCGTGCGGAGGCTCTGTGCCACCATAGCCCAGACCTCGCCCAAGGCGCGGTTCATCGCCGGCGAGCCGGCCTGGCGCTACGTGATCATCGCCGCCACGACGGCCGGCCTCGCCGTCTCGCTCGCCTATCTGGCGGTGCAGGCGATCCGCGCCGTCAACTGGGGCCTGATGGGCCTCGTCGTCTTCATCGGCGGCTACACGGTCTGGCAGATGTCGCTGTGGCTGACCAAGAACCGGCCCGACACGTTCGACCCGCTGGACCCGCCGGCGATCCTCCTGCCGGAGGCGAAGCCCCGGGCCTGAGCCACCTCAGCCCCTGGCATCCCCGCGCAGGCTGAGCGCGTCACCGACGAGATCGCGCACGTCCGGCCGTGGCGCGCCGATATAGGGGAGCGGGCGCGACACGGCGATGGCGGTGATGCCGAGGCGGGCGGTCAGCAGCCCGTTCAGTACCCCCTCTCCCAGTTTGGCGGAGAGCTTCGCCGCGAGGCCGTGGCCGACGATCTGGTCGAGCACCGTGTCGCCGGCCGCCATGCCGCCGGTCACCGCCATGTGGGCGAGGACGTGGCGCATGAGCTTGACCATGCCGAGCGTGCCGGGACGGCCGCCATAGAGTTCGGCGATACGCCGGATCAGCCTGACGGCGGTGGCGAAGACCATGGCGAGGTCGACCGCCGCGCGCGGGCTGACGGCGGTGACGACGGAGACGCGGCGGGCCGCCTCGGCCACCAGGCGCGTCGCCTCGCGGTCGAGCGGCTCGATCAGTTCCCGCTCGACGATGCGCAGGCGCTGGGCGCCGTCGATGATGCCCTCGGCGAAGGCGGCCTGGACGGCCGTGCGGCCACGGGCGGTGCGGGCATTGC
>JAEZGJ010000043.1 GCA_023416965.1 Pseudomonadota bacterium | reverse complement strand
ACGCAGGCATGGCCCGCCCGCATCAGGCGGCGCGCGATGTTCGCGCCCATCCGCCCGAGCCCCACCACGCCGATCTGCATGGACGTCCTCCGCCAGTCTTTTTCTTCCCTCCGAAGCAACCGAACTTCGCCGAGAAGTCAATGGCGCGCCGTTGCCGGATGACGCCCCAGCGTGTAGAGGGCGCCAACGTTTCCGCCCGAGAGAGCCTCCATGTCCCAGACCCGCTACGACGTCGCCGGCATCGGCAACGCCATCGTCGACGTGCTCGCCCGCACCGAGGACGACGTCCTCGCCCGGCTCGGCGTGCCGAAGGGCGGCATGATGCTCATCGACGAGCCGCGCGCCGAGGCGATCTATGCAGCCATGGCCCAGACGGTGGAAATGTCCGGCGGCTCGGCCGCCAACACCATCGCCGGCATCGGCATGCTCGGCCTCAAGCCCGCCTTCATCGGCAAGGTGCGCGACGACCAGCTCGGCGGCGCCTTCAACCACGGCATGAAGGCCGCCGGCATCCACTTTCCCACCGTCGCCGCCACCGACGGACCGGCCACCGCGCGCTGCTACATCCTGGTGACGCCGGACGGCGAGCGCACCATGAACACCTATCTCGGCGCGGCGCAGAACCTGTCGCCCGCCGATGTCGACGCCGAGACCATCGCCGCCTCCGGCATCACCTATCTCGAGGGCTATCTCTGGGATCCGCCGGAGGCCAAGAAGGCCTTCGTCAAGGCCTCCGAGATCGCCCACGGCGCCGGCCGCAAGGTGGCCCTCACCCTCTCCGACAGCTTCTGCGTCGACCGCTATCGCGACGAGTTCCTCGGCCTCATCAAGGGGAAGACCGTCGACATCGTGTTCGCCAACGAGAGCGAGCTGAAGTCGCTCTACCAGACCGCCGATTTCGCCACGGCCCTCGACGCCCTGCGCGCCGACGCGGCTCTCGCCGTCGTCACCCGCTCCGAACAGGGCGCCATCGCGGTCGAGGGCGCGAACCTCGTCTCGGCCCCGGCCTTCCCGGTCGACAAGGTGGTGGACACGACGGGTGCCGGCGACCTCTTCGCCGCCGGGTTCCTCTCGGGCCTTGCCCGCGGCATGCCGCACGAGACCTCGCTGCGCCTCGGCGCCCTCTGCGCCGCCGAGATCATCAGCCACATGGGCGCCCGCCCCGAGGCGAACCTCAAGGCGCTCGCCGCCGAGAACGGCTTCGCGCTCTGAGCCGCCTGCCGCTCAGAGGATGAAGCGGCTGAGGTCGGCGTTCTTCGCGAGGTCGCCAACCGTCTGGCGAACATAGGCGCCGTCGATCGTCACCGTCTCGCCGGCCCGGTCGGCGGCGGTGAAGGAGATGTCGTCGAGCACCCGCTCGACGATCGTCTGCAGCCGCCGCGCGCCGATATTCTCCACCGAGGCGTTCACCTCCACCGCGAGGTCGGCGATGGCGTCGATGGCGTCGTCGGTGAGGACGAGGTCGACACCCTCGGTCTTCATCATGGCGATGGACTGGCGGGTGAGGCTCGCTTCCGTCTCGGTGAGGATGGAGCGCAGGTCCTCCCGCGTCAGCGGCTTCAGCTCGACGCGGATCGGCAGGCGGCCCTGCAGCTCCGGCAGGAGGTCCGAGGGCTTCGCCACGTGGAAGGCGCCCGAGGCGATGAAGAGGATGTGGTCCGACTTCACCGGCCCGTGCTTGGTGGCGACCGTCGTGCCCTCGATCAGAGGCAGGAGGTCGCGCTGCACCCCCTCGCGCGACACCTCGCCGCCACGCGCGCCCTCGCGGGCGCAGATCTTGTCGATCTCGTCGAGGAAGACGATGCCGTTGTTCTCGACCAGGTGGATCGCCTCCTGCACCAGGTTGTCCTGGTCGACCAGCTTGTCCGCCTCTTCCTGTACCAGCGGCTCGTAGGCCTCGCGGACCGTGGTGCGGCGCTGCTTGGTGCGCCCGCCCATCATCTTGCCCAGCATGTCGTTGAGATTGGCAATGCCGATCTGGCCGCCGGGCATGCCGGGAATGTCCATCATCGGCATGCCCTGCGGGCTGCCGGCCGCCACCTCGATGTCGATTTCCTTGTCGTCCATCTCGCCGTCGCGCAGCTTCTTGCGGAAGCTCTCGCGGGTGGCGGGGGAGGCGGTCTTGCCGACGAGGGCGTCGAGCACGCGCTCCTCGGCGCCGAGATGCGCCTTGGCCTGCACGTCCTTGCGCTTGGCCTCGCGGACGAGGCCGATGCCGACCTCGACGAGGTCGCGGACAATCTGTTCCACGTCGCGGCCGACATAGCCCACCTCGGTGAACTTGGTCGCCTCGACCTTCAGGAACGGCGCATTGGCGAGCTTGGCCAGGCGGCGGGAAATCTCCGTCTTGCCGACGCCCGTCGGGCCGATCATCAGGATGTTCTTTGGCAGCACCTCCTCGCGCAGGCTCTCGTCGAGCTGCAGGCGGCGCCAGCGGTTGCGGAGCGCGATGGCCACGGCGCGCTTGGCGTCCTTCTGGCCGATGATGTGGCGGTCGAGTTCGGAAACGATTTCACGCGGGGAGAAGTCGGTCATCGGGACCCTGGGATCGGTGCGGATCGGAAGAGCGGAGAGATGGCGATTGTCGCCCGCCGATCAAGGAGCCGGCTCATCCCGCGCCCTGCTGCCAGACCCGGATCGCCTCGATCGGGTGGACCAGCATGATGATGTTGAGGATGAGGTTGTCGCGGATGACGGCGGCGACGCCGACCTCCATGGCGATGGCGAGGCCGATCGTCGCCCAGGCCGGCAGCAGCGCGGCGAGGAGGAAGCCGGCGATCATCGCGCCCGTATCGGCGAGCGAGTTGACGATCGTGTCGCCGTTGTAGCCGAGCGAGATGGTGGCGGCACGGTAACGCTCGATGATCATCGGCGTGTTCTCGGCGATCTCCCAGGCGCCCTCCACCACGACCGCGAGCACCAGCCGCGTCCAGATCGAGCTCTTCGGCAGGATCAGCCAGGCGAGGAAATAGAACAGGAAACCGTGGACGATGTGGCTGAACGTGTACCAGTCGGCGATGTGCTGCGAGTTCTCGGCGCTGTTGGCGATGCCGTGCCACAGCTTGACGGAGCCGCAGGCGCAGATCGGCAGCCGCCCCATGGCGTAGAGCACACCGGCCTGGACCGCGAGGAGCAGGAGAACGAGGGGCAGCGCCTGCCACCAGGGAAAGCCGCCGGCAGGTCCGCTGTCGCGGGCGGCGGGGCCGGTGAGGGGCGAGATGCGCTGGAAGGGGGAGGAGGTCATGGTCATGGCGCGACAATAGCCGCCGGCGCATCGCAAGTCATGAAGAGGAAGCGGCCGAACTGGGGCTCGTCCCGCACCTGGCGGCGGACGAAGCCGGCCTTCTCGAAGGCGCGGATGGAGGCGGGATTGTCGGGATGGGGATCGGTGACGAGCCGCGGCGCGCCGCGGGCGAAGGCGCGTTCCGCGAAGGTGCGGATGAAGGCCGAGCCGTGCCCCTTGCCGATCAGCGCCGCCTCGCCGATGGACAGGTCGAGCCCTAGAGTCCCTGCCGGCTCGCCGGCGAAGGGATGACCCTCTTCCGCATTGGGGTCATAGGCCTGGAAATAGCCGATCGCCCGCCCGTCGAGCAGCATGAGGAAGGCCTCGACGTGGGGGTCGCCGAAGATGGTGGCGATCGCCGCCATTTCCTCGTCAACGTCTCCCCACCAGCGCGCCACATGGGGCTGGAGCAGCCAGTGACGGATGAGCGGCAGGTCATCCGTGGCGAGGGGACGAAAGTCGTATGTCTGCATCGTCAAAGGCCTTGTGAGACCCCCCGGCCCCCGAACCGGCACCTCAGCCGATGCTCTCGATGACGAGATTGCCGTTGGTGTAGACGCAGATTTCCGAGGCGATGGTCATCGCCTTGCGCACGATGGCCTCGGCGTCCTGGTCGGTCTCGGCCAGCGCCCGCGCGGCGGCGAGCGCGTAGTTGCCGCCGGACCCGATGGCGGCGATGCCGTTCTCCGGCTCCAGAACGTCGCCGGTGCCGGTGAGGATCAGCGACACGTCCTTGTCGGCGACGATCATCATCGCCTCCAGCCGGCGAAGATAGCGGTCGGTGCGCCAGTCCTTGGCGAGTTCCACCGCGGCGCGGGTGAGCTGGCCGGGGAACTGCTCCAGCTTGGCCTCCAGCCGCTCGAACAGGGTGAAGGCGTCGGCGGTTGCGCCGGCGAAGCCCGAGATCACGTCGCCGCGGCCGAGGCGGCGGACCTTTTTGGCATTGGCCTTGATGACGGTCTGGCCGAGGCTGACCTGGCCGTCGCCGCCGATCACCACCTTGCCGCCCTTGCGGACGGTGCAGATGGTTGTGGCGTGCCAGCCGGGAAAGGCGTCGTTCTGCGAAGACATGGAACCTCCGGAAAGCCAGACATTTAAGCCCTGCCCGCCGGGACGCAAGGCGAGCGCTGGCGCCTGGCCACCGCTCCGCCTTTCAATGCGCCGCCGCCGCTGTTAGAAGTCCGGCCATTCGCCGGAGAGAGCCATGCGCAAGGGCCAGATCACCCGTACCACCAAGGAGACGGACATCACCGTGTCCGTCGATCTCGACGGCTCCGGCCGCGCCGAGGTCTCGACCGGCGTGGGCTTCTTCGACCACATGCTCGACCAGATCGCCCGCCACGGCATGATTGACCTCACGGTGAAGGCGGAGGGCGACCTCCACATCGACGACCACCACACGGTGGAGGATGTCGGCATCGCGCTCGGCCAGGCGGTGCGCCAGGCCCTCGGCGACATGAAGGGCATCACCCGCTATGCCGACGTCCACCTGCCCATGGACGAGACCCTCACCCGCGTCGCGGTCGACGTGTCGGGCCGGCCCTTCCTCGTCTTCCGCACCGAATTCCAGCGCCACAAGATCGGCACCTTCGACACCGAGCTGGTTCGCGAGTTCTTCCAGGCCTTCGCCATGAATGCCGGCATCACCCTGCATGTCGAGACGCTCTACGGCGACAATGCCCACCACGTCGCCGAGAGCTGCTTTAAGGGCCTCGCACGGGCGCTGCGCGCCGCCTTCGCCATCGATTCGCGGCGGGCCGGCGAAATCCCCTCCACCAAGGGGGTGCTCTAGATGGCGCGCCAGACCAGCTACACCGTGCACCTGCCTCCCGCGGGACGCGCAGAGGACGAGGCGATCCAGTTCGTGCCGGATTCCTTCTCGCCCCTCGCCTTCTTCTTTCCCTGGGCGTGGTTCCCGCTGCAGCGCATGTGGCTGGTCACGCTCGCCTATCTCGCGCTGATGGGCCTCACGGTCCTCGCCCTGTCGCTGGCCGGGCTGTCGCCGCTGCTGCGCACCATGATCACCACGGCGCTCAGCCTGCTGATCGGTCTGGAGGCGACCAACCTGAAGCGCTGGACTCTCGGCCGCCGCGGCTGGCGGGAGGTCGCCGTCGTCGTCGCGGGATCGCAGGACGAGGCGGAGCGGCGCTATTTCGCCGAGCGCGGGTCGGCCGCTCCCGCCGTGCGGGCCGAGCCGCGGTTCGCCGCCTCCGTGCCGGCGGCGCCGCTCTCGTCCCAGCCGGTGATCGGCCTCTTCCCGGAGGCGGAGCCGGGCGCGAGGGGCATCCGGTGAGCGTCGCCATCGTCGATTACGGCTCGGGCAACCTGCACTCGGCGCAGAAGGCCTTCGAGCGCATGGCGCGCGAGCGCGGCCTCAACGCACCGGTCATCGTCACCGCCGATCCCGACCTCGTCCGCAAGGCCGACCGCATCGTCCTGCCTGGCGTCGGTGCCTTCGCCGACTGCAAGGCAGGCCTCGTCGGCGTGCCCGGCATGGTGGAGGCCATGACGGAAGCCGTCCGCGGCCGCGGCCGCCCCTTCCTCGGCATCTGCGTCGGCATGCAGCTCATGGCCGGCCGCGGGCTGGAGAAGGAGACCTCCGCCGGCCTCGGCTGGGTCCCCGGCGACATCGACCTGATCCGGCCCGCCGATGCGAGCCTCAAGATCCCGCACATGGGCTGGAACACGCTCGACGTGAGGCGCGACCACCCGGTCCTCGCCGGCATTCCCACCGGCCCCGACGGGCTGCACGCCTATTTCGTCCACTCCTACCATCTGACCGCCACGGCCGGAGACGTGGTCCTCGCCGAGGCGGATTACGGCGGCCCGGTGACCGCGATGATCGCCCGCGACACCATGGTCGGAACCCAGTTCCACCCCGAGAAGAGCCAGACCCTCGGTCTGGCTCTCATCGGCAACTTCCTGGAATGGCGGCCGTGAGGGCGAGTCGGCGGAGCAAGGCGTTCTCCCTTCACCTCTCCCCGGCGGGGAG
>JAEZGJ010000039.1 GCA_023416965.1 Pseudomonadota bacterium | reverse complement strand
CGCTGGGTTTCCATCGGATCGATCAGCATCGGGCCCATCCTCATTCCGCCGGCTGGCTGGCCGGCGAGGCGGCCGGCGGCCGGCGGCTCTCGCCGCGGCGCTTCCACCAGTCGGTGAAGGTGCCGAGGATGCCCTTCGGCAGGAACAGGGTGACGATGATGAAGAGCCCGCCCAGGGCGAAGAGCCACCCCTGGGGGAAGGCGCCGGTGAACCAGCTCTTGGCGAAGTTGACGAGGCCGGCGCCGAGCGCGGCACCCACCAGCGTGCCGCGGCCGCCCACCGCCACCCAGACGATGGTCTCGATGGAATTGGCGGGCGAGAATTCGCTCGGGTTGATGATGCCGACCTGCGGCACGTAGAGCGCCCCGGCAATGCCGGCCATGACCGCCGAGACCGTCCAGACGAAGAGCTTGAAGTTCTCCACCCTGTAGCCGAGGAAGCGCGTGCGCGCCTCGGCGTCGCGAATGGCGATGAGGATCTTGCCGGCCTTCGAGGTGACGATGGCGCGGGCGACGAGATAGCCCGCCATCAGCGCCAGGACCGACAGCGAGAAGAGCACGGCGCGGGTCACCTGGCTCTGGATGTTGAAGCCGAGGATGTCCTTGAAGTCGGTCAGGCCGTTATTGCCGCCGAAGCCCATGTCGTTGCGGAAGAAGGCGAGCATGAGCGCGTAGGTGAGCGGCTGTGTGATGATGGAGAGATAGACGCCGGTGACGCGCGAGCGGAAGGCGAACCATCCGAAGACGAAGGCGAGGAGGCCGGGAACGAGGGCCACCATCAGCATGGCATAGGGAAAGGAGGAGAAGCCCCACCAGGTGACCGGCAGCTCCGTCCAGTTCAGGAAGACCATGAAGTCCGGCAGGACCGGGTGGGAATAGACGCCGCGCGGACCGATCTGCCGCATCAGGTACATGCCCATGGCATAGCCGCCGAGGGCGAAGAAGGCGCCGTGGCCGAGGGAGAGGATGCCGCAATAGCCCCAGACGAGGTCCACCGCGAGGGCGAGCAGGGCGTAGGTCATGTACTTGCCCCATAGCCCCACCGCCGTGTTCGACACGTGGAACATCGAGCCGGGCGGCACGGCGAGGTTCAGCACCGGCACGAGGACCGCGGCGATGCCGAGCAGGACCAGGAAGACCCAGCCGGCGCGGTCGATCTTTTCGAAGAGGAACCGGGTGAGCATCATTCCACCGCCCGGCCCTTGAGGGCGAAGAGGCCCCTTGGACGCTTCTGGATGAACAGGATGATGAAGACGAGGAGCAGGATCTTTCCCAGCACCGCGCCGGCATAGGGTTCGAGGAACTTGTTGGCGATGCCCAGCGTCATGGCGCCGACGAGGGTGCCCCAGAGATTGCCGACGCCGCCGAAGACCACGACCATGAAGCTGTCGATGATGTAGCCCTGGCCGAGATTGGGCGAGACGTTGTCGATCTGGCTGAGCGCCACCCCGGCGAGCCCGGCAATGCCGGAGCCGAGGCCGAAGGTGAAGGCGTCGACCCAGTTGGTGCGGATGCCCATGGCGCCCGCCATGCGGCGGTTCTGGGTCACGGCACGGGTCTGCAGGCCGAAGGGCGTGCGCTTGAGGAAGAGCAGCAGCGCGGCGAAGACGATGGCGGCGAAGAGGATGATGGCGAGCCGGTTGGCGGTGATGGCGAGGTGGCCGATCTCGAAGGAGCCGGACATCCAGGAGGGCGTCGTCACCTCGCGGTTGGTCGGCCCGAACCAGGAGCGCACCGCCTGCTGCAGCACGAGGCTGACGCCCCAGGTGGCGAGCAGGGTCTCCAGCGGCCGCCCGTAGAGGTGGCGGATGATGAGCCGCTCGATGGCGACGCCGATGGCGCCTGCGACGAGGAAGGCCATGGGCAGGGCGATGAAGAGCGAGGCGTCCATCAGCCCGGGAGCGACGGCGCGGAGGGCCTGCTGCACGACGAAGGTCGTGTAGGCGCCGATCATCACCATCTCGCCATGGGCCATGTTGATGACGCCCATGACGCCGAAGGTGATGGCGAGGCCGATGGCGGCGAGCAGCAGGACCGAGCCGAGCGACAGTCCGTACCAGACGTTCTGGCCGGCCTCCCAGATCGCCAGGGTCCGGCGGATGCCGACCTGCGCGCTCTCGGCCGCCTCACGCACCAGCGGCGGCGTATCGGCGGGCAGCGAGCCGAGCATGGCGAGTGCGTCCTGATCGCCGCGGCGCTGGATGACCGCAATAGCGGCGATGCGGTCGGCCTCGGCGGCGCGGGGATTGGCCACGAGGATGGCGGCGCGCGCCTCCTCCATCAGCGTCTTGATGCGGGCGTCGCGCTCCTGGCCGATAGCGGTCTCCAGCGCGGCGAGAGCCGTGCCGTCCCGCGACTTGAACACGGCTTCGGCGGCGCGGGTGCGGCGGGCGGGGTCGGGATGCAGCAGGGAAAGGGCGCCGACGGCCGCGTCGATCGCGCGGCGGACATTGTTGTTGAGGCGCACCGGGCGGGTCGTCCCGACATCGGAGGCCGGCTCGCCGGTGGCGGCGGCGAGGAAGGAGCCGTCGGGGCGGCGGATGAAGACGGCGCGATCGGCCTGCCGGTAGACCAGGCGGCCGTCGCGCAACGCCTCGATGACCGGCGCGGCGCGAGGCGAGCCGGAGGTGGCGAGGCCGTTCACCGCGCCGACGATGTCGTTGAAGCTCTCGGTGGCGAAACGCTGGACGAGCGGGCCGGCATCCTGGGCAAGGCCGGGACGGGCCATGAGCATGAGGGCGGCGAAGACTGCCGAGACGAAGGCGAACTGCCAGTGGCGTCGGATGGTCTGGTTCAAGCTCGGCCCTCGTTCCGAAGCACTGCGGGGGAAGGGAAGGGGGCGGCGGGGGCCGCGCGCCCGCCCGGGGGGCACG
>JAEZGJ010000032.1 GCA_023416965.1 Pseudomonadota bacterium | reverse complement strand
GAGGCGCCGAAGACGGCCGACCGGACCGGCGGCTGGCTGTCGGACCTCCTCGCCCGCGCCTCCACCGAGGACCAGGCGGACCAGCCGCTGCGGCCGGCCCAGCGCCGGACCCCCGCCCCTGCCGCGGCCCTCGACAATCTCGACGCCCTGTCGTCGGACATCGCGCGGATGGTCGACCACGAGGCGGTGGCGGACCTGTGGGACCGCTGGCGCCGCGGCGAGAGGAACGTCTTCTCGCGCCGGCTCTACACCACCCAGGGCCAGCAGACCTTCGACGAACTGCGCCGCCGCTACCGCCGCGACGCCGACTTCCGGGCGACCGTCGACCGCTATGTCGACGAGTTCCAGCGGCTCCTCGCCGACGTCGACCGGAACGATCGCGACGGATCGCTCGCCAAATCCTACCTGACCTCCGAGACGGGCAAGGTGTTCACCCTGCTCGCCCATGCGAGCGGCCGCTTCGACTGAAGCGGTCCAACGGGCTGAATGCGAAAAGGGCGCCGCGCGGCGCCCTTTTTCTATGTCTGCGGCAGGGATTGAATCAGGCCGGTGCTCAGACCTGACCGGTGGACCAGAGCACGATCTCGCGCATGACGCTCTGCACGGCGCCGTTGAAGGCGGTGGAGACGTTGACGGCATCCGTGCCGGCTGCGGGAGCGCGGGCCGAGAAGACCCGGCCGGCGAGGATGCGGCCGGAGCGGTCGTTGACGATCTTCACCGACAGTTCGACGACCACCTCGGTGGCGCCGGAGGCGACAACTTCGAAGGAGCGGATCTCGGCCAGCAGCTGCCAGTCGGAGGCGAGGCGGTCGCCGGGCCGACCGACGGAGCGCAGGCGGTTGGCGTTCTCGAAGGACTGGATGAGGCGGGCCTGCAGGAGCTTGGGCAGGCGGTCGGCCCAGGCGCCGTCGGTCAGGTAGGAATAGGCCCCGCCGGGGCCGCGCACCGCGATGCGCTCGGTGTCGAGGCTGGCGATGGCCTTGGGCTCGACCACCAGGAGCTGGCCGCGGACGGCGCCGGCGCGGGCCGGGAAAGTCGTCGGTGCGATGATGTCGAAGCCGCGCGGCACGCTGGATGAGGACGAGCAGCCCGCGAGCCCCAGGGCCAGGGCCAGCGCCACGGCCAACCCGGTGCGGCGCCCCGCCCGCTTCGATCCCTCGTCGTCCGACCTGGTGTGCTGCACGCCCGAACCTTCAGTTTCGCCCTAGCGGCGATTGTATTCGGGCACGCCCGATCCGCCGAAAATGAACCTCTGCGGATTGCGCTCAAGCGAGCGCAGCGTCCGTTCGAGTTCCGTCAGCGTCCGCCGACCGTCGGTCGACAGCGACTGAATATCGCGGATCGTACGATCCGTGAAGCCGGAGATGGAGTTCGTCAGCTGCGCGGTGCGGGTGTCGAGCCTCTCGGCGAGCGTGCGGACCGAGCGCGCCGTGGCAGTAAACTCGGCGAACATGTTGTTGGTTCCGTCTCCCGTGAAGCTCTTCAACAAGCCGTCGATGCGGTCGGCCATGGCGTTCAGCTTCGTGGAGACCTCGCCGGCATTCTTCAGGAGGACATCGACGTTGGCCGAATTGTCGCCGAGGGCCTGGGTGAAGCGGTCGATATTGGCCATGGCGCGGCCGATCCGCTCGCTGTCGAGGGATTCGATCACCCTGTCCGCGCCGGCGAGCGTCCGGTTCAGCGCCCGCACGTCGAAGCTCGCCACCGTCTCGTTGACGGTGCCGAGCGTCTGCGTCAGGGAGCCGGCGGCGCGGCGGGCGTCGCGCAGCAGGTCGGCGAAATTCTCGCGCTGGGCGTTGAGGCCGCCGGTCAGCTCGTCGATGTTGCGCAGGATCGAGCTGATGCGGCCGGGCTGGGCGCCCTCCATCATCGATTCGATCTGGGTGGTGACCCGGTCGAGCCGCTGCGCGAGCGCCGCGATCTGCTTGGCCGCCTCGCCCGTCTGGCCGAGGAACTCGCGGACGCCGTCGGAATTGTCGCCGAGCGCCGCGGTGAACTTCTCGACGTTGCGAAGGCTCTGCTGGAAGGAACCCTGCCCCTCGGCGATCACCGTGTCGAGCCGGTTCACCAGCCCGTTCAGCGTCGTCATGGTCTGCTGGGCACCCGACATGATGTCGGAACCGCCGGGCACGTCGGGGCCGATCTGCGGCGGCGGCGCACCCGCGGCGCGGGCGAGCGGCTGCGCCGGATCGGGCCCGTTGGCCAGGCCGAGCGAGGCGATGCCGGAGAGGAGCTGGACGTTCAGCGTGGCGCGGGTCGCGGTGGAGACCGGGGTTCCCGGCTGGAGGCCGATGATGGCGACCACCTTGCGGGGGTCGTTCGGATCGATGTCGATGCGCTTCACCTCACCCTTGCGGATGCCGTTGAAGAACACCGCCGAACCGGTGCGAAGGCCGCTGACCGGACCGGTGAAGACGACGCGGAAATCCTCGCGGTTGCTGCTGTCGCCGACGCGCAGGAACCACCAGAGGAACAGGCCGAAGGCGCCGAGCACCGCGAGGGTGAAGAGGCCGATCAGCGTGGTGTTGGCCTTGGTTTCCATGCGCCTCAGCTCACGTCCTTCACGCCTTCACCCGGGCGGCACGGGCGCGTTCGCCGCCGAAATACTGCTTCAGCCAGGGATGGGGATGGCGGACCATGTCTTCCATCGTCCCCGTGGCGATGACCTTGCCCCCGGCGAGGGCCGCGATGCGATCGCAGATTCGCGCCAGGCTATCGAGATCGTGGGTGACCATATACACGGTCAGGCCCAGAGTGTCGCGTAACGTCCTGATGAGCGTGTCGAATTCCTCGGCGCCGATGGGGTCGAGGCCGGAGGTCGGCTCGTCGAGGAAGACGATCTCGGGGTCCAGCGCGAGCGCGCGCGCGAGCGCGGCACGCTTGATCATGCCGCCGGAGAGTTCGGACGGGTACTTGTCCGCGGCGTCGGGCTTCAGGCCCACCATGGCGATCTTGAGCCGGGCGATCTCGTCCATCAGCGGCTCGGAGAGCTTGAGATATTCGCGCAGCGGCACCTGGATGTTCTGCTTCACCGTCAGCGACGAGAACAAGGCGCCATGCTGGAACAGGACGCCCCAGCGCCGCTCGATGGCCTTGTGCTCGGCGCGGGAAAGACCATCCAGGTCCTGGTTGAAGACGGTGATCTTGCCGCGGCGCTTCGGGACGAGACCGATGATGCAGCGGGTGAGCACCGATTTGCCGGTGCCCGAACCGCCAACCACGCCCAGGACCTCGCCGGCACGAACATCGAGGTCGAGGCCGTCGATGATCAGCCGCTCGCCGAAGCCGATGGCAACGTCCCGGACCGAGATGATGACGTCGCCTGTCTCGTAATCCGCCACGGGGGCTCCTTCCGTCAGTAGCCGAGGCTGGCGAAGAAGATGGCGAACAGCCCGTCCATGACGATGACGAGGAAGATCGCCTTCACCACGGAGGCGGTGGTCTGCTGGCCGAGGCTCTCCGCCGAGCCCTTCACCCGCATGCCCTCGATGCAGGCCACGAGGCCGATGATCAGCGCCATGAAGGGCGCCTTGGCGAGGCCCACCCAGAGGTGGCGCTGGGAGACCTCCTCCTGCATGCGGGTGAAGAAGATGTCGATGGGGATCTGCCCGTAGAACTGCGCAACCATGGCGCCGCCCAGGATGGCGGAGATGTCGCCGATGAAGGTGAGCAGCGGCAGGCCTAGGACCAGGGCGGTGAGGCGCGGCAGGACCAGCACCTCGACGGGATTGAGACCCATGACCTTCAGCGCGTCGATCTCCTCGCGCATCTTCATCGAACCGATCTCGGCGGTGAAGGCCGAGCCGGTCCGGCCCGCCACCATGATCGAGACGATGAGCACGCCGATCTCGCGCAGGGTGAGGATGGAGACGAGGTCGACGACATAGGTGTCGGCGCCGAAGTCGCGGAAGAAGAAGATGCCCTGCTGGGCGATGATGCCGCCGATGAGGAAGGTGATCAGCGCCATGATCGGCACGGCGCGGAAGGCCACCCGGTCGAGCTGGGTGACCACGGCGGCGAGGCGGAAGCGACCGACGCCGGTGAAGATCGAGCCGGCGGCGGCGACCACCTCGCCGAAGAAGGAGACGAGCGCCACGAGGTCGCGGCCGGCCTCGACCATCTGCTCGCCGACCTTGTCGAGGCCTTGGACGATGGCGGGCTTGGCCTTCGGCGGCGGCGGGGCCGGCTCGGCGAGCCCGTCGGCGATCTCGGCGTAGATGGCGGATGCGGCCTTCGACAGGCCCGTGCGCTCCACCGGAATGCCGCGGGCGCCGAAGGCCATCTCGATGCCGCGCACCAGCGTGCCGCCCAGCGTGTCGAGCCGCTGGACGCGGGAGAAGTCGAGCAGGACGGATTGCGGCGAGCCGCCTTCGGCGATGAGGCCGGCGACCTTCGGCTCCATGTCGCCGGCCGTGTCGGCCGTCCACATGCCGGCGAGGGCCACCGTCAGGCGGCTGCCGTCCACTCTGCTCGCCAGTTGGGCTTCAGGCACGAGGCTCTTCCCGCTCACGGCCGCGAATAAGTCGCATGCGCGGGTCCGGCTTGGCACGCGCGCTCGGTCTCTCCATAAAGGAGCCGTCCGGCGCCGTCGAGGTCGCCGCCCCTCTCATTCTCCCTTGCAGGCCGCCTCATGGAACTCGCCAAGCCCTATCTCCTCTTCCTCGGGGACGTCCACGACCAGCTCGCCGCCAAGACGGCGCAGGGCATCGTCGACTGGCGCCGCGACTGGTGCGTCGGCCAGGTGCGGCTGGAAGGCTGCAAGGCCGATACGGGCCTGAAGGACCTGTCGATCACCGCCGGCGCCAAGGCAGGCGCCAAGACGCTCGTCGTCGGCGTCGTCAATGCCGGCGGCGTGCTGCCCGACCACTGGATCGCCAGCATCGTCGAGGCGATCGAGGCCGGCATGGACGTGGCCACGGGCCTGCATGCGAAGCTCTCCGACATCCCGAAGATCGCCGCCGCCGCCAAGAAGCACGGCCGCCAGCTCCATGACGTGCGCCATCCCAAGCAGACCTTCGCCACCGGCAAGGGCGGCCTGCGCTCGGGCAAGCGGCTGCTGATGGTCGGCACCGACTGCTCGGTCGGCAAGAAGTACACGGCGCTGGCCATGGAGAAGGGCATGCGCGAGCGCGGCTTCGACGCCGATTTCCGCGCCACCGGCCAGACCGGCATCTTCATCTCGGGCCGCGGCGTCGCCGTGGACGCGGTGGTGGCCGACTTCATCGCCGGCGCCGCGGAGTGGCTGACCCCGGCCGCCGACCCGCTGCACTGGGACGTGGTCGAGGGCCAGGGCTCGCTGTTCCACCCCTCCTTCGCCGGCGTGACGCTGGGCCTGCTGCACGGCGCCCAGCCGGACGCCTTCATCGTCTGCCACGAGCCGACCCGCCGGACGATGCGCGGGGTGCAGACGCCTCTGCCCTCCATCGACGACGTCATCGAGCAGACGGTGGCCCTCGGACGGCTGACCAACCCGGCCATCACCTGCACGGGCCTGTCGATCAACACCGAGCACCTCTCGGAGGATCAGGCCTTCACCTATCTCGATCGCCTGTCGCGGGAATACGAGCTGCCGGCGACCGACCCGGTGCGCTTCGGCGTCGAGCCGCTGGTGGATGCCATCGCAGAACTCTACGGCGAGCCCGAGCCGAAGCCGAAGAAGGCGAAGTCCTCCGCCCGCCGGGCGAACTGAGGGCTCCCCGCATCATGGCCTCCCGTGAACTGACCGTCCGAACCGAACGTTGGCCGATCGCCGGCACCTTCACCATCTCGCGCGGCTCGCGCACCGAGGCGGTGGTGGTCGTCTGCGAAATCCGCGAGGGAGCGGCCATCGGCCGCGCCGAATGCGTGCCCTATCCGCGCTACGGGGAATCGGTGGACGGGGTCGCCGCCGATATCGAGGCCATGGTCGACGCGCTCGACAACGGCCTCGACCGGCAGGGCCTGCTCACCGCGATGAAGCCCGGCGCGGCGCGCAATGCGGTGGACTGCGCGCTGTGGGACCTGGAATCGAAGCTCGCCGGCAAGCGCGCCTGGGACCTCGCCGGCATGCCGGCGCCGAAGCCGCTGACGACGGTCTACACGATCTCGCTGTCCTCGCCCGAGGAGATGGCCGAGCAGGCGGCCCTGTGCGGCCGCCCGCACCTCAAGATCAAGCTTGGCGGCGAGGGCGACGCCGACAGGCTCGCCGCGATCCGCGCCGCCGTGCCCGAGGCGACGCTCGTCATCGATGCCAACGAGGGCTGGACCCCGGCCAATCTCGAGGCGAATCTTGCGGTCTGCGAGCGCTTCCGCATCGCGCTGGTGGAGCAGCCCCTGCCCGCCTCCGACGACGAGGCGCTGCTCCACGTGCGCCGGCCCATCCCGATCTGCGCCGACGAGAGCGTCCACGATCGTCCGTCGCTGGCGAAGCTCGCCGGCAAGTACGACGCCATCAATGTCAAGCTCGACAAGACCGGCGGCCTCACGGAAGCCTTCCTGCTCGTCGCCGAGGCCGAGAAGCTCGGCCTCAAGATCATGACGGGGTGCATGCTCGGTACGTCGCTGTCGATGGCGCCGGCCACCCTGATCGCCCAGAAGGCCTTTCTGGTCGACCTCGACGGTCCGCTCCTCCTGCGTGAGGACCGGCCCGAGGGCCTGCGCTACGAGGGCGCCACCGTCTATCCGCCGACGCCCTCGCTCTGGGGCTGAGCGGGGACGGCCGGGCGCGGCACCGGCATGGCCCTTGCCACTGCGGTGACGAGGAGCCCGGCGGCGCAGAGCGAGCCCATGGCGAGATAGGCCGAGGCGCCGACCCGGGCATAGAGATAGCCGGCGATCAGCGTCGACAGGGCCATGGCGCCGCCGATGGCCACCGACACGGTGCCCTGCCCGCTGGCGCGCTGGTGGGCGGGCAGCCTGGCGGCGAGATAGGACATGGTGCCGAGGTGGACGAGGCCGAAGCCGGCTGCGTGCAGGAGCTGCAGCGGCGCGTTGATCCACAGCGGCGGGTCGAGGGCCATGAGCACCCAGCGCAGCAGGCCCCCGGCCCCGCCAATCAGCAGGAAAGTGGTGGGGCGCCAGTCACGGGTGAAGCGCGTCGCCACCCAGAACATGGCGATCTCCGCGAGCACGGCGATGGCCCAGAGCATGCCCACCGTGAAGCCCGAATAGCCGAGCGCCTTCCAGTGGATGGAGGCGAAGCCGTAATAGACCGCGTGGCTCGCCTGGAGCAGGGCGGCGGCGATCATGATGAGCACGAAGCGCTGGTTGAAGAAGCCGGGGCCCGAGGGCGCCACCGAACGGTCGCGGCGGTCGTGGACCAGCATGAGCGAGGCGACGACGAGCGGGATCATGCTCGCCCAGATCATCCAGACGATCCATTCCGGCGCGACGAGGGTCAGGGCGAGGCCGCCGACGATATTGGTGACCATGAAGGCGATGGAGCCCCAGACGCGAATGCGGCCGTAGTCGAGCGTGCGCTTGGCGACACCGGCGAGGCCATAGGCGTCGACCAGCGGCACCAGCGGGCTCCAGACGAGGCCAGTGATGACCACGCCGATGAGGATCATGGCGAAGCTGTCGGCGAGCCCGACGCCTATGAAGGCGACGGCGGTCGCGCAGCAGCAGATGACGATGGCATAGGAGAGGATGCCCGCCTTGTCGGCGAGGTAGGTCACCACGGGCGTGGCGATGAGGCGGATGAGCTGGCCGCCGGCGAGCACGATGCCGATCTGGCCGTCGGCGAGGCCCTTGGCCTTCAGCCAGACGGGAAAGAAGGGCTGGTGCAGCCCGAAGCCGATAAAGAGGGCGGCGTAAAAGAACGCCAATCGTGACGCAAAACGCTTCGAATCGTCCGATTTTGCGGAAAGGTCACGGACCATTAAGATTTCATCAGAGAATCGTTTCCTCGTTCCGTTCTAGACCGGGACGATCCATCCTGCGAGAGCGGACCGACGGATGACCGACGACATCACGCCCCCGTCACGGCTGGCGCCCGTGTCCCTCGCCGAGGCCGACTACGAGGCCATCGAGCAGGCGGTCATGGAAACGGCCCGCGGGCGCTGGTTCCTCGCCGAGTACGCCAAGCGCAACCGTCATTCCGATACCGTCGCGGTACTCGACGCCATCGGCAAGCTGGAGAGCGCGGTGGCAGCACCCCGCTCGGCGCCCGACGTCGACCGGGTCCGCATGGAGATCCGCGAGATGGCGCATGCCATCGCCCGCACCAAGGCGGAGATCGCGGCGATCAAACCGGAGGGCGTCGATGCCGGGACCGGCCATTTCGAGGACGCGTCCGTCGAACTCGACGCCATCGTCCAGGCGACCGCCACCGCGACCGGCGACATCCTGAGCGCCGCCGAGACGATCCAGGAGATCGCCTGGACCCTGCGCGAGATGGGCGCCGAGGGCGAGGTCTGCGACCTCATCGACACCAAGACGACCGACATCTACACGGCCTGCTCGTTCCAGGACATCACCGGACAGCGCACCCGCAAGGTGATCGGCGTGCTGCGCTTCCTCGAGGACCGGATCGATTCGATGATGGCGATCTGGGGCGAGGGCCGCGCGCCGGCCGGTCCGGCCCCGCGACCCGTCTCGGAAGAGGCCTCGCTGCTGAACGGCCCCGCCAAGCCCGGCGAGGGTCTCATCCAGTCCGACGTGGACATGATGCTGGATGACGGGCTCTTCGCCGACGCGGCGCCGCAGGCCCCCGCGCCGGCCGCTCCCATGGCCGCCGAACCGGCTCCCGTCGCTGCCGCAGCCGCGGACGATGTTCCCGCCACCGCCCGCGCCACGGCGGCGGCCGCCCTCTCCACCTCCGACCTGCCGCTGGCGGAGACGCCGCGGCCTCCGCGGGAGACCGAGGCGCCGCTCGTCCCCGGCCTGCCGCGGATCGAGGACATCGAGAAGCTCAGCTTCGTGGAGAAGGTGGCGCTGACGAGCTGAGCCGTCCGCCCCTCCTCCGTCAGGCGATCAGCTCGGCGAAGAGCGCTGGATCGACATTGCCGCCGGAGACGACCGCCGCGACGACCTGGCCCTTCACGTCGATGCGGCCGGCGAGCAGCGCCGCCAGCGGCACGGCTCCCGAGGGCTCGACCACCAGCTTCAGCTCGCGGAAGGCGAAGGCGACCGCGCGCCGGACCTCGTCCTCGGAGACGACGAGGCCACCGGCCACAAGCGGCTTGTTGACCGCGAAGGTGAGTTCGCCCGGCGTCGCGGCGAGGAGACCGTCGCAGAGCGAGCCGGTGCGCCGCTCGTTCGCCACGCGTTCGCCCCCGGCGAAGGAACGGGCATGGTCGTCGAAACCCTCGGGCTCGACGGAATAGATCTTCGCCGCCGGCGCCTTCTCGCTGACCGCCAGGGCGATGCCGGCGAGCAGGCCGCCGCCTGAGCAGCAGACGAGAACCGTGTCGGGCGCCAGGTTCTTCCCGCCGAGATCCTCCATGATCTCGCGGCCGACCGTGCCCTGGCCCGCCATGATGTGGAAATCGTCATAGGGCGGCACGACGATGGCGCCGCGCGAGGCGGCGATATCCCGCGCCATGGCCTCGCGGTCGTCCTTCTCCCGGTCGAAGAGCACGACCTCGGCGCCGGCCGCGGCGGTGCGCTCACGCTTCAGGACGGGCGAGTCCTTCGGCATGAGGATGGTGGCGCGGATGCCGAGGAGCTGGGCGGCGGTGGCGACGCCCTGGGCATGGTTGCCGGAGGACATGGCGACCACGCCGACCGCCTTGCGGTCCTCCGGGATGCGGGCGAGACGGTTATAGGCGCCGCGGAACTTGAAGGAGCCGGTGCGCTGGAAGGGCTCGGCCTTGAGGAAGATGCGCCCGCCGGTATTGGCGTCGAGCTCGTGCGAGGTGACGAGAGGGGTTCGCCGGGCCACGCCGGCGATGAGGCGGGCGGCGTCGGCAACGTCGGCGGCGGTGGGCAGGGTGGGCATGGCGGTCTCCTCGCGGTCAGCATCGCCTTATGCGGGACCCCGCGGTCCTGCCGCAAGTGACGCCTTGCGGCGCGCGCGATCAATCGGCGTAATGGATGGCGCGGCGAAGGACCGCCGCGGGCGCCCTCGCCTTCCTGCCGGACTGCCGCTAGACACGCGGGCGGAGACTTTCGCGTGACCGACGCCCCTGCCCGCCACACCGGTGCCGACGCCCCGGCCCACCGCCCGCCGCATGTGCTCATCCTGATGAGCCGGACCGGGGGGGGCCACATCGCCAGTGCGCGGGCGCTGGAGGCCGAACTTCACGCCCAGCGGCCGGGCTGCCGGGTCACCGTCGTCGACCTCCTCACCGATCACGTCGCCTTCCCCTTCTCGCGCATGCCGGCGACCTATGATTCGGTGGTGAACCGCACGCCGCGGCTCTGGCACGCGATGTGGCGGCTGACGGCCATCGCGCCGGTTGGACGATCCTCGGCGGCGATCGTGCGGCGCCTGTCGCGCGCGCGGATCGAGGCCCTGCTGCGCACCGAGCGGCCCGACCTCGTGATCTCGGTCCATCCGCTGGTGAACCACCTCGTCATCCCGGTGCTGGAGCGGGTGGCGCCGCGCACGCCCTTCGTCACGGTGGTGACCGATCTCGGCGGCATCCACCCGCTCTGGCTGCATCCGCGCAACGCCGCGGTCTACCTGCCGACCGAGCGGACAGTGGAACTGGCGGTCGCCCGAGGCCTGCCGCGCCGGCGGCTGCACGCCCACGGGCTGCCCGTCCGCGCCGATTTCGCCTGTGCGGCGGCGGCGCGTCGCGACACCCGCGCCGCCTTCGGCCTCGACCCGGACCTGCCGGCCATCCTCGTCATGGGCGGCGGCGGCGGGATCGGGCCGATCGAGGCCATCGTGGCGCGGACGACCGCCGCCCTCGCCGCCGCGAGCCCCGGCGGGCCGGCCGCGCAGATCGTGGTGGTCTGCGCCAGCAATGGAAGGCTGAAGGCACGGCTCGAGGCGGGATCCTGGCCGGTGCCGGTGACGGCGCTCGGCTATGTCGACCGGATGAGCGACCTCATGGGCGCATGCGACCTGCTCGTCACGAAGGCGGGTCCCGGCACCATCGCGGAAGCCAGCATCCGCGGCCTTCCCATGATGCTCTACGGCTTCATCCCCGGCCAGGAGGCGGCCAATGTCGACCACGTGGTCGATGCGGGCGCCGGCCTGTTCGAGCCCGACGTCGCCGCGCTGGCCGCCGAGGCGGCGCGGCTGGTGACCACGGGGCGTGACGATCTCGCCGCCATGGCCGCACGGGCGGCCTCGCTCGGCCGGGCCGACGCCACGCGCGCCATCGTTGCCTCGATCCTCACCGAGGTGCTGGAGGCCTGAGGCCCGTCAGCCGGGCGCGACGCCCTCGATCTGGCTGCGCCGCTTCGCGATCTCGCTGCCGACGTGGTCCATGAACACCCTGACGCGCGCGGTGGAGCGCAGGTCCGGATGGGTGAGGATCCACAGCGAGCCCGGGATCTCGGCGATGGGCCCCGAGAGCGGCACGAGGTTCGGAAAGGTCCGCGCGATGAAGCACGGCAGGAGGCCGATGCCCGCGCCCTCGGCCACCGCCTCGGCGAGGCCCAGCACCGTGTTGATGCGCCAGCCGATCCGGTCCTCGCCCACATGCTGGACCAGCCAGCGGCTCGGCTTCAGCGAGGCGAGATTGTCGCCGAGGCCGATCCAGGCATGGGAGCGGTAGTCGACCGGATCGAGCTCGGTCAGGCCCATGCTCTCGGCGGCATAGATGGCCCAGGGAATTTCCGAGAGCCGGCGGCCGACCAGCGTCTCCGGCGGATCGGCCGTGGCGCGGATGGCGACGTCGGCGTCGCGCTTCGACAGGTTCAGCGACTGGTTGCCGACCACCACGTCCAGCGTGATCTCCGGATAGGCCTTGCGGAACGAGGCGAAGATCGGGGTGAGCAGGTGGACGACGAGCGTGTCGTTGGTCGTCACCCGCACTTCGCCCTGGGGCCGCAGGTCCTGGCCCGTGAGGCGCCGTTCGAATTCGATGATGTCCTCGGACATGCGCTCGGCGAGCTTGACCATGCCCTCCCCCGCGGCTGTGAGGGAATAGCCGGTGCGGCTGCGCTCGAAGAGCCGCGCGCCGAGCCGCTCCTCCATGGCTCCCAGACGGCGGAAGACCGTGGACTGGTTGACCGCGAGGAGTTCGGCGGCGCCCGCGAGCGAGCGCGCCGAGGAGACGGCGAGGACGGTGCGGTAGTCGTCCCAGGAGACCAGCGGCTGCGTCATGTCTGTCAAGGCTCCGGCTGCTTGCGTCCGCGCAATCACCTCATGGCAATATCGTTTATTTATTTGCGGAAAGCGACGGCGCATATGGGGATTCGAGCAAGGCTGCTCCCCGGTTTTCGTCCCTCACGCAAGGACCTCCCCCATGGCCAAAGTGCTGTTCATCGAAGCGAGCCCCCGGAAGGGCCGCTCCTATTCGACCCAGGCCGCCCGGCACTTCCTCGACGCCTACCAGGCCGCCCATCCCGGCCACACGGTCGAGACCCTCGACCTCTGGGCCGCCGACCTGCCCGCCTTCGACGGCGCGACGCTGGACGCCAAGTACGCCGTGATGGGCGGCAAGGACTTCACCGCCGACCAGGCCCAGGCCTGGGGAAAGATCGTCGCCGCCGCCGACCACTTCAAGGCCGCCGACAAGATCGTCATCGCGACGCCCATGTGGAACTTCTCCGTTCCCTATGTGCTCAAGCACTATATCGACGTCATCGCCCAGCCCGGCCAGACCTTCGGCTGGTCGCCTGACCAGGGCTATTTCGGCCTGGTGAAGGGCAAGCCGGCCCTCGTCGTCACCGCCTCGATGGGCGCATACGGCCCGGGTTCGGGCGCCGAGGCCATCGACTTCCAGAAGCCCTATGTGGAGTGGATGCTGAAGTTCTTCGGCTTCGAGACCATCCATTCGCTGCAGGTGATCAATACCGGCATGCCGGATTCGGCCGAGGCTTCGCTCGCCGAGGCCAAGGCGAAGGCCGAGGCGCTCGCCAAGGCGTTCTGAACTGCCTGAGACGGTCGGACGGGCGGGTGCGGTGACGGCGCCCGCCCTACCCTTGTGCCGGCCCCGTGCTGCCGCGCACCACCAGGGTCGGCGGAAGAATGATGCGGGCGGCCGGCAGGGCCGGGTTGACGGTGCGCACCAGCACACGCTCGCAGGCCCTGCGTCCCTGCTCGCTCGGATGGGTGGAGACGGTCGTCAGCCCCGGCGCCCACATGGCGGCCTCGCGCACGTCGTCGGCGCCGACCACCGAGAAGTCCCGCCCCGCTTCCCGCCCGCGCTGGCGCAGGCCCATCATGACGCCGAAGGCGATGAGATCGTTCATGCAGACGGCGGCGGTCGGAGGCTCGGCGAGGTCGAGCAGCGCCTGGATGCCGGCAAAGCCCGTGTCGCGCGTGCCGAGCCCGGTCACCATGAGCGCGGGATCGAATGGAAGCCCCTTCTCGGCGAGCCAGGCCCGGTAGGTGATGCGGCGGTTGCGGCCGGTCGACATGGTGTCGTTGCCGCCCACCACGGCGATGCGGCGATGGCCGAGTTCGTGGAGATGGTCGAGGGCGAGGCGGGTGGCGACACCGTCGTCGGAGGCGACGACATCGAGACCGATGCCTTCGATCTCGCGGGTGATCTGGACGACGGGAATGCCGGCGGCCGCGATCATCGCCAATGCTTCACCGGTCGAGCCGTTAGCGGGACAGAGGATCATCCCGTCGGGGCGGTATTCCTTCAGCGTCGCCAGAACCCGGTCCTGCTTGGCCGGATCGTCGGAATAGGTGCCGAGGAGAACGGTGTGGCCGGAGCCGGCCAGGGTCTCCTCGATCGCCGCGAGGATCTCGCCGAAATAGGGGTTCACGACGTCGTTCACCCCCACCGCGATCATGTTGGTGCGGGCGGTGCGCAGGCTGGCGGCCGAGCGGTTGTAGACATAGCCGAGCCCGCGGGCGAGATCCTGGACCTTCTGCCGCGTCCCCTCGGCCACCAGGGGGCTGGCCCGCAAAGCCAACGAAACCGTGGCTGTCGAGACGCCCAGGCGCTCGGCGATCTGCTGCAGCGTGACCCGTCCGGGACGCGCCGGCTCGCCCATCAAGTCATTCATCCCAGGCTCCCTCAAAACCCGAGACTAAATATCCAATTCAACTTTTGAAAGCAGAATTCAATCGTTTTACCCCTCGTCCGTCCGGCGGAGTGAGGCTAGGCTCCCCTTCAAACAAACATGATCGGGAGCATCACATGACCAAGGCACGGATCGGTTTCGTCGGCGTCGGCCTGATGGGCCACGGCATGGCGAAGAACATCGTCGAGAAGGGCTACCCCCTCACCGTCGTCGCCAACCGCAACCGCGAACCGGTCGAGGACCTGGTGAAGCGCGGTGCGACGGAGGCGAAGACCATCCGGGCGGTTGCCGAGGCAAGCGACGTGGTCTTCATCTGCGTCACGGGCTCGACGCAGGTGGAGGCGGTGGTGAACGGCCCCGACGGGCTGCGCGCGGGAGCCCGCAAGGGGCTGATCATCGTCGACTGCTCGACCTCCGAACCGACCCTCACCCGGCGCCTGGCGGAGGAGCTCGCCCCGCTCGGCATCACCTTCCTGGATGCCCCGCTGTCGCGCACGCCCAAGGAAGCCTGGGAGGGCAAGCTCGACGTGATGACGGGCGGCGCCGAGGCCGATCTCGCCCGCGTCCACGACATCATCGCCTGTTTCGCCGGTCGTATCGTCCATGTCGGCCCGACGGGGGCCGGCCACACGATGAAGATCGTCAACAACTTCGTGTCGATGGGCTATGCGGCGCTCTACGCCGAGGCCTTGGCCGTCGCCAAGGCCAACGGCGTGGCGCCGAAGGCGATGAACGCCGTGCTCTCCGGCGGGCGGATGGATTGCGGCTTCTACCAGACGTTCTTCAAGTATGTCATCGAACGCGATGAGAACGCTCACAAATTCACTCTCGCCAACGCCCACAAGGACATGCGCTACTGCGCCTCGATGGCGCAGGCCTCGGGCATCGCCAACCCTATGGGCAACGCCGTGAAGAACTATTTCGCCATGGCCGAGGCCCAGGGCAACGGCGGCAAATACGTGCCCATGCTCTCCGACGAGGTGGCGCGCTGGAACGGCATGAACCTCCTGGACTGACGGTGCGACGAAGGGAGCCCGCACCTCCGCGCGGGCTCCCTTGTCCCACCTGCCCGTTCTTCGCCATGACCACGCCCGTTCCCCGCCTCGCCCTCGGCAAGACACGACCGGTCCGCAACGCCGGGAAACACCTCAAGGCGGTCGACGACTGGGCGGCGGGGTTTGCCGGCTTCTTTCCGCCGCCCGGCGACCTGTACAGGCCCTGCGACCACTGGCACCCGCCCGTCGACCAGCGGCTCGTCGACCCGCCCAGCGCCCGTCGCGACAACCAGCGTCGGGTCCTGCAGGCCATGATCCATGCCGCAGCCCATCTCGCCGCAGCCCGCCCGGCGAACCGCGCCAAGGAGAAGATCTACATCCTGACCCGGTGGCCCGACCTGTTCATGGCCGAGGTCGGCGTGTTCCTCGATCCCGCCTATGGGAAACGATTCGAACGCCGGGCACACCGCTACCAGACCTGGACGCCCCTGAACCGGCGCCACCGCAGCCTCGTGCGCGATCTCGGCCTCGTCCTTCCGGAGGGCTGGACGGAGCGCGGCTATCGCGAGCGACAGGAGGACCTCGACGACGAGGAGCCTGGCGGCTGCCGGATCTTCGAGAGCGAGGTCTGGGTCATCGGCGAGCCCATAGCACGGCGCTGACCGGCCGCGGCGACCGTGCCGGACTTGCCCCCCAGACGCAAATTCCCTATCTCGGACGAAACTTCGGGAACTTGCCAGTGGTCACCTATGTCGAGGCCGGTTCGGCGCAGATGCGCAAGAACGGCCAGATCAAGCTCTATGGCGAAGAGGGTTTCGCCGGCATGCGCAAGGCCGGCCGCCTCGTTGCGGAATGCCTCGACATGCTGGTCGGCGAGGTGAAGGAGGGCGTGCCGACCGACCGGATCGACCAGCTCGTCTTCGAATTCGGCATGGACCACGGCGCCTATCCGGCCACCCTCGCCTATCGCGGCTACGAATATTCCTGCTGCACCTCGCTGAACCACGTCGTCTGCCACGGCATGCCCAACGACAAGCCGTTCCGCGACGGCGACATCGTCAACATCGACGTGACCTTCGTGCTCGACGGCTGGCACGGCGACGCCTCGCGCATGTATGCAGTGGGCGACATTCCCCGCCGCGCCGAGCGGCTGATCGACGTGACCTACGAATCGCTGCTTCGCGGCGTCGCCGCGGTGAAGCCGGGCAACACGGTCGGCGACATCGGCCACGCCATCCAGAGCTATGTCGAGCCGCAGCACATGAGCGTCGTCCGCGACTTCTGCGGCCACGGCGTCGGCAAACTGTTTCACGACGAGCCGAACATCGTCCATCTCGGCAAGCCGGGCGAGGGAAGCCTCCTGAAGCCCGGCATGATCTTCACCATCGAGCCCATGGTGAATCTCGGCCGCCCGCACGTGAAGGTGCTCTCCGACGGGTGGACCGCGGTGACGCGCGACCGGTCGCTCTCCGCCCAGTTCGAGCACACGGTGGGCGTGACGCGCGACGGCGTCGAGGTCTTCACCCTGTCTCCGAAGGGCCTCGACAAGCCCCCGGTCGGCCGCGCCGCCTGATCAGAGACGCCGCTCGGGCAACGGATTGTCCTCGCTCTCGCGAATCATGGAGCGCAGCCGCCGCCAGATGCGCTCGGCAAGGCTCAGCGCCCGGTCGACCTCCGCGTCGCTCGGCAGGGTCATTCCCTCGCCCCCGGGCTGGGACGGACGGGCGGCTTGTGCGCCGCCGCGCCGGAGCGCCTCGTTCTCGGCCTTCAGCCGCTCGATCTCCTGGGCCAGGGCCATGCGGTCGTCGGCGGCCAGCCGGCAGGTGACGGCGCCGTCGGCGCGGGTGCAGTAGGAGATGGCGCCGGTGCGGGTGTCCATCCGGAGCACGCCGTCCGGATAGTCGCGCAGGACGAAGCGGCCGGCCTCGGCACTCACCGTCGACGGAACGGCCCCCGGCGACTGGGCCAAGACGGGCGTGGCGATGACGGCGAGGACGGCGAGAGCGAGACGGGTGCGCATGGGAGCCTCCCTGTGAGCCCCCCATCATGGCCACCAAGATGTCGCGACGATGGCCGCTGGATGAACGCCCGCCGAACGGTCAGTGACGATGACCGGCGTGGTCATGATGATGACCGTCGTCGTGGCTGTGGTCATGGCCGTGCCCCATCAGCGCCCCGCGGTCGATGCCGCTGCGCCATTCGCCCCATGCCTGGCCGAGGATCAGCGTCGCCGAATGGAGGAACAGCCCCGCCATGACGAAGGCGACCACGAGATCCGGCCAGGGGCTCGCAAGCCACCAGACCAGGCCGGCCGCCACCATCACGATGACATTGCCGATGGCATCGTTGCGTGAGCAGAGCCAGACCGAGCGGACATTGGCGTCGCCGTCCTTGTAGCGGGCGAGGAGCAGCACGCTGGCGAGATTGGCGCCGAGCGCCAGAAAGCCGATGATCCCCATGAACTCGGCGCGTGGCAGGCCGAGCACCAGCACCTGCCAGAGGGTGGAGCCGAACACCCAAAGGCCCATCACCAGAAGGCTGACGCCCTTCGCGAGCGCCGCAGAGGAGCGGACCCGCAACGGCTGGCCGATGACGGCAAGCGACAGGCCATAAGTGAGCGTGTCGCCCAGAAAATCGAGCGCGTCGGCCTTGAGGGCCTGCGAGCCGGCGAGATGACCGGCGAGGGTCTCGATGGCGAACATGGCGGCGTTGATGGCGATGACGACCCACAGGACCGCCCGGTAGCGCGGGTCGGTGCCGTCGAAGCCGGCAGGGTGGCTCCGGTGGGTGACGGTGGACTGCATGGAATTCTCCTCCCGACTGCGACACGGGTTGCTTCAGGTGCAGTCCGTCCTAACTTCTCTAGCGACTAGAGGATCAAGAGGGTTCAACGATGGCGACGAGGAGCGAGGGGCTGCCGATCGGAGGGTTGGCCAGGCGGACGGGCGTCAAGGTTCCCACCATCCGCTATTACGAGCAGATCGGGCTCATGCCCTCCGCGCCACGCACCGCCTCGAACCGCCGCAGCTACGGGTCTGCCGACGTGGACCGGCTCGCCTTCATCCGGCACGCCCGCGCGCTGGGATTCGAGATCGCGGAGATCGCCGAACTGCTGGAGCTCGCCGCCCATCCCGAAAGGCCCTGCGCCGATGTCGATGCCATCGCCCGCCGGCACCTTGCGGAGATCGAGGGCAAGATCGCCCGGCTTGAGGCCCTGCGCGGTGAGGTGGCGCGAATGCTGGACGCCGGGCCGCACGGCTCCATCGGCCAATGCCGGGTGATCGAAGTGCTCGCCGACCACGCGCTCTGCGGCAATGAAGGTCACTGAGCCGGGCCGGCGAAGCGCGCCGAAATCTCCTGCTCGATCAGGTCGCAGGCCTGGTCGGTGGTGAGGAAGGCGATGTCGGCGGCGTCGCGGCCATGGCAGATGCGCACCATGCCCTCGACGGGGGCGAGGCGCGTCAGGTCGACGATCCACCAGGCGCCTTCGAGGAAGACCTCCATCACCGCGTGGAAATCGGGCGGCGCCAGTTCGGCGGCGTAGCAGCTCACCGCCCGTGCCGGGATGCCGAGAGCCCGGCACAGGGTGATGCCGAGATGGGTGAAGTCGCGGCACACCCCGGCGCGCAGGGTGAAGGTGTGGGCGGCATCGCTTTCCGCGGTGCTGACGCCCGCGACATAGTCGACATGGGCGGCGATCCAGTCCGCCACCGCCATGACGCGGCCGACGCCGTCCTCGACGCCGCCGAATTCGCGGCAGGCGAAGCGCACGAAGAGGTCGGAGGGGCAGAAGCGGCTCGGCAGCAGGAAGGGCAGAACAGCGAGAGGGAGTTCGGTGCGATGCCACTGGCGGCCCTCGGTCGGCAGCAGCAGCCGCGCGCCGTTGTCGATCTCGGCCTCGTAGGTGATTTCGAGCCGCTCCGGCGCCTTGCCGCGCATCCAGCGGATGCCCGCCGCGTCCGCCTCCTCGGACAGGCGGGTGTCGGCGCCGAGCGTCAGGCTCTCGCCGAGGATCCGCTGGTCGGGGGAGCGCGCCGCCTGGACGACCGCGGTGACATGTGTGCCGGGCCGGCAGGCATAGACCAGCCGGGTCGCTACGGTGATGTTCATGGGAACCGCCTTCTTCGCACCCGCACAACGAGGCAGACGGTGTCATGTTCCCGCCGGGTGGCGGCCACGCTGACAAAGCCGACTTTGTCGGATAAACCGACAAGCATGGAACCCAATCGTTTCGAGCGACTGGCGCCGACGCCGACCTACCAGCGGGTGGCCGAGGCGATCGAGAACGACATTCTCGGCGGCAAGCTGCAGCCGGGCGACCGGATCGGCACCGAGGCCGACCTCGTGCGCCAGTTCGGCGTCAACCGTTCGACCGTCCGCGAAGGCATCCGACTCCTGGAACAGGGCGGCCTCATCCGCCGCGACCAGAGCCGCCGGCTCTATGTCAGCCTGCCGCGCTACAACCGCCTGGCGACGCGGGTGAGCCGCGCGCTGGTGCTCCACCAGGTGACGTTCCGCGAGGTCTGGGAGGCAGCGATGACGCTGGAGGCGTCCACCGCCGAAGCGGCGGCGGCGCGTGCCACGTCGGAGGACATCGCGGCGCTCGAGGAGAACCTTGCGCGCATGGCGTCGATCAACGATCACCAGGCCTTCTGCGAGGCGGACAGCGACTTCCACGCCCTGCTGGCGCGGGTATCCAAGAACCGCGTGCTGGAACTGGCGCGCGAGCCGGTCGCTCTCCTCTTCACCCCTACGCTCAAGATGATCATGGACCAGGTGGAGAATGCCGGGCAGCGCAACCTCGATGCCCATCGCCACCTGATCGAGGCCTGCCGCACCCATGACGTGGCGACGGCGCGGGACTGGATGCGGCGGCACATCGCCGACTGGCGGCGCGGCTTCGAGATCGCCGGCAAGTCGCTGGACGACCCGATCGAGCGGACCTTCGCGACCCATCTCGCCCTTCCCGGCGCCTATCGCTGAGGCCCGACGGGCTGCCTCTCTCCCCTTCGACGGATGCGGTCGCAGGTTCTTCCCGGCCGGGCGAGGCTTGACCTCGGAACCCATTGGCGGCCAGTGTTCGATTGTCCGACAAAGTCGGTCGCCGCGCCGCCGTCCTGGCGGCTGCGGCACCCAAGACGGCCCCAAGGCCGCGCCCATTCGAGGAAACCGTCACCGCCGCCGGCGGAGCCAGGGAGCAGATCCATGTCGCCAAAACCCATGCCTACCATCGGCCTGCGCCGTCTCGCCGGGCGCATGCTGGCCGCTGCGGCGGCCCTGACCATCGGCCTCGCCGCCGCCTCCGAGAGCGGGGCGCAGGAGACCTTCCGCGTCGGCATCGTCACCTTCCTGTCTGGCCCCGCCGCCGAGAGCTTCGGCGTGCCGGCGCGCCACGGCGCGGAATTCCTCATCGAGCAGCTCAACAAGGGCGCCGCCCCCGCCCCCTACAACCAGGTCGGCTTCGGCGGCATGCGCATTGAGCCGGTCATCGTCGACGAGAACGGCGGCGCCACCAAGCAGGTCCAGGAGCTGCGCAACCTCTACCAGCGCGAGAACGTCGACGCCGTCGTCGGCTATATCGGCTCCGGCGACTGCCTCGCCGTCGCCCCCGTGGCGGAGGAGCTGAAGAAGTTCCTCATCCTGTTCGACTGCGGCACGCCGCGCATCTTCGAGGATGCGAGCTACCGCTACGTCTTCCGCACCGCGGCCCATGCCACCCAGGACAATGTGGCGCTCGCCCGCTACATGCGCGCCCGCAACATCAATGTCGGCACGTTCAGCCTGATCAACCAGGACTATGCCTGGGGCCAGGACTCGCGCGGCGACTTCATCGCCGCCATGCAGCAGCTTTATCCGCAGGCGACGATGAACGCCGACCTGCTGCCGAAGTTCGGCGCTGGCCAGTACGGCACGGAGATCTCGGCGCTGGCGCGGGCCAATTCCAACGTCATCTACTCCTCGCTCTGGGGCGGCGACCTCCAGGCCTTCATCCTCCAGGGCGCGCCGCGCGGCGTGTTCCAGCGCTCGCAGCTCGTCCTCAGCGCCGCCGACCACGTGCTCCAGCCGCTCGGTGAGCGCATGCCCAACGGCACGATCATCGGCGCCCGCGGCGCCTATGGCCTGATGTCGCCGGACACGCCGCTGAACCGCTGGTTTTTCGACGGCTTCAGCCAGGCCCGCGGCGGCGTCTATCCCGTCCAGGCGGCCTATCGCGTCACCCAGGCCCTGCTCGGCCTGAAGACGGCGGTGGAGAAGGCCATGGCGGCGAACGGCGGCAAGAAGCCGACGCCGGAGCAGCTTGCCGACGCCATGCGCGGCCTCGAGTGGGACAGCCCCGGCGGCCTGATCCAGATGAAGCTCGGCAACGGCCACCAGGCGATCCAGACCATGGCCATCGGCCGCACCCGCTGGGACGCGGCGCGGCGCCAGGTGGTGATCGAGGACATCCAGCGCTTCGCCGCCGAATGCGTCAATCCGCCGGCCAACATGCGCTCGCTCGACTGGATCAAGGCCGGTTTCCCCGGCGCCAAGTGCGACACGCCCGCCAATTGAGGCAGCCTGACCGAGGCCGCGGTCCCCATGGGGCGGCGGCTTCGCCCGATGCCCTGCGGAGACCCCCGTGCAGCTCGCCCTCACCATCATCATGGACGGCCTGATCTATGCCTCCTGGCTGTTCGTCGTGGCCCTCGGGCTGACGCTGGTCTTCGGCGTCCTCAAGATCCTCAACATCGCCCACGGCAGCCTCTACGCGGTCGGCGCCTATGTGGCGGCGAGCCTGGTGACGCTCTTCGCCTCCTGGGGGCTCGGCGGCCATTTCGCCCTGGTCGCCATGCTGCTCGCGGCGATCGGCGTCGCGCTGGTCATGGGCCCGCTGATGGAGCGCTATCTCCTCAGGCTGTTCTACGGTCGCGACGAGGTGGTGCTGCTGCTCGTCACCTATGCCCTGTTCCTCATCCTCGAGGACGCGGTGAAGCTGATCTGGGGCGTCAATCCCTATTACGTCTCCGAGCCCTACCAGCTCTTCGGCAATGTCGCCTTCGCCTCGCTCTTCTATGTCGGCTACGACTTCGCGCTGATCGGCCTCGCCATCGTCTGCGGCATCGCCGTCTGGTTCGCCCTGAACCGCACCCGCTCCGGCAAGGTGGTGCTGGCGGTGATCTTCTCGCGCGAGATGAGCGCCTCGATGGGCGTCAATGTCGACAAGGTCCACATGATCGCCTTCACCCTCGGCGTCTTCCTCGCCGCACTCGGCGGCGCCTTCACAGCGCCGATGATCTCGGTGCAGCCGGGCATCTCCGTCTCGGTGATCATCGTGTCCTTCGCCGTCATCATCATCGGCGGCCTCGGTTCCATCGAGGGTGCGGCCATCGGCGCGGTGATCGTCGGGCTGGCGCGCGCCGCGGCAGTGCATCTCATGCCGGAGGCCGAGCTCTTCTCCATCTACCTGGTCATGGCGGCGGTGCTCATCTTCCGCCCCGAGGGCCTGTTCCAGCGCGCCGCCGCGAGGAAGATCTGATGTCGCGCCTCGCCCTCGTCCTTGGCGCCGCCGGCATCATGGCGGCCCTGCTCCTGATCGGCCTCGCCCTGCCGCGCTGGCTGCTCTTCCTCGTCACCCTCGCCGCCTCGCATGGCATCGTCTCGGTCGGCATCCTCGTCATCATGCGTGGCGGCCTCGTCTCCTTCGGCCAGGGCCTGGTCTTCGCCATCGGCGGCTATGCGGCCGCCCTCTCCTTCACCCAGCTCGGCATCACCGACGTGATCGTGCTGATCCTCATCGGCACGGCCGCCGCGGCGCTGGTCGGCGCAGCGGTCGGGCCGTTGCTCGCCCGCTATACCGGCATCTTCTTCGGCATGCTGACCCTCGCCCTCTCGATGGTCGCCTACGGCATCCTCATCAAGTCGCCGGCGGTGGGTGGCTCCGACGGGTTCAACATCCCGCGCGGTACGCTGTTCGGCGTCAGGCTGGAGGGCGCCGGCGGCGACTATGCGCTCTACGCCCTCGCCATCCTGTTGACCGGCCTCGCCGCGACCGCGGTGGCGCTCCACACCCGTTCGGCCCGTGGCCTGATGACCCGCGCCATCCACGGCAACGGCCTGAGGGTCGAGTATCTCGGGACCTCTGTGCAGTCGGTCATGGCCATCAACTTCACCATCGCGGCGGCGCTCGGGGGCCTCGGCGGAGCGCTCACCATCGTCGCTCTCGGTCATATCGAGCCGACCTTCGCCTACTGGACCCAGTCGGGCGAATTCGTCTTCGTCGCCATCCTCGCGGGCTCGCAGAGCGTCACTGCCGTCTTCATCGCATCGCTGGCGCTGGAGCTGGTGCGGTCCTTCTCGAACCTCTACTTCCCCAACACCTGGCAGATGGCGCTCGGCCTGTTCCTGCTCGCCATCATCCTGTTCCTGCCGGCCGGTATTGGCTCCTTGTGGGCGGGCCGGCGCAAGGCGCCGTCAACCCGCGGGGAGACGCAGGCATGACCGCCGAAACCCGCCCGGTTCTTTCCGCCCGGGGCCTCGCCAAGAGCTTCGGCGCCGTGGTCGCGGCCTCGGAGGTGACGATCGAGGTGCCGCCGGGGCAGAAGCTCTGCCTGATCGGCTCGAACGGCGCCGGCAAGACGGCCTTCGTCAACATGGTCACGGGTTATCTCAAACCCGATTCCGGCACGATCGAGCTGGACGGCGAGGCCATTACCGGCCTCGCGCCGCGGGCCATCGCCCGCAAGGGCATCTGCCGGTCGTTCCAGATCCCGCAGCTCTGCATCGAGCTGACGGCGGAGGAGAACATGCTGGTGGCCATCGCCGCGGCCGAGCCGCGGGGGCTGTCGTTCTGGGCCGATCCTGCGGCGGGCGGGCGCGACGCGCGGGCGCGCGAGCTCCTCGACCGCTTCGGCCTCCTCGCCATGGCCGACCGGCCGGTCAGCGAGATGCCCGGCGGCATGCGCAAGCTTCTCGACATCGCCATGGCGCTGGCGCGCCGGCCGCGCCTGCTGCTGCTCGACGAACCGACGTCCGGAGTGAGCGCCGAGGAGAAGTTCCCGGCCATGGACCGTGTCATGGAGGCGGTCTCGGGTCAGGCTTCCACCATCGTCTTCGTGGAGCACGACATGGACATCGTGCGCGGCTATGCCGACCGCGTCATCGCTTTCTATTCGGGCCGCGTCATCTCCGACGGCACGCCGGACCATGTGCTGAGCGACGGGGAAGTGAAGCGCTACGTCAGCGGAGGCGCGTCATGACGGCCCCGAACCTGCTCGAGGCGACGGGGCTCGCCGTCTCCATCCAGTCCATGCAGGCCCTGCGCGGCTTCTCCATCGCCGTGCCGCAGGGCGCGATGATCGGCATCGTCGGGCGCAACGGCGCCGGCAAGACCACGCTGATGCGCACGATCATGGGCCACCTGCCGCTGGTCGAGGGGCGCATCGCCTTTGCCGGCCAGGACCTGGCGGGCGTGCCGCGCCACGGCCGCGCCCCGCTCGGCATCGGCTACATGCCGGAGGACCGCCAGCTCGTGCCGGAACTCACCGTGGAGGAGAACATCCTCCTGCCGGTCTGGGTGTCGAAGACCCTGAAGGCCGAGGAGCGCCTCGCCTTCGTCTACGGCATGCTGCCGGAGGTGCAGGCGATGAAGGACCGCAAGGCCCTGCTCCTCTCCGGCGGCCAGCAGAAGCTGGTTGCGCTGTGCCGGGCGCTGGCGGTCGGCACGCGGCTCCTCCTGCTGGACGAGCCCTTCGAGGGCGTCGCCCCCGCCCTGTCGCACCGTCTGTCCGAGGTCATTTCTGGCCTGAAGGGCACCGATCTCTCGGTTCTCATCTCGCAGTCCGACCTCAACCATTCCCAGTCCCTGTTCGACCGGCAATATGTGATCGAGCGGGGCGCTAACGTGGCCGCCTCCCATGCCGCCTGACACCGCCGACATGCCCCGCTGGATCGAACCCGGGGGTCCGCGACTGCGCCTCGAGGCGCATTTCGGCGACCGGGTCGTCGCCTGTTTCCCGGACCGTCCGGAGAGCCTCTACGCCCTGCTGGCGGAGGCGACGGCCCGCCGGCCCGGCGGCGAGGCCGTGGTCTGCGGCGCCGACAGGCTGACCTATGCCGATCTCGCCGCCGCGGTGGAGCAGCTCTCCGCGGCGCTCGCCGCGGAGGGCGTCGCGGCCGGCGACCGCGTCGCCATGCTGATCGGCAACCGCACCGAATTCGTCACGGTGCTCTTCGCCCTCGCCCGGCTGGGGGTCATCGCCGTGCCGATGGGCCTGAGGTTGCAGGGGCCGGAGATCGCCCATGTGCTCGCCGATTGCGGCGCAGGCCTGCTGATCCACGAGGCCGACCTCGCCGACCGCCTGCCGCCGCCGGCAGAGGTCCCGGGCCTGACCCGCCGCATCACCGTGGGCGGGACCGTTCCCGGCACGGAGACCCTTGAGGCCGTCACAGCGCGCCATGCGGGGGCCCCGGCTCCGGCCGTGGCGCCGGTCGCGGAGGAGGACACCGCAGTCATCCTCTACACCTCGGGCACGACCGGCCGGCCGAAAGGAGCGATGCTCACCCATCTCGGCATTGTGCACTCCTCGCTGGTCTACGAGCATTGCATGGGTCTGACGTCGGCCGACCGCTCGCTCGCCGCCGTGCCGCTCAGCCATGTCACCGGGCTCATCGCCAACGTCACATGCACCGTCCGGGCGGCGGCGACCCTCGTCATCATGCCGGCCTTCAAGGCCGCCGACTTCCTCGTGCTGGCCGCGCGCGAGCGGATGACCATGTCGGTGCTGGTGCCGGCCATGTACAATCTCTGCCTGCTGCAGCCCGATTTCGCCGACCACGACCTCTCCGCCTGGCGCATCGGCGGCTATGGCGGCGCGCCCATGCCGACGCCGACCATCGAGAAGCTCGCCGAGCGCTGCCCCGGCCTCAAGCTGATGAACGCCTACGGGGCGACCGAGACGACCTCGCCGACGACGATCATGCCGCCGCGCTTCACGCCGACCCACGGCCACAGTGTCGGCATCGCCGCGCCGGGCGTCGACATCATCGTCGTCGACGATGCCGGCCGCGAGGTGACGCGCGGCGAGGTCGGCGAGATCTGGATCCGCGGACCGCACGTCGTCCGCGGCTACTGGAACAATCCCGAGGCGACGCGAACCGGCTTCACCGCCGGCTTCTGGCATTCCGGTGATATCGGCAGCATCGACGCGGAAGGCTTCGTGCAAGTGCTCGACCGCAAGAAGGACATGATCAACCGCGGCGGCTACAAGATCTTCACCGCCGAGGTGGAGACGATCCTCATCGCCTGCCCCGGCGTCGTCGAATGCGCCGTGGTGGCAGTGCCCTGCCCCGTGCTCGGCGAGCGGGTGCACGCCTTCGTCGTCACCGATGGCAGCGATCCCGCACCCGAGACCCTGCGCGCCTGGTGCGCCGCGCGGCTCTCCGACTACAAGGTGCCGGAGACGCTCACCATCCAGAGCGAGCCGCTGCCGCGCAACGCCAACGGCAAGGTGATGAAGCGCGTCCTGCGCGACGGGCTGGGGGCGCCGGCCCCCCGCTGAGGCGGGGGCCCGGGAAGAGGCGCCTCCCAACGCCCTTGCGGCGCAGTGAATCCTTCTCCGCCCTTCGAGCGACAGAAGGATTTTTCTTTTATTTCTCCACGGAAATTGCCAGTTTCGTAGAAAATTATTACTCATTTGGCTCGAATTCCCCCTTCATCAGGTCGCGCCATGTCCCTCTCCCTGTCCCGTCGCACCGTCCTCGCCGCCGCCCTCTCAGCCCCCGCTCTTCATTCCGTTCGCGCCCAAGGCACCAGGGCCCGGGTCGGCGTCATCCCGATCGTGGGCGCCGCGCCGATCTTCGTCGTCGACCGGCAGGGCTGGGCCCGCGAAGCCGGCCTCGATCTCGCCATCACCACCTTCGAATCCGGGCCGAACATGATCCAGGCGCTGGCTTCGGGAACGATCGACATCTATGTCGCCGGGGTCGCGCCGCTCGGCGTCGCCCGCTCGCGTGGGGTGGACGTCAAGGTCGTCGCCAGCACCGCCACCGGCGAAAACGTCTTCGTGGCGACGCCACGTCTCGCCGCCTTCTTCAAGCCCGGCACCGCCCATGCGGAAGCTTTCCGCGCCTACCGCGCCCAGACCGGCAAGCCGGCGCGGCTCGCCACCCAGCCGCCCGGCTCGGTGCCGAACACGACGCTGCAATACTGGCTGTGGGAGCAGATCAAGGCTGACCGGGCCGATGTCGAGATCGTCGCCATGGGCATCGACGCCACGCAGCAGGCGATCCTTGCCGACGCCGTCGAGGGCGCCACGATCCGCGAGCCGGCGCTGACCATCGTGCAGAAGCGCAACCCGGGCATCAGGCTGGTCGCGGTGGGCGACGAGCTGTTCCCAGGCCAGCCCGGTTCGGTCGTCGCGGTCTCCGGCGCCTTCCTCGCCCGCAACGAGGAGCGTGTGCAGGGGCTCGTGAACGGCCTCGTGAAGGCGGGACGGCTGCTGACGCAGGATCCGGACAAGGCGGCACCGGACGTCGCCGCCAACCTCGCCAAGGGCATCGTCGACCCGTCCATCATCCGCGCCGCGCTGAAGTCCCCCGCCAGCAAGTTCAGCATCGACCCCCGCGCCATCATCGCGCCGACGGCCGCCATGCAGGACTACCAGGTGAAGCTCGGCTCGCTGGGCGAGGCGGTGTCACTGGACGGCATGTTCGAGACCCGCTTCTTCGAGCGGGCGCCGGCGGCCAGCTGAGGCCCCGACGGGAGCGACGCCATGACAGACACCGCCTTTTCCGCCGCAGCGCCGGCAGCCCTGCCGGCGCGTGCCGCCCTCGACGGGCTGAGGCGCATCGGCCTCGCCGCGGCGGGCCTCGCCTTCTTCATCCTGGTCTGGGAGGCGCTGCCGCGCCTCGGTCTGTTCAACCCCATGCTGCTGCCGGCGCCGAGCGTCATCCCGGCCGCCTTCTGGGCGGAGCTCACATCGGGCGCCTGGGCCTCGGCGGTGAGCGCCAGCCTCGGCCATTACACGATCGGCCTCGTCGTGGGATCGGTGCTGGGGCTCGTCGGCGGCGTCGCCACCGGCATGTCGCGGCTCGCCGAGGACATGAGTTCCTGGGTGGTGCGGGTGCTGCGACCCATACCGGGCCTCGCCTGGGTGCCCTTCGCCATCATCTGGTTCGGGGTGAGCCCCTCCGCGGCGGTCTTCATCATCGCCATCGGCGTGTTCTGGATCGTCTTCTTCGCCGCCCACGGCGCCATCAGGGGCGTCGACCGCGATCTCGTCGAGGTGGCCGAGGCCTTCGGCTTCCGTTCGGCACACGAACGCCTCACCAAGATCCTGCTGCCGGCCGCCATGCCGGGCATCCTCGTCGGCCTGCGGACCGCCCTCGGCCAGGCATGGATGGCGGTGGTGGCGGCCGAGATCTTCGGCGTGCCGGGCTTGGGGCAGCGGATGATCCAGGCATCGAGCCTGCTCGCGACAGAGCTGGTCGTCGTCTACATGCTGACCATGGCGGCCCTCTACGGGATTCTCGACACGGTCTTCGTGGCGGTTCAGGGATGGGTGCTGCGATGGAAAGCGTGATCGACATCGAGAACCTGGGCCTCACCTTCGAGCGCGACGGCCAGCGCAACGAGGTCCTGCGCGGCCTCGACCTCGCCGTACCCCGCGGCGCCTTCATCGCCATCGTGGGCTCGGCGGGGGTGGGCAAGTCGACGCTGCTGCGCGTCCTGATCGGCCTGGCGCAGGCGAGTTCCGGCACGGTCAGGGTCGCGCCGCGCCCGGGCCAGCGCCAGCCGCTCGCCCTCGTCTTCCAGGACTCGCGCCTTCTCCCCTGGCGCTCGGTGATCGACAACGTCGCCTTCGGCCTCGAGGACGGCGGCCTCAGCCGCGCCGAACGCCGGGAGAAGGCGCGCGCCGCGCA
>JAEZGJ010000097.1 GCA_023416965.1 Pseudomonadota bacterium | reverse complement strand
CCCCGCGCCCCTGATCGCGTGCTCCTCGATTGTGACGAGGCCGGCCGCTCCCTGCGGCCGGCCTTCCTCGTCCGGCACCGGTTTCCCGGCGTTTCCGCGGATCACACCGTTTCTTAAGCGGCCTCGCTTATGGCTGGGAGACCGTGATCGGATCATCGTGCCGACGCGTGGTCGGAGACATCCGCCTTGTCGGTGATGGGTTCGGAAGAAGCGCAGATGGGCCGCGGCGCCAAGACGCTGCTGTCGCCCGCCGGCATCGCCGCGCGCATCCGTTCCTTCCTGCTCGACCGCTCCGACCAGTCCATCGCACAGCGAATGGCGGGCGCCGCCTTCCTGATCCGCGTGCTCAGCGCCGGCATCGCCTATGTGAGCCAGGTGCTGATGGCGCGATGGATGGGCGGCTCGGAATTCGGCACCTATGTTGCCGTCTGGGTCTGGGTGCTGCTCATCGGCCATTTCGCCAATGCCGGCCTCGCCTCCGCCGCGCAGCGTTTCGTGCCCGAATATGCCGAGCGCGGCGACCATGACGGACTGCGCGGCTTCCTCGCCGGCGGGCGGCGGCTCGGTATCGTTATCGCTACAGTGATCGCGGCGGCGGGTCTCGCGGTGCTTTGGCGTTTCGGCCATCTCTTTACCGATGCGATGGTGATGCCGCTGGCGCTCGCCGCGCTCTGCCTTCCCATGTTCGTGCTGACCGACATCCAGGACGGCATCGCCCGCTCGTGGAACTGGACGGATCTGGCACTCGGGCCGCCCTATCTGATCCGCCCCTTCATCCTGCTCGGCTGCATGGCCGGCAGCTACGGGGCCGGCCTTGCCACCACGGCGGTGACAGCCATGGGCTGCGCCGTCGTGGCGACCTGGGCCGCGGCCGTCATCCAGTTGGTGCTCCTCAACCGCCGTCTTGCCGTCAGGGTCGAGGCGGGCCCTCGGCGCACCGAAACGTTGTTCTGGCTGAAGACCAGTCTGCCCATGTTCGTGGTCGAGACCTTCTACCTCGCCCTGACCTATACCGACGTCATCTTGCTGAAGCAGTTGCGCGGGCCGGAGGAGGTCGCCGTCTACTGGGCGGCGGTGAAGACCCTGGCGCTCGTCGCCTTCGTCTATTTCGCCGTGGCAGCGGCGGCGGCCCATCGGTTCAGTGAATATCACGTGGCCGGGGACCGGCAGAAGCTCGCCGACTTCCTGCGCGCCTCGATCCGCTGGACCTTCTTCCCCTCGCTGGCGGCGACCATCCTCATTCTCGCCCTGGGCAAGCCCTTCCTGATGATGTTCGGACCCGACTTCGTGAAGGGCTATCCGGCAATGTTCGTGGTTTCGGTGGGTCTGCTCGCTCGCGCGGCTGTCGGCCCGGTCGAGCGCCTTCTCACCATGTCCGGCCACCAGACCGCCTGCGCTCTCGTCTACGGCGCCGCCTTCGCCGCGGCCGTGATCCTGTGCCTTCTCCTCATCCCGACCTTCGGCATGATGGGTGCGGCGATTGCCACGGCGGCGGCACTGACGCTCGAGTCCGCCCTCCTCGTCTGGGTCACCACAGCGCGCCTCGGCCTGTCCGCCACCTTCTGGATCAAGCCGGCGGCGGCATGATCGCGGCGTCGGACAGCCTCGCCGTTGACGCCCCGCCGCTCCAGCCGGCCTGTGCGCCTGCGGGCCTCGGCGCTCTCGCCGCGCGCTGGGTGCCGGCGGCGCGGTGGGACGAGGTCCGTGCCGAATGGGAAGGGCTTGCTGCTGCCGCGGCCGAGTCCAACGTCTTTCTCGCGCCCGGTTTCGCCCTCGCGGTCCGGGGCGCCGTGACATCGGCGGGTCTCGGGGCGCTGATGGTGACCCGCGACGGGCTTCCCATCGGCCTCGTGGCGGGACGGTTCAACCTTCTCGGCTCCGTGTTCAGCCTCTGGACCCACGACTACGCACCCTACGGCATGCCGCTGGTGCGACCGGGGGAGGCCGGCGCGGTGATCGGTGCCCTGCTCTCCTTCCTCGCGGAGAAGGGCGTTGCCGCCCTCGAGGTCCCGTTGCTCGACCCAGGCCCGCTGGCGGAGGCCCTCGAAGCGCTCGGCACCCGTCATCCCACGTTCGTCCTCGACGCCCATTGCCGCGCCGTCCTCACGGAGGCTCCACCGCCGCTGTCGAAGGAGCACCGCCGCCTGGCGCGCCGGCTCGGGGAGCAGGGCCGACTGCAAACCGTATCCACCGCCACGGGCTACGCCCTTCCTGCAGCCGTCGTGGCCTTCCTCGCCCTCGAGGCCAAGGGGTGGAAGGGCCGGCGCGGCACGGCGCTCGCCGCGACACCGGCGACGCGCGCCTTCTTCGAGGAGGCGGTCGCCGGTCTCGCCTCCCGCGGCGCGGCGCAGATCGACATGCTGCTGCTCGACGGCAAGCCGATCGCGGCCGGGCTGGTCCTGACGGCGGGTACGCGCGCCTGGTACCTCAAGACGGCCTATGACGAAGCCTTCGCGCGCTTCTCCCCGGGACTGCTTCTCTCCCACGCCATCGGTGCCGCCGCCTTTGGAGCTTCAGGCGTGCGGTTCGTGGATTCGTGCGCCATCCCCGGCCATCCCATGATCGAACGAATCTGGCCGGGCCGCATGGCGCTGGCCACCCGCTTCATCGCCGTAGCGGAGCGGCCCCCGGGTGTTCGCTTCCGCGTCGCGCTCGCCTGGCGCCGCGGCTTGGCTGCAGCCAAGGTCCTCGCCAAGCGGTGGCTGCGGCGCTGAGGCTCAGGCGCGGTCGCGCAGCAGGCGCCGGATGATCTTGCCCGTCGTAGTCATCGGCAATTCGTCGATGAATTCCACCTCGCGCGGGTAGGAATGGGCCGACATACGTGTCTTTACGAAGTCACGGATGCGGTCGGCGAGGTCCGTCGAGGGCTCGACGCCGTCCTTCAGCACGATGAAGGCCTTGACGATCTCGGTGCGCAACTCGTCGGGCTTGCCGACGGCGGCTGCGAGTGACACGGCGGGATGCTTCAGCAGCGTGTCCTCGATCTCGCCGGGCCCGATGCGATAGCCGGCGGAGGTGATGACGTCGTCGTCGCGGCCAACGAAATGGATGTAGCCGTCCTCGTCGGCATGACCCTGGTCGCCGGTGGCCATCCAGTCGGCGATGAACTTGTCTCGGGTCGCCTCGGGTCGCCCCCAATATTCGAGGAACATGACGGGATCTGGCCGCCGCACGGCGATCTGCCCGGTTTCGCCGGGATCGCAGAGGGAGCCGTCGGGGCGGATCACCGCGACCTGATGGCCTGGCACCGGCTTGCCGATGGCACCGGCGCGGGAGATGCCCATGGCGCCCGAGGAGGCGAGGACGAGGTTACACTCCGTCTGGCCGTAGAACTCGTTGATGGTGAGGCCGAGGGCCTCGCGGCCCCACTCGTAGGTCGGGGCGCCGAGCGCCTCGCCGCCGGAGGCCAGGGTGCGCAGCTTCAGGTCATGCCTCGCCCGCGGGTTCTCGACCGAGCGCAGCATGCGCAGCGCCGTCGGCGGTACGAAGGCGTTGCGCACCTCCATCTCCGCCATGAGGGCAAAGGCCTCGTCCGCATCGAACTTCTCGAACTTGCGGGCGACGACCGGCACGCCGAAGTGCAGCGCCGGCAGGAGGATGTTGAGAAGGCCCCCGGCCCAAGCCCAGTCGGCCGGGGTCCACATGCGATCGCCGGGCTGAGGGAAGCCGTCATGGGGCATCTGCACGCCCGGCAGGTGGCCGAGCAGCACCCGGTGGGCGTGGAGCGCGCCCTTTGGCTGTCCGGTGGTGCCGGAGGTGTAGATCATCATTGCGGGGTCGTCGGCCGCGGTGTCTATCGGGGCAAAGGACGACGATGCCCGCCCCAGCGCGGCGTAGAAGTCGTCGACGCCGTCGGCGGGGCCATCGACGGACAGGACCACGGAGAGATCGACGAGTTGGTCGCGGATCTGCGCCACCTTGGCGACGCCCTCGGCATTGGTGACGAGCGCCCGTGCGCCGGAATTGCCAAGGCGGAATGCCAGCGCATCGATGCCGAAAAGGGCGGCCAGGGGGACGGCGATGGCGCCCATCTTGTAGATGGCGACGTGGGCGATGGCCGCAGCGGCGCCTTGGGCCAGCACGAGGGCAACCCTGTCGCCTCGCTTCACACCACTTGCAATGAGCACGTTTGCAAGGCGGTTGGAGGCGTCTTCCAGTCGACCGTAGGTGACCGGTTCGACCCGGCCGTCCGGCTTCTTCCAGAGAATGGCGACGCGGTCCGGCTCGGCCCGCGCCCAGCGGGTGCAGACGTCGGTGCCGATGTTGTAGCGGGCAGGCACCTGCCAGCGAAAATCGCGGACGAGGGCGTCGTAGTCGCGGAGGGGAGGGAGCATGGCAGACGGTCTCACAGGGGCGGCGAAGCTGGCATAGATCGCCGCCGAGGTCATCAGGGCAGGGTGGAGGGGGCGGAGCCTCACCCCTTTGCCCTTGACCAGCCCGTCGCCTCGGCGTGTGGCCCTTACGCCGCCTGTCTTGCGCCCTCGCCGACGATCCGGACGATGTCGGCCATGATGGCGTTGAGCTGGAAATCCTTCGGCGTGTAGACCGCCGCGACCCCGGCGGTCTTCAACTGGGCCTCGTCCTCGGGCGGGATGATGCCGCCGACGATGACCGGCACGTCGTCCAGCCCCTCGGCGCGCATCCGCTCCATCACCTCGGTGACGAGGGGAATGTGGCTGCCGGAGAGGATCGACAGGCCGACGACGTGGACGCCTTCCTCCAGCGCCGCGTTGACGATCTCGGCGGGGGTGAGGCGGATGCCCTCGTAGACCACCTCCATGCCGCAGTCGCGGGCACGCACCGCGATCTGCTCGGCGCCGTTGGAATGGCCGTCGAGGCCCGGCTTGCCGACGAGGAACTTGATGCGGCGGCCGAGGCGGCGCGAGACGTTCTCCACCTCGGCGCGGATGGGTGCGAGGTCGCCGCTCTCGGCGCGGGCGGCGCGGCCGACGCCAGTGGGGGCGCGGTACTCACCGAAGACCTCGCGCAGCACCTGGCCCCATTCGCCGGTGGTGACGCCCGCCTTGGCGGCGGCGATGGAGGGCTCCATGACATTGCGTCCCTCCTGTGCGGCGGCGCGCAGCTCCGCGAGCGCCTTCTCCACGGCCCTCGCATCGCGGGCGGCGCGCCAGGCTTTCAGGCTCTCGACCTGCTGGGCCTCGACCGCTGGATCGACCACCATGATGGAGCCTTCGCCGGTGGTGAGCGGCGAGGGCTCGGTCTCGGTGAACCGGTTGACGCCGATCACGACCTGTTCGCCGCTCTCGATGGCCTCCAGCCGCTTCGTGTTGCTCTCCACGAGCTTGGACTTCATGTAGGGCACGGCGGCGATGGCCCCGCCCATCTCCTCGATCAGCTTCATCTCGGCGCCGGCCTCGGCCTTCAGTGCCTCGACCTTGGCGGCGACCGCCGGATTGCCGTCGAAGAGGTCGCCGAATTCGAGGAGGTCGGTCTCGTAGGCCAGGATCTGCTGGAGGCGCAGCGACCATTGCTGATCCCAGGCGCGCGGCAGGCCGAGGGCCTCGTTCCAGGCGGGAAGCTGCAGGGCGCGGCAGCGCGCCTTCTTGGAGATGGTCACCGCCAGCGCCTCGATGAGGATGCGGTAGACGTTGTTCTCGGGCTGCTGCTCGGAGAGGCCGAGCGAGTTCACCTGGACGCCGTAGCGGAACAGCTTGTGCTTGGGGTCGGTGACGCCGTAGCGCGTCTCGACCAGCTCCTCCCAGAGCTCGACGAAGGCGCGCATCTTGCACATCTCGGTGACGAACCGCATGCCGGCGTTGACGAAGAAGGAGATGTGGCCGACCACCTCGCCGAAGCCGCCCTCCGGCACCTCGCCGGACGCCTTCACCGTGTCGAGGATGGCCATGGCGTTGGCGAGTGCGAAGGCGAGTTCCTGCACCGGCGTCGCCCCCGCCTCCTGCAGGTGATAGGAGCAGACGTTCATCGGGTTCCACCTGGGCATCTCGGCCGTGGTGAAAAGGATGGTGTCCTTGGTCAGCCTGAGCGAAGGTTCCGGCGGGAAGACGTAGGTCCCGCGCGACAGGTATTCCTTCAGGATGTCGTTCTGGGTCGTGCCGGCGAGCTTCGTGCGCGGCGCTCCGGTCTCGTCGGCGACCGCGACATAGAGCGCCAGCAGCCAGGCGGCGCAGGCGTTGATCGTCATCGAGGTGTTCATCTCGGCGAGCGGAATGCCGTCGAAGAGCGTGCGCATGTCGCCGAGGTGGGAGACGGGAACGCCGACCTTGCCGACCTCGCCGCGGGCGAGGACGTGGTCGGCGTCGTAGCCCGTCTGGGTCGGCAGGTCGAAGGCGACGGAAAGGCCTGTCTGCCCCTTGGCGAGGTTCGCGCGATAGAGCGCATTGGACTTCTCGGCCGTGGAATGACCGGCATAGGTGCGGATCAGCCAGGGTTTGTCGCGCTTGTCGTTGCTGCGCACTGTCGCCTCCCGAGCGGGTTCTTTGGCGATCATTCTGTGCCGCCATGCGATTTATTGCAATGCAGCGAAAGGGGCATGGCTCGGCCCGCCTCAAAGGGGGCCGGGTCGCAGGTCAGGCCCTGCGAATCAAGCCGACGATGACCAGCAGGATCACGGCGCCGAGTGTCGAACTGATGATGGCCGAGATGATCCCGCGGCCGAGCGAGACGCCGAGCCGGGGGAAGAGCCAGGTGGCGATGAGGGCGCCGAGAATGCCGACGACGATGTTGCCGACGAGCCCGAAGCCGAAGCCCTTGACGATGAGGCCGGCCAGCCATCCGGCAATGGCGCCGACGAGAATGAGAACGAGCAGACTTTCGACGGGCATGATGCGATCCTCCTCCGGTCGCGCTGCCGCTGTCGCCGGCGGGGCGCAAGACATCACGCGGATGCCGACGAAGGTCGGAACCGCGGGAGGGCAACGCGCGCGCCGTCCGGCGGGTCCCCGCCTTCGGTAAAAAATACCGCCGGCGGGAACAGGGTAGGGGTTCGCCCGTTGCCGTGGAGGGGGCGATCGGATCGGCCGAAGGGGCGATGGTGCAGCTTCCGGACCCGGCATTTCGCGCTTGCACATCCATGTTGCACTGCACATAATCGCCGCCTGAAGCGCCCCCTCGAGAAGGCGCCCGACACCCGAGGTAACACCAATGGCAGCCGTCGCTCCCACCCCCCAGTCGCGCCCCGTCAAGGATCTCTACGAGTTCGGCGAGGTCCCCCCGCTCGGCCACGTGCCGGCGAACATGTATGCATGGGCGATCCGCAAGGACCGTCACGGTCCGCCGGAACAGTCCTTCAAGGTGGAAGTGGTGCCGACCTGGTCGCTGGGCGAGGACGAGGTGCTCATCTACGTTATGGCCGGCGGCGTGAACTACAACGGCATCTGGGCCGGCCTCGGCCAGCCGATCTCGCCGCTCGACGGCCACAAGCATCCCTTCCACATTGCCGGGTCCGACGCCTCGGGGATCGTCTGGGCGGTGGGCGCCAAGGTCAAGCGCTGGAAGGTCGGCGACGAGGTCATCGTCCACTGCAACCAGGACGACGGCGATGACGAGGAGTGCAACGGCGGCGACCCGATGTTCTCGCCCTCGCAGCGCATCTGGGGCTACGAGACCCCGGACGGGTCCTTCGCCCAGTTCTGCCGCGTCCAGTCGCGCCAGCTCATGGAGAAGCCGAAGCATCTGCCCTGGGAGGAGGCCGCCTGCTACACGCTGACGCTGGCCACTGCCTATCGCATGCTGTTCGGCCACCCGCCGCACACGCTGAAGCCGGGCGACAACGTCCTTGTCTGGGGCGCCTCGGGCGGCCTCGGCGTCTTCGCCGTCCAGCTCGTCGCGGCGGCCGGCGCCAATGCCATCGGCGTCATCTCCGATGAGACCAAGCGCGACTACGTGCTGCAGCTCGGCGCCAAGGGCGTCATCAACCGCAAGGACTTCGCCTGCTGGGGCCAGATGCCGACGGTGAACTCGGACGAGTACAGCGTCTGGCTCAAGGAGGCCCGCAAGTTCGGCAAGGCGATCTGGGACATCACCGGCAAGAAGGACGTGGACATCGTCTTCGAGCATCCGGGCGAGGCGACCTTCCCGGTCTCCTGCCTTGTCGCCAAGCGCGGCGGAATGGTGGTGTTCTGCGCCGGCACCTCAGGCTTCAACATCACCTTCGACGCCCGCTATGTCTGGATGCGGCAGAAGCGCATCCAGGGCTCGCATTTCGCGCACCTCAAGCAGGCGGCGGCGGCCAACCAGTTCGTCCTCGACCGCCGGGTCGATCCCTGCATGAGCGAACTCTTCCCTTGGGACAAGATCCCGGCGGCCCATGCTCTGATGCAGGCCAACAAGCACGCGCCGGGCAATATGGCCGTGCTCGTCAACTCGCCGCGGCCGGGCCTCAGGACGCTCGACGATGTCATCGAGGCGACAGGGGGCTGACGGCCTCAGGGGAGTCCCACGGTCATGGCGAGTGCCGCCATGACCGCGAGCAGAACCAGAGCCACCAGCCAGCGGCGGGGGCTGGACCGGAAGCGAAGGTCCACCGGTTCAACCGGGCTGCGGGCCGTCGTAGCCCTCGATGACGATGGCGTCCATCTCGGCGCCACCCTTCTGCTCGGCGCGCGCCGCCTGGTATTCCGGCGAGTGCCAGCAGGCGAGGGCCTGCTCGTAGCTGGGGAACTCGATGACGACGTTGCGCGAGCGGCTGGTGCCGACCAGCGTCTCGTACTTGCCGCCGCGGATGACGAAGCGGCCGCCGAACTTGGCGAAGGCGATGCCGTTCTTGGCGACGTAGTTCTTGTAGGATTCCGTGTCGTTCACGTCGACGCGGGCGATCCAGTATCCCTTGGGCATTCTCGTTACTCCTCGTGGGGCGCTACCATCCCGCCACTCATGCCCGCCGCGCAAGATGGGTGATCGGCAGAGCGGGTTGCGTCGTATCGCGGCCCATGGGAACAGGACGTCGTTCCCCCCGTTACACCCGCGGATGCCTCCCGCATCCGGGTCGGGAGGCCGCCATGCCGAAGCTCCTGCAGTTCCTTCTCGTCCACGCCGTGATCGGCTTCGGGATCGCCGGGTTCTTCGTCGCTTCCCTCATCGTCTTCGACATCGGCGGCTTCGCCACGCTCGCCTCCGGCTCGGACGTGGCGCCCCTCGCGGTCTCGGTGCTGACCTTCTTCCTCGGCCTCACCTTCGCCAGCGTGCAGATGGGCGCGGCGGTCATGCTGCTGCCGAAGGAGCACGATGCGGGCCCCCGCGGAGGGCATCGGCTGCCCGCCTCGCCGGCGCCAGCCTACGCCACCGCCCGCGCCCGCCGCTGAGGCCGCCACCGGCCTCTTGCCGGCCCGCCCCTTCTCCTGTATACGCCCGGCTCTTCGGATCGACCGGCTGATCAGGGCTGCCGTGGCGATCCCGAAAGCTCACCCTTGAGCCTTCAGAGGAACCCCGCCGGTCTTCGGGCCGGCAGACGGGCGCCTCGCAACGAATGAAGAGAGCCAAATGCCCAAGATGAAGACGAAGTCGGGCGCCAAAAAGCGCTTCAAGATCACGGCGACCGGCAAGGTGATGTACACCCAGTCCGGCAAGCGCCACGGCATGATCAAGCGGTCGAACAAGCAGATCCGCGAGCATCGCGGCACCACTGCCATGTTCGAAACCGATGCCTACAACGTCAAGCGGTACTTCCTCCCGAACGGCTGATCGGCCCGGTTCGAGAAGCACCCCAACGAAATTGTAAGAGAGATCAGCCATGGCCCGCGTCAAAAGGGGCGTCACGTCCCACGCCAAGCACAAGAAAGTCCTCAAGGCCGCCTCCGGCTTCCGGGGCCGCCGCAAGAACACCATCCGCGCCGCGAAGGCTGCCGTCGACAAGTCGATGCAGTACGCCACGCGCGACCGGCGCAACAAGAAGCGCAATTTCCGCGCCCTCTGGATCCAGCGCATCAACGCCGCCGTCCGCGAGCACGGCCTGACGTATTCGCGCTTCATCGCCGGCCTCATCGGCGCCGGCATCGCCGTCGACCGCAAGGTCCTGTCCGACCTCGCCATCACGGCGCCGGACGGTTTTGCGGCCCTGGTCGAAAAGGCCAAGGGATCGCTGCCGGCGAACGCCTGACTTCTCGCTCCTGAAGTCTGACAATTCGGCCCGCGCGACCCTCCCCGAGGGTGGCGCGGGCTTTTTCGTTCGCGGCTTGACGCGCCTTCCGCCACCCGCCACACGATCCCAGCCCCATCACCCGTGACCTCAGCCATGACCGATCTCGCAACGCTCGAAAACGACCTGACGGCGCAGATCGCCGCCGCTGCCGACGAGGCGGCCCTGGAGGCGGTGCGTGTCGCTGCCCTCGGCAAGAAGGGTTCGCTCTCCGCCCTGCTGGCGACCCTCGGCCAGATGGCGCCGGAGGAACGCAAGACCGCCGGCGCCGCCATCAACCAGGTGAAGGACCGCGTCACGGAGGCGCTCACCCTCCGCCGCGAGGTGCTGAAGAGCGCCGCCCTCGATGCTCGCCTCGCCGCCGAGACGGTCGACGTCACGCTCCCGGTGCGCGAGAGCCCGACCGAGACCGGCCGCATCCACCCGATCAGCCAGGTGATGGACGAGCTCACCGCCATCTTCGCCGATATGGGCTTCGCCATCGCCGAAGGGCCGGACATCGAGACCGACGACTACAATTTCACCAGGCTGAACTTCCCCGAGGGTCATCCTGCCCGCGAGATGCACGACACGTTCTTCTTCAATCCGAAGGCGGACGGCGAGCGCATGCTGCTGCGCACCCACACCTCGCCGGTGCAGGTGCGCACCATGCTGTCGAGCAAGCCGCCGATCCGCGTCATCTGCCCGGGCCGCACCTATCGCTGCGACAGCGACCAGACGCATACGCCGATGTTCCACCAGGTCGAGGGCCTGGTGATCGACAAGGGCAGCCATATCGGCCATCTCAAGTGGATCCTCGAGGAGTTCTGCAAGGCCTTCTTCGAGGTCGACAGCGTGAAGATGCGCTTCCGCCCCTCGTTCTTCCCCTTCACCGAGCCCTCCATGGAGGTCGACATCCAGTGCAACCGCCAGGGCGGCGAGGTGCGCTTCGGCGAGGGCGAGGACTGGCTGGAAATCCTCGGCTGCGGGATGGTCCACCCCAACGTCATCCGCAATTGCGGCCTCGACCCGGACGTCTACCAGGGCTTCGCCTGGGGGATGGGGATCGATCGCATCGCCATGCTGAAATACGGCATCAACGACCTCCGCCAGTTCTTCGAGGCCGACGTGCGCTGGCTGTCGCATTACGGCTTCCGCCCGCTCGACCTGCCGACGCTGGCCGGCGGCCTGTCGAGCTGAGGGAGACATCCGATGAAATTCACCCTCTCCTGGCTCAAGGACCATCTCGACACCGAGGCCTCCCTCGCCGAGATCACCGAGACGCTCACCCGCATCGGCCTGGAGGTCGAGGGGCTGGACGATCCCGGCGCCAAGCTCGCGTCCTTCACCATCGCCCATGTCATCTCGGCCGAGCAGCACCCCAATGCCGACCGGCTGCGCGTCTGCATGGTCGACACCGGCTCCGGCGACCCGGTTCAGGTCGTTTGCGGCGCGCCGAACGCCCGCGCCGGCATGAAGTCGGTCTTCTCGCCGCCCGGCACCTTCATCCCCGGCAAGGGGATCACGCTCGGCGTCGGCACGATCCGCGGCGTCGAGAGCCGCGGCATGCTGTGCTCGTCGGCCGAACTCGAACTCTCCGAGGACCATGACGGCATCATCGACCTGCCGGCCGATGCTCCCCTCGGCGCGCGCTATGTCGACTGGGCGCAGCTCTCCGACCCCGTCATCGAGATCAACCTGACGCCGAACCGGCCGGACTGCACCTCCATCCACGGCATTGCCCGAGACCTCGCCGCGGCGGGCCTCGGCAAGCTGAAGACCGACGTGGTCCCGCAGGTGAAGGGCGCCTTCCCGAACTCGCAGAAGGTCGAGCTGGCCTTCGCTGCGGGCGAGGAGAAGTACTGCCCCGCCTTCGCCCTGCGCCTCGTGCGCGGCGTGAAGAACGGCCCGTCCCCGGACTGGATGCAGCGGCGCCTCAAGGCCATCGGCCTTCGGCCCATCAATGCGCTGGTGGACATCACGAACTATGTCACCTTCGACCGTGGCCGGCCGCTCCACGTCTTCGACGCCAGGAAGGTCGCCGGCACGCTGGTGGTGCGGCGCTCGAAGGCGGGCGAGACCGTGCTCGGCCTCGACGGCCGGGTCTACGGCTTCACCGGCCACGAGACGGTGATCGCCGACGACAACGGCGTGGAGAGCATCGCCGGCGTCATGGGCGGCGAGCATTCGGGCTGCGACGAGGGAACGACCGACGTCCTCATCGAATCGGCCCTCTGGGACCCCATGGACATTGCCCGCACCGGGCGCAATCTCGGCATCGTCACCGATGCGCGCTACCGCTTCGAGCGCGGCGTCGACCCGAACTTCACCCTGCCCGGCGTGGAGCTGGCGACGAAGCTGGTCATGGACCTGTGCGGCGGCGAGCCTTCCGACGTGACGCTGGAAGGCGCCATTCCCGATACGGGCTTCATCATCAACTTCCCCCTCTCCGAGACCCGCCGCCTCACCGGCCTCGACGTGACCGACCGCGAGCAGAAGCGCATTCTCGAGGCGCTCGGCTTCGACGTGTCGGGCAACGGGCCGATGGTGAAGGTGTCGCCGCCGTCCTGGCGTCCCGACATCCACGGCAAGGCGGATCTGACCGAAGAGGTGATGCGCATCGCCGGCGTCGACCGCGTGCCCTCCACTCCGCTCGACCGCGGCGGCACGGTGCCGAAGCCGGTGCTGACGCTCATCCAGAAGCGCACCCGCATGGCCAAGCGCACGCTGGCCGGGCGCGGCATGGTGGAGGCGGTGACCTGGAGCTTCATCTCCAGGACCCAGGCCGAGCTGTTCGGCGGCGGCCAGCCGGCGCTGGCGCTCGCCAACCCCATCGCCTCCGACCTCTCGGACATGCGGCCGACGCTGCTCGTCGGCCTCGCCGCCGCGTCCCAGCGCAATGCCGATCGCGGCTATGGCGACGTCGCCCTGTTCGAGGTCGGGCAGGTCTTCAAGGGCGATCGTCCCGAGGACCAGTTCATGGCCGCCACAGGCCTGCGCCGCGGTCTGGCGAAGCCCGGCGGCACCGGACGACACTGGCAGGGCACGGCGACCGCCGACGTCTACGACATCAAGGCGGACGCCATGGCGGTGCTCGCCGCCGTCGGCGCGCCGATGGCGGGCATTCAGGTGGTGCAGGGCGGTCCCGCCTGGTTCCATCCCGGCCGCTCCGGCACGTTCCAGATGGGTCCGCAGACGGTGTTCGGGTCCTTCGGAGAGCTGCATCCGCGGGTGCTGGAAGCGCTCGACGTGAAAGGGCCGGTGCTGGCCTTCGAGATCCTGCTCGACAAGCTGCCGCCGCCGAAGGTGCGCCCGACCCGCACCAAGCCTCAGCTCGTGCTCTCGCCCTTCAAGCCGGTGGAGCGCGACTTCGCCTTCCTCGTGGAACGGTCGGTGAAGGCGGGCGATCTCGTCAAGGCGGCGCAGGGCGTCGACAAGCAGCTCATCACCGGCGTGCAGGTCTTCGACGTCTACGAGGGCAAGGGCATCGACGAGGCGAAGAAGTCGGTCGGCATCGCGGTGACGCTGCAGCCGAAGGACAAGACGCTCACCGACGCGGAGATCGACGCCGTGGCGGCGAAGATCGTCGCCGAGGTGACGAAGAAGACCGGCGGCACGCTGAGGGCGTGAGGACGGGAGGGCCGAGCTTACGGTCCCATGCCCCACCCTGACCCTCCCCTTGTTCCAAGGGGAGGGAGACCACGGCGTCGCGCTTTCTGGCGACGCTGGCGCCTGGCCCAATCG
>JAEZGJ010000319.1 GCA_023416965.1 Pseudomonadota bacterium | reverse complement strand
GCGGGGGGGCCGCCCGATCACCTTTCCGGGCGGGGGGGGGTTCGCCGCCCCCGGTTCCGCAGAATTCCGGAGACCGTCATGGCCGATGCCGCCGTCGCCCGCACCACAGCGCGCCCCCCTGCGGGCGAGCCCTCGGCGTGGGACCAGCTCAAGGTCAACCGCAACTGGCTCGGCTTCTGGTTCATGGTGCCGGCCATGGCCTTCCTGGTGCTCTTCCTCGTCTATCCGCTGGGCAAGGGCCTGTGGATGAGCTTCACCGACGCGCGCATCGGCCGCGAGGGGCGCTTCGTCGGCCTCGAGAACTTCGAGTGGCTCCTTGAGGACCGGGACTTCATCCATGCCCTCGTCTTCACCCTCGTCTTCACCTTCGTCGCCTCGGCGGTGAAATTCGCCATCGGCCTCTATCTGGCCCTGCTGCTCAACAACAACCTGCCGTTCAAGGCCTTCATCCGCTCGGTGGTACTGATCCCGTTCATCGTGCCGACCGTGCTGTCGGCCGTGGCCTTCTGGTGGATCTTCGATACCCAGTTCTCGGTCATCACCTGGGGGCTGGTGAAGCTCGGCTTCATCGACCGGTCCTCGCCGATCAACTGGATGGGCGACCCCTTCCTCACCCAGTGCGTGGTGATCTTCGCCAATATCTGGCGCGGCATTCCCTTCATCGCCATCACGCTGCTGGCCGGCCTGCAGACCGTGTCGCCCTCGCTCTACGAGGCGGCGACGCTGGACGGCGCCACCAAGTGGCAGAACTTCCGCTACGTGACATATCCGCTGCTGACCCCGATCATCGCCGTGGTGATGACCTTCTCGGTGCTCTTCACCTTCACCGACTTCCAGCTGATCTGGGCGATGACGCGCGGCGGGCCGGTCAACGCTACCCACCTGATGGCGACGCTGTCCTACCAGCGCGGCATTCTCGGCGGCAATCTCGGCGAGGGCGCCGCCATCGCCATCTCCATGGTGCCCTTCCTGCTCGCCGCCATCATGTTCTCGTGGTTCGGCCTGCAGCGCCGCAAGTGGCAGCAGGGTGAGAGCAATGACTGAGCGCCGCCCGCCCGTCCCCCGCCTGTCCCCCGCCGACGGAGCCCTGTCATGACCGCCACCGCCGGAACCGATCCGAAGTCCACCGCAGCCCTCGCCGCCATCGGCCGGTCCTCCGCCAAGGACGACCATTCCGAGGGCATGAGCTATCTGGAGAGCCTGCCGCGCAAGACCGTGACGGTCTATCTGCCGCTCTTCATCATCATGATCGTGCTGCTGTTTCCGTTCTACTGGATGTTCATCACGTCCATCAAACCGGACCAGGACCTCTTGGACCTGCACGGCGGCAACCCGCTGTGGGTGGGCGAGCCGACCTTCCGGCACTTCTACAAGCTGCTGTTCGAGTCGAACTATCCGACCTGGCTCTGGAACACGATGTTCGTGGCGGTCTGCGCCACGTTCCTCTCCATCGTCGCCTCGGTGCTCGCGGCCTATGCCATCACCCGCATCCGCTACCGCGGCGCGCAGACCGTGGGCGGCCTGATCTTCCTCGCCTATCTGGTGCCGCCCTCGATCCTGTTCATCCCGCTGTCGACCATCATCCATGTCTACGGCCTGTTCGACACGCCCTTCGCCCTGATCCTCACCTATCCGACCATCCTCATCCCGTTCTGCACCTGGCTGCTGATGGGCTATTTCAAGACCATCCCCTACGAGCTGGAGGAATGCGCGCTGATCGACGGGGCGAGCCGCTGGCAGATCCTGGTGAAGATCATCATCCCGCTGGCGGTTCCGGGCCTGATCTCGGCCTTCATCTTCGCCTTCACGCTGTGCTGGAACGAGTTCATCTACGCCCTGACCTTCATCTCCTCGAACCCGAACAAGACGGTCCCGACCGCCATCGTCTCGGAATTCGTCGACGGTGACGTCTTCCGCTGGGGGTCGCTCATGGCCGGCGCGCTGGTCGGCTCGCTGCCGCTCGTCATCCTCTACGCCTTCTTCGTCGAGCACTACGTCTCGGCCATGACCGGCGCCGTGAAGGAATAGCGGCTCCGCCCAGAAAACCGTGGATGCCCGGCGCCGGGCCGGGCATGACGGTCAGGCGAATCGTTTCACCGCCCTGCCCGGAACCTTGCCCATGACCACCATCTGCTTTGCCGGCCTCGGAGCCATGGGACGTCCCATGGCGGCGAACCTCGTGAAGGCCGGCCACACCGTCCACGGCACCGACGTGAACCCGGCCGCCCTCGCCTGGCTGAAGGAGAACGGCGGCACGCCCTTCCCCTCGGCGAAGGAGGCCGCGAGCGGCGCCGAGATGCTGGTGATGATGGTGGTGAATGCCGACCAGGCGGAGGCGGTGCTGTTCGAGACCGGCGCTCTGGAGGCGCTGGCGCCAGACGCCATCGTCGTGCTCTGCGCCACCTGCGCGCCGGCGCGCGCCGCCGCCATCGGCGAGAAGGTGGCGGCGAGCCAGCGCCGCTTCGTCGATGCGCCGGTCTCGGGCGGCGTCGTCGGCGCGGAGGCGGGGACGCTCACCATCATGGCCTCGGGTCCGGCCGCCGTGCTGGATGCCGCAGAGCCGGTGCTGAAGGTCATGGGCTCGCGCCTGTTCCGCGTCGGCGAGAAGGCCGGCGACGGCGCCATGGTGAAGACCATCAACCAGCTGCTCTGCGGCGTGCACATCGCAGCCGCGGCGGAAGCGCTCGCCCTCGGCGAACGCGCCGGGCTCGACACGAGGGTGCTGCTGGAGATCTACGGCTCCAGCGCGGCGGGGAGCTGGATGCTCAACAACCGCGGCCCGCGCATGCTGATGGAAGACCCGCCGGTGACCTCGGCGGTGGACATTTTCGTCAAGGATCTCGGCATCGTGCTGGATGCGGGCCACGCCACACGGGCGCCGCTCTTCCTCGCCGCCGCCGCGCACCAGCTCTTTCTAGCCGCCTCCGGGATGGGGCTGGGCAAGGCCGACGACGCGCTGGTGATCGAGGCTTATCGCGCCATGGCGCCGAAGGCCTGAGGCCCCTCAGGCCTCCTCGACCTCGTCGTCCTCGTCGGGCTGCTCTTCGGCGTGGGGGCGCAGGGTCTTTTCCATGCGGCGCAGGAGCTTGCGAAGGCGCTTGACGTCCTTGCCATCCAAGTCGGCCAGCATCTCGTCCTCGGCGGCGAACCAGAGGTCGTCGATGGCCTCGGACTTCTCGACACCCGCCGCGGTGAGGCCGACCTGGACGAGGCGGCCGTCGGACGAGCCGCCGCCCCGACGCTCGACGAGGCCCTGGGCGGCAAGGCGGCCCACCGTCTTGGAGGCCGTCGGGGGACGGACGCGCAGCGCGGCGGCGAGCTCGCCCATGGTCATGTCGCCACCCTCGGCGAGAATCTTCAGCACCTGTTCCTGGCCGGGATAGAGGCCGAGGATGGTCAGCTTGCGCGCCACCAGCGTGCGGTGCAGCCGCGCGGCGTGCTGGATATGGGCGCCGATCGTCTTGCGGTAGGGCTCGCGCGATCCCTTGTCGGAGTCCTTCGGCCTGGTCATGCCATTCCCCCCTCAGCGGGACACAGGCGCCCCGGCGACCGCGCATGTGCAGCCGGCGCATGTTTCGCCGTCAATGGTGACGGTAGCGTGACACACCCGAGCCGGCTCACCAACCCGCGAACTCGGCCTCGACCCGTGACAGGAACGCGCTGCGCGTCGCGGGCGTCGAGCGGTTCATGTCGTAGTGAGCGCGATAGGTGACGGAGGCCCTGAAGCCGGTAATCGCCTTCAGCGATCGGGTGCAGAACTTGCGCGGCGGGTTGCCCATCAGCGTGGCGCGCATCCAGGTGGCGCCGTAGGTCGTCACGACGCCGATGCGGCGGATGTTGGAGAGCATGCCCCGGCTGCGCCCGTCGACGAGGCCGAAGGAGACGCCGGGAAGGAAGACCCTGTCGAAATAGCCCTTCAGCAGCGCCGGAAAGCCGAAGTTCCAGACGGGGAAGACGAGGACCAGCGCCTCGGCCGCACGCAGCCGCGCGACATGGCCGGCGACGGGATCGGTGTTGCGTGCGAGGTCGTGATAGCCGAGGCGCTCCTGCCGGCTCAGCACCGGCTGGAAGTCTTCGGCATAGAGGTCGCAGTCGTCCACCGCGTGGCCGGCGGCCGTCAGGCTGCGGACGACGGCGCCGTGCAGCGCCGCGCCGTAGCTCTCCGGGTTCGGATGGCAGTAGAGGACGAGGACGCGCATCAGGAGGACCGCCGCTGCCTCACGCCTTGCCGGGCTCGGCCGCCAGGCCCTTGAAGAGGAAGGTGCCGCCCGCCTTGTAGTCGTAGCTCGGGTCCTCCCAGGCGATCATCTTGCCGGGATTGAGCAGGCCTTGCGGATCGGCCTCCTTCTTGAAGGCGAGCTGGACGGCATCGGTCTGCTTCATGCCGCCCTCTTCCAGCGTGTAGCGGTGCGGGTTGAAGAGCGGGGCGCCCATGTCCTCGTGGATCCTCATGATCTCCTCGAGCCGCTCCTCGGTGGTGAAGCGCACCATCGGCAAGCCGAAACAGGTCACCTTGCCGTCGAAGCGGACGAATTCGAGGTGGCTGATGAGTTCGTCGCCGAAGCGCTCCGCGATGGCGGCGGAGAGCTTCACCTGATCGGGGAAGGGGTAGAGCACCTGGAGGTAGGTGATGGCCGGGTCGACGCGCAGCGCCCTGAGCGTCGTGTGGTTCCAGGTGAGCTCGAAGCCGGGGGGCAGCTTGCGGCGCTCCTCGTCGGCGAGCTTGTCGGAGCGCAGCAGCAGTTCCGCCCCCGCCTTGGTGGCGAGGTTCAGCGCCGCATCGACGGCGAAATCGGCGACGACGGCGACGACCACGTGCTGGTCCGGCAGCATGTAGTCCTGATGGCGCAGGAAATAGGTCTGCGGCGCCGGCGCGGCGATGACGGAGACGTTCTTCTTGGCGATGCCGTCGGCCTCGCCGAGCAGGTTGGCGAAGGCGGCCGCGCGCTCGAAACTGTCGAAGCCAAGGAAGAGGTCGGTCCAGGGATAGGCCGGGCCAAGCGGCATCTCCACCTCGGTGATGATGCCATTGGTGCCATAGGCATGGGCCACCTTGGCGAGGTCGTCGCCGGTGAGTTCCAGAACCCGGGGCTTGGCCTCCATGGTGACGACCTTGAGCCGGATCACGTTGCCGGCATCGCGCAGGCCACCCCAGGTGATGGAGCCGATGCCGCCGGAGCCGCCGGCAATGAAGCCGCCGACCGAGGCCGTGGCATAGGTGGAGGGGTGCATGCGGATTTCCTGCGCCTGCGGCCGCGCCACCTTGTCGATGTCGGCAATGACGGCGCCGGCCTCGGCGACGAAGCGGCCGGGCTGGACGGTGAGTACCTTGTTCATGCCGGAGAGGTCGAGGACGATGCCGCCGGCGAGCGGCATGGCCTGACCGTAATTGCCGGTGCCGGTGCCGCGCGGCGTCACCGGGATGCCGAGCTCGTGGGCGGCGGCGAGGACGCGCACCACCTCCTGCTCGCTCACCGGCGAGACGATGATGTCGCCGACGACATGGTCGAGCTGGCGCTTCAGCGTCGGCGAATACCAGTAGAAGTCGCGGCTCTTCTGGCGGACCAGATTGGCATTGTCCTCGGTCTTGATGCCGGCGAGCTTCGCCTTGAGGCCGTCGATGTCGTAGCGCGCCCGGGCTTCGCCGGAGGCAGCGCCTTTCTGCGTCTCGCCTGTCGTCATGGGGTCAGCTCCAAAGCGTGTCGAGGTCGCGATAGTCGGGCAGGGTGGTGTCGATGGCGCGCCCGGCGCGGATGACCGTGCGGTCGGACTGAGGGCGCGACAGGAGTTCGGTCCAGGTGCGGCCGCGGACGACCACGAGGTCCGCGCCGGTGCCGGCGGCGATCCGGCCGCGCCC